>NZ_JBUBKD010000074.1:0-164454 GCF_054902215.1 Nitrospira sp. CMX1 | reverse complement strand
TCGTGAGCTGGTCGTTTTTCCGGGTTCATCGAGGTCTGGCGACAAAACTGTTCAGCCGGCTTCAGCTTCTCTCGGCGAGTTTCATGGCGTTCAGTCATGGAGCGAATGACGCCCAAAAAGTGATGGGTGTCATCACGCTGGCTCTCGTGGCCTCCGGCCAGCTGACCTCGACCGAAGTGCCGACCTGGGTGATCGTGGCCTGTGCCGTGGCGATGGGGCTTGGCACGACCGTCGGCGGGTGGCGCATTATCCATACCTTGGGAATGAAAATGGTCAAACTCGAACCGGTGCACGGATTTGCGGCTGAGACGGGAGCGGCGACCGTGTTGCTCTTTGCGGCTCACTTCGGTCTTCCGGTGAGTACGACTCATACGATCACCTCGTCCATCTTAGGGGTCGGTTCGACCAAACGGCTTTCTGCGGTTCGGTGGGGAGTCACGAGCAAGATTCTCTCCGCCTGGATCTTTACTCTACCTGGTGCCGCGTTGCTGGGAGCCGGTGCTTATACGGTACTGTCTTGGTTCCACTGAGCGGGGAATCTCTTACCGCCCTTGATCGGGAGTCGAACGACGAAACGACTGCCTTGAGGGTGATTGGCTTCTACCCACACCTGGCCTCCATGTCCCTCGACAAGGTGCTTCACGATGGCGAGTCCCAGTCCTGTTCCACCCAGGTCTCGCGAGCGAGCTTTGTCCACACGGTAGAACCGCTCAAAGATACGAGGGCGATCCCGTTCGGGGATGCCGATTCCCGTGTCGGAGACAATGAGATCGATCGCGTTGGGTCGTGGCGCGGTTGTGTCGGCTGAAGGCGATGATACGGCACCGACCGTGATGGTCCCGCCTTCCGGGGTGTATTTGATGGCGTTATCGAGCAGATTCGTGAGGACTTGCACCAGCCGGTCGTCATCTCCTGCAATCAGGGGCAGCGAAGGGTCGAGTGCAGTCACGAGTCGATGGCTTTTTCGGTCGGCGATCGGCTTGATCGTGGATAGGGTCCGGTCGACGAGGGCTCGCATGTCGAGTGGGTCTTCCTTGAGCGAGATCTGGCCCGACTCAATCTTGGAGAGTTCGAGAAGATCCTCAATGATGAGATTGAGTCGGTCGCTCTGTTTCAGAATGATGTCCAAGAACCGTCCGGCGATGGCGGGATCGTCTTTACCGCCGTCCAGCAGCGCTTCCACATAGCCCTTGATAGAGGTCAACGGAGTTCTCAGCTCGTGTGAGACGTTCGCCACAAAGTCTTTCCGAATCTTCTCCAGCCGTCGCAAATCCGTCACGTCATGGAATACCAGGACGATACAGGCTTCGTTGTCCCGCTCGCCTCCTGCGGGCGAGGCCTCGATCTGGAGATGACGTCCGCTGAGCGGGAGCACGATTTCATCCTCATGAGGGGTCCGGGCCTGAAGAATCATCGCCACTAAGTTGTTGAGCCGCTGATGACGAAACAGGTCAGCGCAAGGGCGTCCGCGAGCTTCCACCCGAGAGATGCCGAACATCCGTTCGAGTGCGGGATTGATCTGGAGAATGTGGCCGCGAGCGTCCAGCACCATGACGCCTTCAACCATCGAGGTCAGCACGGCCAGGAGCTGTGCGCGGTCTTCGGAGAGCTCTTCAATTTTGGTGTGGAGTTGGTCGGCCATCTGATTCAAGGTCGAGGCGAGTAGCCCGACCTCATCCTGCGCGGTTGTCTTGATGCGCAGCGTCGAGTTGCCCGCGCTCAAGGCCTGAGCCGCAGCCGCGATCTCGGAGAGGGGTTTTGTGATGCTGTGAGCCAGCCCGATACTCAGCGTGACGGCCAGGAGAAAGGCCACTCCGATGGCAAGAAACAGCTGGTGCTTGAATTCATCGCTTGCTCGGTCCACTTGGGCAAGCGGAAGCGCCACGCGCACCACCCACGGCGCTCCGGCATGAAGCCCCCTCAGCAGTCTTGCGTGATACATCGTCCGTTCGCCGGTTGTGTGGCTGGGGCGCACGTCTTGTCCATGGCCGGTTGCCAACGCTTGCGTCACTTCGGGACGTGAGATGTGATTGTCCAGAGTTGGGATATCGATATCACGGACGGCACTGTCCGCTAGGACAGTGCCGTCCGAAGCGATCAACGTGATACGTGCAGAGGATCGGGTGTCGAGATCACGCGCAATATCTTGTAGGCGAGAAGGAGTGACGGAGGGCGTGAGCGAGTGATCCAGCTCTTGAAACGCGTATTCGACGAGTTTTGCTTTCGACTCCAGGGTCTCGCTGAACTGTGTGAGGTGCCGCTGTTCAAGAGATCGAATCGTCATCCAGCCGGCGATCAGTAGACCGCAAGCCACGGCCACAAGCGTGCCTATCGCGACTTTCCATCGAATCGACCACGACATGCGGATCAGTCGGAATCTTTCAGTTTATACCCAAGCGACTTCACAGACACGATGGCGTCTTCCAGGAGCGGCAGCTTCTGTTTTAATCGACGGACATGCACGTCCACCGTTCTGGTTGTGCCATAGTAGTCGTACCCCCAGACGGCGTTCAGGAGCACCTCCCGTGTGAGCACACGACCTCGATGCCGCAGAAGATGTTCGAGTAAACCGAATTCTTTCGCCGTCAAGGGGATCTCTTGCTGATTAAGGCTGACCTCATGCCGAGCAGGATTCATCGTCAGCCCGTCATATCGGTAGAGCTCCGTCCCGCTCGATGGGGTACGGTCGATCCGACGCAGAAGAGCCTTCACGCGAGCGACTAGTGCTTTGGGACTGAAGGGTTTGGTAACGTAATCATCGGCGCCCAACTCGAGTCCGACAATGGTGTCCGACTCTTCAGCTTTGGCGGTCAACATGATGATCGGCAGCAGGGCGGTGTCGGGAGAGGAACGCACCTGCTTACAGACTTCGAGGCCATCCATTTCAGGCAACATCAGATCCAGGATGATCAGGTCCGGCTTCTCTTCTTTGACCTTCTTCAAGGCATCGACCCCGCTCATGGCCGTGACCGAGCGAAAGCCTTCCTTCTGGAGATAATGTTGGACAAGTTGCGCAATATCCTGCTCGTCTTCAACGACCAAGATTTTTTTGCCGATGGCGGCTCCCATGATGTCGTTCAGCGTACGGGGGAGGGGAGGACGTGTCAAGTGAGGAGGCTCGATCATGGAGGTGGGAAACTGATTTGTTAGAAGGAGAGATCATCTCGGAGGGCTGGTATCTGGTATGTTGAGCCTCGAGGAGTAAATGGGATTGAGCTTCCGGAAGAGTACGCAAGATTATCATCAGGCTCTGTAAGGGAGCGCGACATGAGGGTGAATGTGCAACCCATTCGTGCAGGCCTGGGCGGTGCATGCTCTAAATACCCACCATCAGTTCACTGAGTGCGTTACACCGATGTGCCAGGTTGGCTACGGTTCAACTACGATGGTTCCCCCCGTATCATCATCGGCCCGATGCAGGGGGCAGTAGAATCGATAAGTGATCGTCTCTCGGTTGCCGGCACGTGCGTCACTCGTGATTCGACTCCTATCCACGACGATTTGCTCGCTCTCTTCCGGTGCAATGGTCACTCGAAGCGGTCTGGTGATCTGAATCCCTTCCTCCTCGACAGACTCAAACAGTCCCGGGGCTTCAAACACGTGAGTGCGTATGGTTGGATTGGTAAATCGAAAAATCAACGGTTCCGCGAAATCCGTACTTCGGTGAAGGACAATTTCTCCGGGAAGCCACACTGCTTGCTGATCTTCGACATCGCGAGCCACAAACGCGAGCTCCGTTGCCCATCCGGTCGACACCAGAGCAACCACTCCGCTACCGATCACACATCCAAGCCCTACACCCACGACACGAGCAGTGAGTCTCTTGAATCCTCTCATCGGGTGTTTCCTATGCGCGCACCATCCACAGTGAACCGCGTACTCTTCCATCGCTCATTTAAGAAAGGAGACCACCAGTCCCAGCTGGGCTTCAATGATGGTCTGATGCTAACCGGGACCGGAGTCTTTCCCTTCTCTTCCCTCTCGAGAGGGAACTGAGGAGTTTGTCTCACAGATGAAGAGCACGCTTCCGACTACACCAAGGCCGCTGCTCAGCCCCCTCCGATGTCGCCACGGGTTTCAATGATGAAGAGCTCGCCTTTCACCTCAGGATGGATGTCACACCACAGGGAGTGCCGGACACTTTCGGCCCCGCCGGTTTGCGGGTCAAAGTTTGAGGGGGCCGTGGAGAACCGAAGGGTCATCGTTTTTCCAGCGTCGACATGAAACGATCTGAATTGTTTCCCTCGTACCTCTGTCCCGCCTTCTACCTTCACGGCCATGTTCTTGAACAATGTTGACGCAAGCCCATGAGTGACAGAATCCTGGTTTCGGACGACGACGATGGTCTCCTGTGATGGCATCGTGAACCCAGCTGTCTCGTAGCCATGTTGTCGGTCCTTAATAGTGATTTCTACCTTTGAAGGTGGGGCCTCCATTCCCTTAGTCTGTGCGTACACGATATCAGCATTGGCATTCCATGCCAGGACTGTCACGATGGCAGCGGGAATGCTGAACAGCGTTGCTCTCAGTCGTCGAACACTCATTCTTGCCTCCTTTTCTGAATGACAGAAAATGCGTTTTCTCCTACTTGTTCTTCATCACAACATGCAGGCCGTCAGGTCTGTATTGGCCTGGCCACCTCCTTCCCCTGCATCCCGCCTCCTCACCCGACGACGCGCTCGTGGTGCTCGGATTGCTCAGGTGGACGAGGCGTCCTCCTTATTTCGCTAACGATCGAATGTAATGGATCAATTGCCAGACCTGCTCATCCGGCAACCCTCCAAAGGCCGTCATGCCGGTCCCTGGAGAGCCATTCTTGATGATCCAGAACAACTGGCCATCCGAAATCTCCCGCATCATCGCACCACAGGTAAAGTTTCGTGGCGGCGGCACGAGCGCAGCACCCATCAACCCCTTCCCGTCACCCTGTTCTCCATGGCACATCACACAGGCGATGGGCTGTGCCGTTCTCAAAAACAATTCCTTGCCTGCTCGAACTGTCCCTGCAGAGGCAGGAACCGGATTCGTTTTGGTCAGGTAGTCGTCAGGCGCCTTGGCTGTCTTACGCGGCTGTACACAGGCGCCACTCGGTCCACTTCCCGTCGAAGCAGCGACCTCCGGGATTCCCTTAAACGTTACTTGTAAATAGGCGATGACATCCGCCACGCCCTGTTGGCCGATCGTGAGCCCCCAGTAGGGCATGTTGGGTGATTTGCCGACGGCGACTCCGCCATGGTTGATCACGTTATAAAGGTATTCCAGCGGAAGTTTGTCGAACGGCATGTTGGCATGGATCGCCGGTTTCGGCTCAAGTCCTGACGCAGCCGGACCATCACCCTTGCCGGTGAAGCCATGGCATTGGGCACAGTATTCTTTATATAAGGTCTTTCCACGGTCCACGTTCGCGTTCGCGAATTCTTGACTGGTCCAAGGTTCGTAGTACGTGAAGTCTTTGACGCCTTGCACGGCGAGAAATCCGATCACCGCCCGCAATTGTGCGTCGGTCGCGTCGGCCAGAAATTCACCGGTATGGATGATGAAGTCCTGTGGGTTCTGGCCGAAGCGATACAGCCAGTCCAGGTTGTATCGCTGGCCGGCATTCTGCAGAGCCGCACTCTGTGGTCCCCCGATAAGTTTGCCGTTTTCCTCGATCGTGTGGCAGCCCAGACAGGCATGGGCTTTATAGGCCGCTGCCCCGAACTTCACGTCGAACTTCGTGATCTTCGACGGGTCAAACGCTCCGACCGTGACGCGTGGGTCTCGATTATGCTCGGCAAAGTAATCGGCAAGGGCATGTGCCTCCGCCTCCGTGACGATCGGGTGCTTAGTCGGAACGTTCGTCAGGTCCCAGAGATAGCCCTTGGCATAGAGCGGAGCCTCCTTCCCGGTCAGCCAACGAATGAGCCACGCCCGTTGATATTTGCTGCCGGCCCATATCAAGTCCGGAGCGTGAAGTTTGAACCGCGATTCCGCGGTGCCTTCCAATCGATGGCACTGCACACAGGTCTGCTGGATCAGCTCCTTTGCGCGGGTTTGATCGCTCGCAAGGAGAAGAGGCGGTGGGGCCAGCACCCCAACCAACGCGAAGACCATGGCTCCGATGACGACTCTCTTTCGCAGATTCATACTCGGTCCCTTTCTCGGTGGTGAATTCAATCGCCGGACCCCGGACTGTAACGATGTCGGCATGTCGACCACGTCCTGACTATTCAACACAGTTTCCCAAGCAAGCATCAGTCCACTTCCGTGAAGTCTCTAACTCATTTGCTACCCCTTGTGAGACTGTCCAGCAAAAAAGGATTCGCCAATCAGATTGGCCATCAGCCGGCTTATTTATGTGTCCGGTGTCTCTTTTTGCTACAGCCGGCACTGGTGGCCTGTCGCATTGTTCCCCAACCCTGGCGACCTTCCCCGGCGATATCACTGCCCACTCTGAGCGGTCTCATGGAAGCACGTAAAATGGAGATCAGATCGGCTCTGGCGTAGGCTTTGCTGGGTATTGGGGCAGGAGAGTAATTAGGTCATGTCAAGTAGACGGTACAGACTCATGTGAAAGAAGGAGGTTCCGCCGCAAGCTGATCGAGATCAGCAATGAATCGCCGACGAGTAGTAAGAATGCCGTGGTTCAAGGAATTACCAAGGCATCCAGGCCGTTCATGGTATCAAGGTGACATGGGTGAAGGGAGAACAGGTTGTGGTTGAAAATATGAAGGTCTCCTTAGTATTGTATGCGGCGGATTAGGAAGAGATGTTCGTGTGGGATCCACAAGTGGCCAGCTGTTGACCAGGTGCTGGAGTGTTGCTTTACCTCGCGCAGCGATGATCTGTGCGGTAATGAGTAGGTGCCGTTTCCTCATCTGTGGCCGTGCGGGCTTGCAGTTTCAAATGTCGGTGGGGTAGACAACGCCTGAGAGTCCCTTCACGGCGATCCCGATGGGTTTCCAAGAATTGTTCCACGGTTTTTCCACGGTTTACTGACAGGAGATAGGTATGAGTGGATTTCTGGTAGAGCTCTGGGCCTTTATGAAGGAACGAAAAGCATTTTGGCTGTTACCGATCCTGGCTGTGCTGCTCTTGTTTGGGTCATTGATCGTATTCACGCAAGGGTCTGCTGTGGCGCCCTTCATTTACACCCTGTTCTAGCCCGTATGATTCATGAACGTCTCGACTGCAACCGCCAATATGATGTTGCAGCACAAGCCGAGCCACACTCAAATTGTAGGCCAACGATTTCGCTGCTGCAATGTGATTGTAGACGGTGGCACGGGCTAGCCTGGTTTGGCCAGGCAGGCTCGTCTCTCATGACTCTGAGTCGGCGGATGGGCACAAGCCGTCGTGAATAGTGCGGGCGAGGGATTTGAATGGGAGACCGGCAGCATCATTCTCTCCCGAGAACGGTCAGTCTCAAGCCGCGTTCAAGAAAAGCCTAGGAGTCGTTTGTGACCTACATTCTTGGTATTTCGGCTTTCTATCATGACAGCGCGGCCTGTCTGATCCGTGACGGCGACATCGTGGCCGCTGCCCAGGAGGAGCGGTTTACGCGAAAGAAACACGATCCACATTTTCCCTCCCATGCCGTGGCGTACTGTTTACGGGAGGGGGGAATTCATCTGAAAGATCTCCGATATATCGTCTTCTATGACAAACCGTTGGTGAAATTCGAACGGCTGCTCGAAACCTACTTGGCCTTTGCGCCGATCGGCCTTCAATCATTTGTGGCAGCCATGCCGGTGTGGCTGAAGGAGAAGCTCTTTCTGCGGAATCTCCTCGGGAAAGAGTTTCTGGCCCTGGCGCCGGATCTGACACAGGCCACGCTTCCGCCGTTGTTATTCGGAGAACACCACGAATCGCATGCCGCCTCGGCATTCTATCCGTCGCCCTACGAGAAGGCGGTTGTTCTGTGCATGGATGGTGTAGGGGAATGGGCCACCACGTCGGCGTGGCTGGGTGACGGAAACGCCCTGACCCCCCTGTGGGAAATTCCGTTTCCCCATTCACTGGGGCTGCTCTACTCCGCGTTTACCTACTACACTGGCTTCAAGGTCAATTCAGGAGAGTACAAGGTGATGGGGTTGGCCCCCTATGGGGAACCCAAGTATGTCAAGGCGATTTATGACCATCTCCTCGATCTCAAACCGGACGGCACGTTTCGGTTGAATATGGAGTATTTTAACTACTGTACCGGGTTGACCATGACGGGGAACAAGTTTGATGAGGTGTTCGGCGGGCCACCACGGAAACCTGAGAGTCAATTGACCCAGCGGGAGATGGATCTGGCCCGCTCAGTCCAGGAGGTGACCGAGGAAGTGATGTTACGTGTCACGCGAACTCTGCACCAGGAAACCGGAGTCGAGCATCTCTGCATGGCGGGTGGTGTGGCGCTCAACTGTGTCGGCAATGGGCGAATCTTACGAGAAGGTCCATTCAAAGGGATCTGGATCCAGCCCGCAGCGGGAGATGCGGGAGGCGCGGTGGGTGCCGCACTGAGCGCCTGGCATGGCTACGAGAACCAACCTCGCCGTGCCACCGGGATTGACCGGATGCAGGGGAGTTATTTAGGCCCCAAGCATACCAATGACGAAATTGAATCATTCCTCAAACAGGTCGAGGCGCCGTATGAATTACTCGGCGACGACCAGCTCTATCGCCGACTTGCGACAGATCTCGCTGACGGCAAGGTGGTCGGTTGGTTACAGGGGCGCATGGAGTTTGGCCCTCGTGCACTCGGCGGCCGAAGCATCCTTGGAGACGCCAGAAACACGAAAATGCAATCAGTGATGAACCTCAAGATCAAGTATCGAGAATCCTTTCGGCCGTTCGCACCCTCGGTCTTGCGAGAACGTGTCTCGGATTTTTTTGAAATGAATACGGACAGTCCCTACATGCTGCTGGTGGCGCCGGTGCAGCCCAAGCGACGGCTCCCCTTGCCTCCAGGTCGCTCAGATTTGTGGGGGATTGATCTCTTGAATGTTCCTCGATCCGATGTGCCGGCGATTACGCATCTGGACTATTCTGCTCGGATCCAAACGGTACATGAAGAGACCAATCCCCGATACTATCGCCTTCTGAAGGCGTTTGAGGCGCACACCGGCTATCCCGTTCTCGTCAACACCTCCTTCAATGTTCGCGGAGAACCCATTGTCTGCGCCCCTGAGGATGCCTATCGCTGCTTCATGCGAACGGAGATGGATGTGCTGGTCTTAGAGAATTGCGTGCTCTACAAGACACAGCAGAGGCCGCTGGAGACGGATACGAATTGGCAAAAAGAATTTGAGCTCGATTAGGGAGACGGCGAAATGGACGGAACCGGGCAACAGCCTACGGTAAAAGACTTGCGGAACTTTGGCCTGCTCGTGGGCGGGGTGTTTTCGGTGATCGGACTCTGGCCGATTGTGTTTCGAGGTGAATCGCCAAGATTGTGGGCTCTGGTGGTCGGTGGGGCGCTGATGATGCTCGGCGGGATCGCCCCGCGCAGTTTGAAACAGATTCATGCGGGGTGGATGAGGGTCGGCCATGTGCTCGGAGCCATCAATACGAAGATCATACTCGGGCTCATTTATTATCTGTTGATTGTCCCAATGGGGATGGTGATGCGGTGGTTGGGCAAAGACTCAATGCATCGCACACTTGATCGAGATGTCAGTACATATCGGGTCGTGCGATCTCCACGGCCTCGGCAGCATATGCGCAACCAATTTTAATGAGTTGTTGAACAGGTCCCCGAACGTTGTTCTGGGCTTGTGCAGCGGCGAGCTGTGCCCCAACACAGGGGCTTGAGCTGGATGTCGATAGAATCGTTCATCGAGACGACGCTCAGGCTATCTCGGGTATGCAGAACTCAGAGTGTATCCTGGGACTTCGGGTTCTGTTTCTACGAAGCGGGCTACATTTGCGTAGTGGGGTTCCCCTGACCCAACCCGATGTGTCAGGTCATCATCTCGGAGGCTCATGACGCCCAACAACCATCCGCGCGAACAGACAGGGCTGCTGCTCACCTGCCTTTTCCTGTGGGAATTGTCGATAGCCGTGATGGCCGTGGCGATATCCATGAACGGGGATCGTTCATGGGCGTTGTTCATCACCAGTCAAGCCGGGTGGGTCTTTCTGCTGGCGTTGGGGATAGGGGGCCTTACCACGGCCGTGATCATTCGTCAGTATGTCACCAGCCGTCGAGTGGGATCTTCCCACTTCCGTCTTACCGTGACCATGAATCTCATCATGGTCCTGGTCGTACTCCTGACGGGTGAGGTCACCGTTCGGCTGGGCACCACCATCGTGCGAGACGGTGAGGAATGGCGGTGGCGGGTGCTGCTTCCGAGGAACTGGGAGCAGGTGGCAGCGTTCTATCGGCAGCTCCTCACGAGTGGCGGGGGACGACGCCTGTCCTACCTCACGTATGATGACGTCATGGGATGGACCTTGGGTCCCAACCGAAAGAGCGCAAACGGGCTGTACTATTCCAGCGCGGAGGGGATCCGCGCGTCGAGGGAAGGCGTTTCGTTTGCCAAAGCTTCGGCGAAGACGCGGATTGCGCTGGTGGGGGATTCGTTTACGTTTGGGGATAACGTGCCGTATGAAGAGAGTTGGGGCTATCTCTTGGAGAAGGCCTTGGGGCCTGAGTTTGAGGTGTTGAACTTCGGCGTGAGCGGCTATGCCGTTGATCAGGCGTATCTGCGCTACGAAAAAGATGTTCGTCCCTGGCACCCGAAGCTCGTCATCTTCGGCTTCATCTCGGATGATGTGGAACGGTCCATGCGGCTCTATCACTCGGCCATGACCAGTCGGGAAGGTTGGAGTGAATTCCCCTTTGCCAAACCGCGTTTCATCCTCCGAGAAGGAACCCTCACACGACTGAATGTGCCTCCGCTGACTCCCGAAGCGCTCTATTCCAAGAAGTCGATCGATGAGCTTCCTGCCTTACAGTATGATCGGGGTTACCGGCCAGGGGATTGGCAGGTGAGCTGGATGCATCGTTCCTATCTCGCTCGAGTTCTTCTGACCCTATTGCCTCATTGGGAAACTGTCAGCCTGGATATCTCTGATGAGGCGTTGTTGTCAGTGAACGCTGCGATTTTACAGGCCTTCATAAAGTCGGCGCAGTCGGAAGGGAGTATCCCTCTGGTGGTGTATTTCCCAGAGAACAATGCGGAGCTTGAGGGACCGCTGAGCCCGCTTCCAATGGGACGACAAGTGCTTCAGAAGGCCGGGACCTCCTACGCCGATCCGACATCCTGTGTGCAATCTGTGCCCCCTGCGGAGCGGTTCATTCAGGGGGGGTGGCATTATTCACCGCAGAGTAATGCGCAGGTGGCACGATGTTTGAGGAATGCGGTGCGTGAAGCACTGGCTCTGTCGCCCCATTAATGAGGAATTGCTCGTTCCATGGCCGACGAGGGAAACACTCCTGTGATCTTAATCCATGAGATGACTCTCGTGTGCTTGTCATGGGTCGTTAGGGCAGTTGCTTCAAATCTTTAGCCATCTCTTCAGAAAAGCGTTGTTCGAACCTTGGCTCCTTTTGGTTGCACGTGCAGCGAGGGAGGCGGCGTGAGCTGAGCAACGGGCGGTTATTTATAGGCGATGGCCGCACTGGTCGGTCCGGCCAGATGGATGACCTCGAATCGGGTGAAGCTGACCTCGCGACACCATCCGCGGAAGTCCGCGCCGGTGTAATCGAACGCGTCGCCGAATTCGATGAGCATATTAAGAGACATCAGCAGCCCTTGCACGTTTTCCCGGCGGGCATCGTCGATCAACGCTTCAATGACGACCAGCGCTCCACCGGGCGGCAGGGCTCCGTAGGCTGATCGGATCAAGTGCATCTTTTTCTCCAGATTCCAGTCGTGCAGGATCATGCCCATCGTAATGAGGTCGGCCTTCGGCAGCTGGTCCTTGAAGAAGTCGCCGGATGCCGTGGTTACGCGATGTTCTAACCCAGCCGCGGCAATGTGTTTCTTCGCGATCGGTTCCACCACGGGCAGGTCGAAGCTGACGCATTGTAGATGTGAGTGGCGCTTTGCCGCTTCAACGCTGAGCAGACCGGTGGCACCACCGACATCGCAAAGGGTTCTGAATTTCGAGAAGTCAAACTTCTCGGCGAAGGCCTCGAAGTTGATGCGGGAAATCCCGGTCATTGCGCCCATAAATTGTTCCAGCCTGGATGGGTCTGAATAGAGTTTTTCAAACATCCCTTTCTGGCCGTGGTTGATCTCGTTCTGTGGTCGCCCTGTTCGTAATGCGTCAGGCAGGTCGTTCCAAAATCGGAACAGCCGCGCGTTGAGCATGACGAGAATGCCCCCGATGTAGCGTGGACTCGTTGCATCGAGGAACATTGCGCCTTCGGGTGTATTGACATATGTGGCATGTGACCCGTCACCGTCACGGTCAAGAAACTTCATGGCCACCAGCGCATCAAAGAAGTCGGGATCGGCACGTGGATGAAACTGTAATGCCTGACATAATTCTGTTCCGGTTAGACAACGATTGCCCAGCTTCGTGAATAGACCAACCTCAACGGCTGTGAGTAAAACCTTCGAGTTCCAGAAGCTGAAAGCCGTCTGCAAGATGGACGAGGGACTTGGAGAATGGCTCATACGAATGTGATCTCTCGATTGCGGTGATACACCACCGGGGAGAATTCTGCTCAGTGATGCACTGATGTTTTACGATTAAACATCAACGAGCATGCCGCAGAGATTGATGAACACCCGTACGTTTCCTGTCGTGTCTTTGCGCGCGACGGATACAATCAGGTCGGACTTCGGGTCTGCATAGAGCATGATTTCCTGGCTCCCAAAATACCTTATGGGAAATTCAGGCTCGGCTATTTCCGCAATGCCAGTGAGGGCAATCGGATAGACGCCGAGGACTGATTTCGTCGTCACTTGCACGGCGTAGAAGAGAGGCTGGTTCGGATGCCCAAAGCCATTGATGCCGAGAAATTTCACGTCGAATCGTTTTCGGGCAGGAACCGTACACACGACGACATCCTTCACGCTGTCTCCGGCACTCAGATTGACGGCTGCTCCAGTTTGAAAAGGTCTTTGTGCCATGCGGGTCATCTCCTATTACGATTGAAGAACCGAAGAGGGAAAATTTGGGAGTGCACAATGAGAAGACGTCTCACTCAGGGGTGAGCGTACGAGGGAGGGGAGGGAGAGTCAAGTGAAGAGGGCCGAGTTTCTCAATCCGATTTTGCCGATTTGTTTGTGTTGGTATCAAGAATCCCAACGTCGGCTGTGAAACCGTCATCCTGTTGGATCAGGGAGACGCGAAGCACCTCACGTTTCGTCGACTGAAATATTCGCTGGGTAGGCCATGAGTACAGCGTCGTCTCCCACTACGTGCTGAGCCTCGCGGTCCAAGCGGTATATTCGGCTTATGATTGTGAACTTGTGGTCTTGGCGAAAGATTTGCGAGCTCCTTGGTTACGGTCAATCCTCAAAACATTCTCCACTGTAACCGTCTTACCGTCAGCATTTGTGAGATGAGTGCCATGAAATGGCAGGATGTTGCGGAGGGCACCGGCTCGCATACAGGTCCTATGCGTAAAGGTATTCGCCCCTATTGGCTCTGACCCGATGTGCATGCGTCGCTTCGCGGTGCGGGACTTCGACCCGACTTGTGATGCGACAGGGACTCTCCATCTGCTGTGAATTCGGGACAGCATTCACGATTTCCAATTGAAACCTTCCACGAGGTTCAACCAGTCTCATAAGAATCTACTGGGTTCAAGCTTCAGGAGGAGTAGGGCGGGTTCGAAACTGAGCAATGTGCTTGTCAATCTAGCGGAACAGCAGCTCGTAAGCAGATTTGTTGGCTCGCTCCATGGCCATGAGTTGTCGTCGAATGCCCTGATCCTCTGTTCGGGCGAATCTTGCTAAATTGACTAGTTCGAGGTGTTCCAGTGTCTGGGCTTCTTCGGATTCGATCAGATCGATCGCACTTTCTAATACATCCAGCAGGACTCCGTTAGAGGCCTGGACCAACGCGCGTGCGGCTGCATCGCGATCCGGGTCCCGACGTCGACCGGGCATATCGAGATGGGTGTCGAACAATAGCCCTCGCAGCACATTCCATGTCGCATGTGTGCCGAAATTCCGTCCTTCGAAGGCCATCAAACAGAAGTCCCACAGCAAGTCGACACGTGGATCCATGAAGCGATACTCAGCCTCAAGCGACGATCCGTTGAGACGTCCTTCTTCACGTAACCGTCGTTCGATCGGTGTTCCCACATACGGCAAGGTTCGGCAAAACCCCGCCACTGCCCAGCCGTCTTCGGTAAACATGCGGAGGAATCCCATATTGTTGCGCGCGGTCTGTAGAGTGGACCAGGGTTCCAGTAACATGAATCCAAAATCGAAACTAACATCCAGCTCGCGGAGAATCTTTCCTGCATGAAGATGGACTGTCGGTTTCAAATGTTTGTTAAGAGCGGCAAGACTTGCATCATCGCCCCCTTCAACACCCATGTAGACATGACATAACCCTGCGGCGACGAGGGGGGCCAGCAGATCGGTGCGGATTTCGTCTGATCGGCAGGCGATTTTCCAGCGCATTTCTTCTTCTAGTCTGCGGCGAACGATTTCGCCGGCCACCGCTTTTGCCCATGCTTTAGCCTCCGTCCCACCTGCAAGAAAGTCATCGTCCTGGAAGAGGATGAGCTTCACGCCACGTTCTCGTACTAAATACTCCACTTCATCCACAACTTTGACTGGATTGCGGCGACGACGTCCGGTCGTTCCATTCGCCTCATAGAAGGTAATGATGGAGCAGAACGAACATTTCCATGGGCAGCCGCGTGATGCCAGCACCGATGCCGTGGGAAGATCTTGCCGTCGATAGTCGATGTCACGGCGATCAGGCTCGGGGAAATCATCGATATGGGTACGACCTTGGCGAGGTGGGTTGAGCACGGTCTTGCCCTGATCCAGCCAGGCAATGCCGGGAATTTGTTTCCAGAGTGGTGGATGATCGAGTTTTTCAACAATCTCGATCAACGTATCTTCGCCCTCGAAGCGAACGACGGAGTCGAGCTCGGGAATGTGTCGGAACAATTCCTCTGGCTCGAAGGAGGCATAATGTCCGCCGATGGTGAAGTGTGCGTGTACGCCGGCGCTCCGTAGTGCACGGATCACCCGTGCAAATTGCGGGACCATATATTGGAAGATCAGCGAAAACCCTACAATATCAGGTTGCTCGGTTTGAATGAGTTGCAGCAAGGGCCCCAGATCGTTGCCGAAGGCAACGATCCGGGTATGGTGCCCCTGTTGCAGCAACCGACTGGAAAGATACCGAATTCCAAGGTTATCCTGGTCCTCGTACCCAACCAGGAGAACGCGCCGACTCAACACATTCATTTTCTGGGTTTCGCGTTCTTCATCATGGATTCTAACGTTCGCAGCGCCGCTTGGCCTCGGAGCAAGGTTGCCTTCGTCCCCGCAATCGTGCGCTTGAGGTCGGCAGGTTTCATCTTCTTGGCCGCACCAAGCAGGCTTTCAAACGTGTCGAATTCCGTGACAGCTCCCCCTCGTACGACGTCAAGCGATTCACTGATCAGTTTTAACCGAATGATATCTTCAGGGGACGGGTCGCCTTTATCGATGAACTTGCTTGGATCAAAGGCTCGAATGAGCTCAATCAGTTTTTTGAAAATGTCGACGTCAGGTTTCGCCGGCAGGACATAGCCCGCCATGAGAAAACTGCTGTTATTCTGGGGGACCATGAAAAACGGCGACGTCGAATTAGCGATACCGGTCACTCCGCTGCCTGAGGTGATGTCGTCGTCGTTTTCTTCAAAATAGCCGATGCCATCTCCACCATAGATGAGCTGTTGCCATGAGGAAAAGCTTAACAGTGGATCGCCGAGATTGCGTTGGACATGGTCTTTGGCATGGATCGTTGCCGCTCCCCACTGTGTGAGAACAACATGATCATCGCCACCGCCTGGCCATGCGACCGGTGTGCCGCCTGGTGCATTGACAAATGTGCTGCCTGGCCCATCGATCGGAGTTGGATTAATCGGTCCAGTCCCGACCCAATGGGTAGCTGTTATCACGCGGGGTGGTCCTGGAGGACCATCCGTAGGAGTGCCGTAGTAGGCAGCGGCAGGCCACTCGGACCAGTTGGTAGGATGATTAAAAGTCCAGCGAACTTTACGCTTGCCGGTAATACGACGGCCGGTATCCCAGTAAAGGAATGACCGGGATATCCCATCAGCGTCCGGCAAGGACGGGGGTGCGGTTTGTTCAACTGTGGTGCCGGCAGCGGTGACTGTGACATCAAGTGATCCGAACGAACTGAGATCAGTCGCCTCGGGAAATAATTTCCCCTTCGTCGTAAAGTGCCCCATAGCAACGTCCCTCCCTTTCGTGAATTGGTCTCCTGACGATAGGACGGGTATTACTATCTCACCGTTCATTAATTAAGAAAACCGAAATGCATCTCCACGTAGGGGAGTCTGAACGGCTCGAACATATGAACTCAGCGAGAGTGTTTAGGCAGTATGCGTTTGATATGGGAATACTCCCCGTATCTGGATAGTCGCCGAAGAGTTTGGTGTGCTGAGTATCGAGAGAACGTAAACACGGGCATACTCGTTTGGCTTACACCATGATTCCAAATCTATGGACAAAGCATTGTGGACGGGGTGACCGCAATTCGGTTGACGGACCCCATGGATCTGACGTATCGTGAGCGATCCATACTGTCAGGGTACAAGGCTGTCTTGTAGAGCCTGAACGAAGGAGCTACGACGACCATGAAGATATATCTCGCTAATCCCCGTGGGTTTTGCGCCGGAGTCGATCGGGCGATCGATATCGTGGATCTGTCGCTCAAAAAATACGGCGCGCCGATCTATGTTCGGCATGAGATCGTGCACAGCCGCCATGTCGTGAATACCCTTCGGCGAAAGGGCGCAGTCTTCGTGGAAGAGTTGAACGAAGTTCCTGAAGGGTCGGTCGTGATTTTCAGTGCGCATGGTGTCGCGAAATCGGTCTGGGAAGAAGCAAATCAGCGACGTCTCCATGTCATTGACGCTACCTGCCCGCTCGTGATCAAGGTTCATAATGAAGTGAACCGCGACTATACCCAGGGCTATGAATTGATCCTCATTGGTCATGCCGGTCACCCGGAAGTGATCGGGACGTTGGGGCAGGTTCCCGACAAGTTTCACTTGGTGTCCTCGGTGGAAGACGTGGAAAAGCTTCAAGTCGACAACACAGTGAACCTCTCGTACGTCACCCAAACCACGTTGAGTGTTGATGAATGTCGGGACATTGTGGGCGCGCTGCATCAGCGGTTTCCGAACATCAAGGGGCCCCATCAAGAAGATATCTGTTACGCCACGCAGAACCGGCAGAATGCAGTCAAAGAGTTGTCACGCCTCGTGGATGTTATTCTCGTCATCGGGTCGCCGAATAGTTCCAATTCCAATCGCTTGCGGGAATTAGGAGAGCAGTGTGGCATTCCATCCTACCTCATCGATTCGGCTGCCGATATTGATCCGGTCTGGCTCGAAGGAGCCAAGGCCGTCGGCATTGCCGCCGGTGCGTCGGCGCCGGAAATTCTGGTCACGGAAGTCGTCGCGTTCTTGAGGGCGTCGGAGCCGTTCGAAGTCGAAGAATTGACCGTCATCGAGGAAGATGTCGAATTTCTTTTACCGAAGGAACTGGTTCAAATCGAGTCTTCGAAGAAGTCGATGGCCGGCGTGCCCAGATAGTGTCACAATCGAACATGCGCTCACTGCCCATTCTCTCAGCTGTAGACGGGGCCCGTTGTTGTGGGCAGTGAGTGAGCGACATCCTCCATTTAGATTCTATTCCTAACCATGCCTATAAATTGTAGTGGTATGGCTTTCATCCCCTAGCTGCTGTGTTTTGATTTTGATTTCCTAAGACCTCTGTGGTACAAGGTCCCGGAGTTTTTCGTTCCCAGGCGCATGCTCGTCGCGTACGGGTGGCGCGTGTAACCTTTAAGGTGAGCTGATGCATTTAAAGACCATGAATATGACGGGTTTCAAGTCGTTTGCTGAGGCCAAAATTGAATTTCCCGAGGGAGTGACTGCAATCGTCGGTCCGAATGGAAGCGGGAAAAGCAACGTCGTGGATGCCATCCTCTGGGTACTGGGTGAGCAGAGTACCAAGACGCTCCGAAGCGAAAAGATGGAAGACGTCATTTTCAACGGAACTGAATTGCGAAAGCCTCTGGGGATGGCTGAGGTTTCTCTGGTGATCGGCGGGCTTGACCCCACGATGATGAAGCTGGACGGAAGCTCCGGTCTTCCCAACGAACTGACCGACATGCAGGAGATGATGATTACTCGCCGGTTGTACCGTAACGGCGAAAGTGAATATCTCCTTAACAAAATCCAATGCCGACTCAAGGACATTCGCAGCTTGCTGCTTGATACGCGCGCGGGAAGCAAAGGGCATACGGTGATCGCCCAGGGACAGATCGACCAGATCTTGAATGCTTCGCCTCAAGACAGGCGTGAGTTGATCGAGGAGACGGCGGGTATCGTCCGTTACAAAAAGCAAAAGGCCGAGGCGCTGCGTAAGCTGGATGCCACCCAGCAAAATCTTCTCCGTGTCCGAGATATCGTGGCCGAGGTTAAAAAACAATTGAACTCTCTCGAGCGACAGGCGCGACAAGCGCGGACCTATCAGGCTTTGCAGGGAGAGGTGCGCGAGATTGAAGTAGCATTGCTGACCAAAGAGTTTCTGGTCTTGCGGCAAACGTTGCAGGAGGTCGAGAGCGACGTGCTGAGCCTTGACCGGCAAGAATCGGAGAAGGCGGCTGAACAGGCGCGACTCACGACGGATCTTGAACAGGCACGGCTCGATGCGATTGGCATGTCCGACACCATGGCTAAGATTCGTGAAGAATTGGCGGGCGTTGAGCAGCAACAAGCTCAGGCGTTGACCGCGGCGGAAGTCGAGCGGAGTCGAGGGCAATTGTTTGAACAACAACAGGTGCAGGAGTCGGCTGAACTCGAGGAACTCGTTCGTTCACAGGGACAGGTCTCCGAGACGCTGCAGACGATTGAGACCTCCCTACGATCGGTGGAAGAGGAGATGGCGCTTCGAGTTCAGACGCTTGAGGAGTTGGACCAGGAGCTCATGCGCTTGATCAGTCAGCGGGCAGCGGCCGTCTCAGAAGAGGAGCGAGGCCGTAAGGATGTGTTGCAGCTGGCTGTTCTTGTCGCAAACACTGAACAGACGATCTCGCAATTGGCAAGACGGATGGAAGACCTCGTGGGGCGCGGCGCACGGCTGACTGCGGAACGAGAGGATCTCGGTGGTCAGCGTACCATGGCGATCGATCGGCATGACTCATTGCGGAAAGAGTATGGCGATGTCGATCGGCGGGTGTCGGAACTGCGCACGGAGTTGCGGGCGGTACAGGAAGAGGCTGCTCAAGCTGCGGGGAGTTTGCAATCGTTGGATCAGGTGATTTTGCGGCGGTCGGAGGAGCTGGCGGGAGTCGATTCACGTCTTGAGGCGCTCCAAAGTGTGGTACGTGAAGAAATGGGCTACGGTCGACAGGGCGAACAACAAGGGCCTGCCCTCAAGTCGTGTGAAGGCGTGCGGGATGCGGTGGCCGAGTGGTTGGTCATTCCTTCCGGAATGGAACGTGCGGTCGAGGCGGTGCTGGGGGAGCGTGTTCGCGGATGGTTCGTGGATGAGCCGTCGGTCGGCAAACGGCTGATTCAGTTCCTCCAACAGGAGGCGCTCGGGAGAGGCAGTTTTATCCCGCAGCGTCCACGGTGGGACGGGGCTTCGACGCCCTCATGGTGGCCGGCAATCGCTGCAGAGCCCGGTGTGGTCGGGCGAGCGGTCGATTTGATTCAAACTGATGCAGCTCGATCGGCGGCTCGCGATGCCCTGTTTGATCGTGTGGTGATCGTTCGGTCCTTGGACCAGGCGTTGCAGCTGTGGGAACGACAGGAATGGGGCGCTCCTCACGGACCGATTCTCGTCACTCTGGATGGAGAAGTCGTGGATGCCTCCGGAATCGTGACGGGTGGTCAGGTGCAAAGTACGCCAGGTCTGCTTGAGCGTCGTCGAGAGGTGATCGACCTCGAAACCAAACGACAGTCCTTCGTGGCGGAACTTGATCAGAGTAAGCAACAGCGGGACATGGTTTTTGCACAGATTCAGATGCTCACGCAGCGTGACCGCCAGCTCGGAGATGCTCTGCGCGATGCGGAGATGCAGAATCTGTCCTTGCGCAAAGACGAGGAAAAGCTCCAGCATGTGTTGGCCGATCTCGATCAGCGTTTGCAGGCGGTGGACGCAGAGATTCAGGAGGGCCTGAGTGAGCGAGGGAGGGTGGAGGACGAATCACACTCAGTTCAAGCCCAACTGGGGCAATGGATCGCCGAGAAAAATGGACAAGATGCGTTGGTAGCAAGAGTGCGAGAACGTCTAGGGTTGCTTGACCAGACCATGAACCAGCATCAGGAACAGGTTACTCAGGCCAAGCTGACCGTGGAGGGATTACGTGCAAAGCGGGAACATGAACAGCTGAATCGTGCCCGCGTGACGCAGCAGATCCAGGAGTCCGAAGAGCGGCGCCGCATCCTGGGCGAACACCTAGACAGTTTGAAGGGCTTGATTGAACGGAGTCGAGAACAACAGGTTTTGCAGGAGACGCTTTGCCGGGACCGCGGAGTGACTGCCGGGCAGGTGAAGGGCGAATTGGTTGCGGCCCAGGAACGACAAGCGCAGCACATGGCCACGAGTCAAACACTTGAAGCCGGATTAGAGGAGATACGGCGGGGGATGTCGGTCGTCCGAGATGCCCGCATGACTGTGGAGGTTCGCCGTGCCGAGGTGCGGATGCATTTGGGGACGGTGGAGGGTACGTTGGCCGGCACCTATCAAATTGATCCACTGACACTCATCGATACTCCACCGCAATCAGACGGCTCGATGGGCGAAACAGATGTCGCCCCGCGACAGGCGGCGGACGAGCGTTCGGATGTCGAGCTGAAAGAACAGTTGCAGAAACTTCGTGATCGGCTGGATCGCATGGGGCCCATCAATCTGGCCGCAATCAGCGAGCATCAGGAATTGGAGGAACGTCACACCTTCCTCTCGGCGCAGGAGCAAGACCTCTCAAACTCGATTGCCTCTTTGAAGGAAATCATCCAACGTATTAATCGGACCACAAAGGAAATGTTTGCCGCCACCTATGATGAATTGCAGCAGAAATTCACCGAGGTGTTCGGACAATTTTTCCCGGGAGGACGGGCTGAACTGCAGTTGATCGAGGAACCGCCGTTGGAAAACGGAGAACCGTCCGGCAATCAAGAGCCCGGCATTGAGATTGTTGCTCAACCTCCAGGTAAGCGGCTCAAAAGCATTACGATGCTGTCGGGTGGTGAAAAAACCTTGACGGCGATGGCGCTCTTGTTTGCAAGTTTCCTCATCAGGCCGACTCCATTCTGTCTGTTGGACGAAATCGACGCGCCGCTGGATGAAGAAAATATCGGGCGGTTTACGGCGGTCTTGAAAGACTTGGCACAAAATGCCCAATTTCTCGTCATTACGCACAATAAACGCACGATGAGCATCGCTGATTCGCTCTTCGGCGTGACGATGGAAGAACCCGGTGTGTCGAAGCTTGTGTCCGTAAGACTTGGAGAGTTGCAACCGGCTTAATGGTTTGATCACGGACGAGCGGCCATGTTTCGATGCTACTCTCCTCAGGATCTGACTCTGCAGAGACCGATGGGTTGCTCTGAACCTGTGTCTATACGATCAGCGGTCATTCTTCTTCCAATTGAATTGTTTCCACATGGACTCGGGCAATGCCCTGCTCGACGAAGCCGAGTTGTTCGGCCGCTCCCCGGCTCACGTCAATGATGCGCTTGCCGGAGTCGGGGTTGTGCTGACTGGGAAAGGGGCCACGGTCATTTACTCGGACGATGATCGATCGTCCGTTCTCGATGTTCGTGACCTGCACGTGAGTCGGGAGCGGCAAATACTTATGGGCTGCCGTCAGCGCTCTGGGGTTGAACAGCTCGCCGTTGGCCGTCATAGAGCCTCCTGGTTGCCGCTTCGTTTCTTCCCCATACCACGAGGCCAATCCCGTTTCTTCGTAGGTCTGTGCACTGGCCACGGTCATTGGAGTATAGCGGGAACCCTTGACGGTATAGGGAGCTGTTTTCACACGTCCTAATCGAATCGCTTCTGTGACCGGGAGGCCGTCGATGGTTTGGAGATCTTCCCTGACCAAGGGGTAGTCCAATGGAGCACGGACGACTTCGAAGGTAAACTTGCCGATCTGATAGACGAGTTTCGTCGTTTCTTTCGTGAATTGATACGTTCCTCGTACGACCCAGAGGGTTCCTTTGATCGTACCCTTGACGATGCGATAGCCGGTCTTGATCGTTGAGCCGGTTGTCTTGAGTACCGAGCAAGAGGTGAGGGCGATCATGGAGATGGTCAGCAACCAGAGCGGGATCATGAGGCAGTACACCCGCCCACTTTCATGAGGAATTCGACCGAGGTATCGATGGAATCTCACGACAACTGTAATGATGGACCAGTTCTATGTGGGTGGCAAGGCGAAGGCCAATCAAGAGCACAGTACTTTACAGCAAAGGATGATCAGCCTGTGACTCCTACGTCGACCATGCCGCGAGTGAAAGATGTGGGGGATCAGTCCTGTGAGAAAACGGGGGTGGTTCAATAAGTCTCAAGTCGGAAAGGTGGTTTTTATATGAGAGGAGGATAGGCTCGAGTATTCTGTGGGTGTAGCAATAGGGAGATGCTACTGATAGCAGGGGGGGGGTACTCATGACACCTGTTCAAGGACCAGTCAGGCACCCATATCAGCAATCGGTCGACGAGCTTGCTCGCACTCGGGTGATTTGGGAGACGCTTTGTCGCCCGAGTGGAAAAATTGAAGGAACGTCTGTTTGCCAAGCAGATGAGGAGCTGGGGGATCATCCATTGGCGCCTGCCATGGGGATTCTCAATGGACTGCGGTTAGCAGTCGTCATGTGGGGCTTTGTTTTCCTGGGTCTTGTCTTGATATGGTGATCCGCCGGCTCCGCGTCGGGTTGACGGCGCGTTCCTCCAGTGACGTCCTTCTTGGGATCGTTGTCGTGCCTCAATCATAGGCGTATCGCATAGAGATGACGGTGCGTGCTGTCTCCAACCGATTTCATCAAGAACACGAGAGGACGCGTGTGAGCTTCATCGCCATACCAAAAACCGCATCGCGTCTTGTCTCATACTAGGTCCTTCAAGCATCTGTTCCTGATCTCCGTGATACTACTATTCTCAATGACCGGGGGCGCCTGAATCTGATAGAGACATCAGACACTTCTGCCTCCCCGTGCTTGACTCGATTTTGGGTGTCTGTTATAACGCTCCAGTGCTTGTGTAGGTTTTTGCAATCACATACAGGGAGACCTGTTGTAGATGATGGTTTCTTTCCTGCCGTGCTTTATTGTGTTGAGTCCTAACCATTCATGAACCTCATTAAGACGATTTTTAACCGCCTCTCTGACAGCTTGCTCTCCGGGATGCAGGAGAGGCTTGATCCTGCAACCGAGTTCACCCCTGTTGCACCGCTTCGCCTGGTATCGGAGAGACCGGTCGTGCTTGCCGCATTAGATGCGTCGACAGTGCGTCGTCCCATTAGTCATGCTATGGGGCAGCCGGATTCGGTTGATGATGCGATCAAGCGGAGCCAGTCCTGGTTTTTTACCCGCCAACATGCTGAGGGGTACTGGGTTGCCGAGCTAGAAGCCGATACCACCCTCACATCTGAATATGTGATGCTTCGCCGGTTCCTCGGCCGAGTGGATCTCGAACGAGAGCTGATGGCGGTTCGATATCTCAAATCGATGCAGCTTCCCGATGGAGGGTGGCCCATTTATTATGGAGGGCCCTCTGAGATCAGCGCCTCGGTGAAGGCCTATTTTGCCTTGAAACTGAGTGGTGTATCTGCGGATGAACTGTTCATGGTTCGGGCTAAGGAACGCATCTTGGCCATGGGTGGGGTCCTCCAGGCCAATGTGTTCACGAAAATCACGCTGGCGTTGTTCGATCAGTATGATTGGGAAGGGGTTCCCCACATGCCTGTGGAGATCATGCTGCTTCCCAAGAAATTCTATTTCAGTATCTATGCGATTTCCTATTGGTCACGGGCGGTCTTGATTCCATTACTGATTGTCTTTGCCCACCGGCCAGTCTGTCGGATCTCACATGAACAGGGGATCGATGAGTTGTATCCCATCCCGCGTGAAGAGGTGCGGTACTGGAAGTATCCTCCCTTCAACAAGGATCAAGCCTGGTTTACCCCGCACAACTTCTTTGTCGCGTTAGACTTTATGTTGAAGTTGTACGACCGAATGCCGATGAGGGCATTACGAGAGAAGGCACTGCATAAGGCTGCTTCCTGGATGGTGGATCACCTCAAAGGATCCGGGGGGCTCGGTGCGATTTATCCGGCGATGGCCAATTCCATCATGGCGCTCAAATGTTTGGGCTACAAAGCCGATGATCCGCTTGTCGTCAAGGCCCTGCGTGAGATCGAGGAGCTGGAAGTCTATGATTCAGTGATGGTGAACGGTGAGTCTGTGCCTACCCTGCATTTGCAACCTTGTTTTTCACCTGTCTGGGATACGGCGTTGCTGACGAATGCGTTGATTGAGGCCGGGGTGCCGCATGATCACCCAGCGCTCCAAAAGGCAGGTCTCTACCTGATGTCCCGCCAAACTAAAACGATAGGGGATTGGATCATTTCCTCGCCGAACGCTCAACCTGGTGGATGGTATTTTCAGTTTGAGAATGAGCTCTATCCGGATGTCGACGATTCCGCCGTTGTGATCATGGCGCTCTCTAAATTGAAGATCCCCGGTCGAGATGGTGAACTGGACGAGTCCATGCGCCGTGGTATGCAGTGGGTCTTGGCTATGCAAGGTTCGGACGGCGGGTGGGGCGCGTATGATAAAGACAATAACCGAGTCGTCTTCAACTATATTCCGTTTGCCGACCACAAGGCGCTGTTGGATCCCAGTACGGCTGATCTGGCCGGGCGCTGCTTGGAAATGCTCGGTGCATTAGGGTATGACCAAACCCATCCGGCTGCGGGACCGGCGCTGGCCTTCTTGAAGAAAGAACAGGAGGAGAACGGTAGTTGGTATGGGCGGTGGGGTGTCAACTACATCTACGGGACATGGTCCGTGTTGGCCGGCCTACGTGCCATCGGCGAGGATCTTTCGGCCCCCTATATTCGTCGGGCTGTGTCTTGGCTGGAATCGAAACAGAATTCCGACGGCGGGTGGGGTGAGTCCTGTCTTTCCTATTGCGATGATGGTGATTACCACGGAAGAGGCGAGAGTACGCCATCCCAAACCGCATGGGCGCTCATGGGCCTGATGTCGGCTGGAGCAATCGATTCCTTCAGTGTGGCGCGCGGTGTGCAGTACCTCCTTCGGCAACAAACGAAGGATGGATCTTGGCAGGAGATTGCCCACACCGGCACGGGATTCCCTCGTGTTTTTTATCTTCGCTATCATTGGTATTGCCAGTACTTCCCCTTGTGGGCGTTGGCCATGTATCGCAACGTGCGTGCTCGTGGGAAAACACGGGCCGATGAACTGCGCCATCACCTCAAAGGTGCTGACCTCCCTCGGGCCGAGCATTGACCTCCGCCGGTCTTCTTCCTGCGCTTTCTTTGAACGGACAGCCGAGCACACGCATTGCCATCTTTGCTGCGACGTCTTGGGAAATGAGGGCGATACGAGCGGCGTTCTGTCCGGTGGTGGAGCGAACGATCGGGGGAATTCGTGTACTCGTGTGTACGGGCGGAGAGCGGGAGTATTGGCTGGTTCAGACGGGTGTCGGTCCGGAAAAGGCACGGCAATGTGCTGGGCGGCTGCTCCAAGTCCAATCCTTCTCCCTTCTGATCTCAACAGGGTTTGCCTGCGCACTGGTCGCCGCCGACATCGGCGTGCTCTTAGTCGGTCACGAGGTTGTGTCTAGAGGTTGGGCAGGTGCGGAGTCGTTGCAATCTATCGGCGTATCAGGCGAAGAGCGAGATCGTATGGCCACATGTATCCACGCAATAGTACCGGCCGCACATATGGGGCGGTTTGTCTCAACTGCG
The DNA here is from genome assembly GCF_054902215.1 of Nitrospira sp. CMX1. Lineage (NCBI taxonomy): Bacteria > Pseudomonadati > Nitrospirota > Nitrospiria > Nitrospirales > Nitrospiraceae > Nitrospira > Nitrospira sp. CMX1. Next base: position 138,321 of record NZ_JBUBKD010000074.1, on the reverse strand, counting down.
CAAGTGATCGGCAGTGCGATGGAAAAACGCGCGGTTGCAGAAAAGACGGAAGCGATCGGCCTCGATATGGAGAGCGCAGCCTTGGCGATCGAAGCGAATCGAGCCCGCACGCCGTTTATCATTATTCGAACGGCCTCGGATCTCCTCGATGAAGATCTTCCGCTTGACTTCAATCTCTTTCTCAGGCCCACTGGGTGGCTTAAAGGGATCGGGAGTATTCTGGCTGCCCCATCGTGCCTCTTGGGGCTGGTTCGGCTTCGTCGTCAAAGTATGATCGCCGCAGAAGCTTTGACGGTGTTTTTCCGGCACTATGCGGCAGCGATGGCTCAGTAAAGACAAGATTGTGCGTCGACACCGTGATTACGACATTTCTTGAAGCACTAGGGCGTAGGGCTCTCATCTACGTGGCCGAAATGGGTCGCATGCTGATCTTTGTCGTGTCGGCCTTTGGCTGGTTGGCACGTCCCCCGTTTCGAGTCAATCAAACCGTCAAGCAACTCCATTTTATCGGCTATAAATCGACGTTTGTCGTCGTGCTGACCGCGACGTTCACGGGTATGGTGTTGGCGTTGCAGGGGTATCATACATTGAGGAAGTTCGGATCGGAGGGGTTGCTTGGCGCAGCCGTGGCGGTCAGCATGATTCGTGAGTTGGGGCCGGTGCTGGCTGCACTTATGGTGACGGCAAGGGCTGGGTCTGCCATGACGGCGGAGATCGGAATCATGCGGATTACGGAACAAATCGATGCGCTCGATACCATGGCCGTCAATCCACTCCAATACCTCATCGCGCCGAAGCTGGTTGCAGGGTTGATCGGTGTGCCGCTCTTGGTCGCGATTTTTGACGTCGTGGGAATTTACGGTGGTCATGTTGTGGGAGTTGAGCTGCTTGGGGTGAATGCCGGTACGTACTGGAACTCCATTGAATCCGCAGTGGAGTGGAAAGACGTCTATGGAGGCATTTTGAAATCCATCAGTTTCGGGCTGATTATCAGTTGGGTTTGTTGCTATAAGGGATTCTTTACCAGAATGAGTGCCGAGGGCTTGGGCAACGCCACGACCGAGGCGGTCGTCTTGTCGTCGGTCCTCATTCTCGTGTGGGACTATTTTTTGACGGCACTGCTTTTTAATCTTTAATTATGCTGAAGCTGGTCGGGGTGACCAAGACATTGGGCGGACAGCAGGTCTTGAGAGGCGTCGATCTGGCGGTGCCACAAGGGAAGCTTACCACGATCATCGGTCGCAGTGGAGAAGGCAAGAGTGTGTTGCTGAAACACATGATCGGCTTACTCCAGCCTGATGCGGGCGAAGTGTGGGTCGACGACGTCGAGATATCACGGCTGCGCGGGCATGCGTTGAACGAGGTCCGGAAGCGGTTCGCGATGTTGTTCCAGGGGGCGGCGCTATTCGACTCGCTGACTGTCTTTGAAAATGTCGCGTTCCCTCTCCGCGAAAGACTCCGCTTGAAGGGACCGGAGGTGACCAGCCGGGTCGAGGAGAAGCTGGATCAAGTCGGCTTAAGCGGAATGGGGCATAAGTTTCCGGCAGAATTGAGCGGAGGCATGCGCAAGCGCGCAGGGTTGGCACGCGCGTTGGTCATGCAACCGGAAATTATTCTGTTTGATGAACCGACCACCGGACTCGATCCGCTCATGGCCAAATCGATTCATGATCTGATTACAAGTATGCAACGAAAATTTAAGTTTACCGCTGTGATGGTGAGTCATGAAATTCCGGAAATTTTCGGGATTTCGGATTACGTGGCCATCTTGAAGCACGGGAAGATTGCGGCGATGGCCGAACCATCCGAGTTTCAACGTACCACGGATCCTGAAATCAAGGAGTTCATTTCGGTGGGAGGGACAGTGCTGACGGCAAGTCCCGGTTTTGCTCGCTAAAGGAGTCGCGTGATGGAGAAAGCCAAGCTGGAGATGATTGTCGGGGTCTTTGTGTTGATCGGGGTCATCTGCTTGGGGTATCTCTCCATCAAGCTGGGGAAACTAGAATTGATCGGCGGAGATGTTTACGAGGTTGATGCGCTGTTCAACTCCGCGACGGGATTGAAGTCGGGGGCGGCAGTGGAAATAGCCGGCGTTGAAGTGGGGCGAGTCAAGGCGATCAGCCTGAAGGAGGATCGGGCTCTCGTACGGCTGGGGTTGCACAATGGGACGAAGCTCTATTCGGATACCATTGCATCGATCAAGACGAGAGGGATTATCGGCGAGAAGTATCTGTCCCTATCGCCGGGTGGAGGGGGCGATTCGTTGAAGCCGGGTGATACGATTCGAGATACGGAGTCCGGCCTCGATTTAGAGGAATTGGTGAGCCAATACGTTCACGGGAAAATAAATTGATTGCGGAACCGACGGTATGTTGATGGAAATGACATCAGCGGGAGGAATTCATGGCGCATGGATTTGGCGAACAGGTGAGATATCTGCGCAAGCACTTACGAATTATCTGTTCCGTGGGAATTCTGGCCGTATGCCTTTCATGGGTTGGAGTAGAGCCTGCCATTGCTGGGCCACCCACAGAAGCAATGAAGGGGACCATCGACGAAGTATTGCGAATTCTCGCCAATAAGGAATTTAAACAGCCATCAAAAGTGGAAGAGCGTCGCTCTCTCCTAGAGAAAGTGATCGGAGACAGATTCGATTATGAAGAGCTCACGGAACGCGCGCTTGGGAAACATTGGAAAGGCGTATCGCCTGATCAACGCAAGGAAGTTGTCGATCTCTTCAGGTCGCTGCTGATCAAAACCTATGCCAATAGAATCGAAAGCTATTCTGGAGAAGGGGTTCAATATCTCCGTGAGCGGGTTGAGCATATAGAGGGGAAAGAATATGCTGAAGTACTTACTAAAATCCTATCTGAGAAATCAGCACTCCGAGCCGATTATCAGCTTATCCATAAGGCGGGAGATTGGCGTGTTTATGATGTGAAGATCGAGGACGTCAGTCTTGTGAGAAATTTTCGTTCACAGTTTGATCGGGTTATTGAAAAATCATCTTTTGCAGGTCTTCTGGAAGAGCTTCGAGAAAAATCCGGGAAGTTCAAGGCGCCATAGCGTCGTTTCTCAAGCTATGAACACGCATATGCGTAGCCTTGCGATTCGCTTTGTCCTTGCATTGCTCATGATCTTTTGTCTGGTGCCTCTCAATCAGGCTCAGGCGGAGGTAAAGCTTTTCCCAATTCCCGCCATCAGTACCAGCAAAAACGACGGCAGCGATTTCGGGTTGATTGTGCCGGCTCTCTTCACGGGACCGGATGGGGATCTGAAGTATTTGGTCGCTCCCATGGTGGTGCATAACTCGTTTGTCGGTACGCGTGGAACGGTCAATCTATTCCGCTATGAACCGGGTGGGAAAGAGCTCCGAGGCATTGCGTCCTGGTCGGAGCGTATTGAGCGGAAATTCTTGTTGAGCTATGTCGATCCTGGATTCAGTAATGGTCGATACAGCATCGGGTTCAGTGCCATGCACTTCAAGAACGCCACCATGCGTTTTTTCGGGTTGGGTCCGACGACTGCCAAAGGAGATCAGACGAACTACACGGCTTCTGAAACAAGACTGAATTGGAAGTTCGGTATCTATGCCAACGAGGTCACGCAAATCGCGGTCAGTCAGCGGCTGCGGCATATGCAACCGATCCAGCAGGGCGCCGCAGATCTGTTCCCATTTTCTGGCGACCTGTTTCCGGAGGCTCCCGGCATGGAGGGGGCCACGATTTTGGGGCAGCGGATCAGTTTCCATTACGATACGCGCAATAACCTCGTCACGCCTACCGATGGAATGGCCGTCACCGCCTATGCCGAGCTGAACTATAACTTTAAGCGGGGTGTAGAGCCGCTGTATTCGCGGTATGGGATCGAGGTCAAGAAGATGTTTGCGAGCGAATCCAAGCGCGCCATTCTCGTGGTTCGTGGTGAGCTGCAAGCCACCCTCGGCACCGACGTGCCATTTTATGAGCAAAGTTCACTCGGCGGGCAGAATAATCTGCGCGGGTTCGGAATGGATCGTTACATCGATAAGCAGATGATTGCGTTCAGTGTCGAAGAGCGGATTCATATTCTGCGCACTCGCCTTGCCGGGGTCATGGCGGATTTTGAACTGGCGCCGTTCCTCGATACCGGACAGGTGTTTAACTCATTCAAGAATGTGAGTTTCAAAGACTATCGGATCACGCCGGGTGTCGGATTTCGCGGAATCATCAGACCCAATGTAGTAGGGCGAATCGATTGGGGATTCAGCAAAGAGGGGAGTGCTATTTTTGCGGGGCTCGATTTTCCCTATTAACCAGTCGGTGAGATATCCTTCCTGCTTCAGCGGCGGGTGAGATCTTCAGAACGCTCGAAGTCGAATCTGAGTCGCCCATCGTATTCTCAACATGGGCTTAGGCAAGGTTCCTGCCGGTGAAGAGGCGAAGCACCCGCTGTGTCGTACGTGGAGCCTCCTGCACGTTGGCCCAAGGTGAAAGCCACGGAGGATGATGCCGTGTTCGGTCTCGACTGTGGAGGGATTGAGGGCTACGTTGAGGTTCCTCCGGACTGACAGCGTTCAGAGGATTTCGAAGGAGGCGCATCTTTCGTAAGTACTTGACTTCACATGGTTCCTGTGTGAAACTCCACCCAAAATTCGCTCCTAGCTCACATCACGGGCAGCGTATTCCTGCCAAAGACGGCAATCGTCGATGGTAGACCAACGAAGGAGACCATCCATGTCCATCTTGAAGAAGATCCATAGTCCGGCTGATCTGAAACGAGTATCTCCAGACCAATTTCCGGCATTGTGCCAAGAGATTCGTGAGCAGATCATCGGTGCGGTCTCCAATGTGGGAGGACATTTAGCCTCAAACTTAGGAGTGGTCGAGCTCACTGTCGCGCTGCAGTATCTCTTGGATACACCGACCGACAAGATTATATGGGACACCAGTAACCAGTCCTATACGCACAAACTGTTGACCGGTCGCCGAGAGCAGTTCCATACGCTTCGACAGTATGGAGGACTGAGTGGATTCTGCAAGCGTGAAGAAAGTGAATACGACACGTTCAATGCCGGGCATGCCGGGACTGGGGTGTCGGCTGCTTTCGGTATGGTGGAAGCCCGTGAGCAGCTGAAGCAAAAGCATAAGGTCGTGTGTGTCGTTGGTGACGGGGCGATGACGTCCGGCATGACGCTTGAAGGTCTGCACCATGCCGGAGGGCTCGGGAAAGATTTCCTCGTGATTCTCAACGACAATCAGATGTCGATCTCGAAAAATGTCGGAGCGATTTCTGCCTATTTGAGTCGGACGATTACGGGTGAGTTTTACGGGAGGATGCGTGAAGAGACGGGGCAGCTGTTGGGCAAGATTCCTCATATCGGCAGTGATATACAAAAGCTCGCCCGTCGTGCCGAGGAGCTTGCAAAGGGCGTGATTCTCCCTGGATTGCTGTTTGAAGAGCTTGGGTTTCAATATAGTGGTCCCATCGATGGGCACAACTTTGAGCATCTCCTCCCCACACTTGAGAACGTGTTGAAAATGAGGGGACCGGTCCTTCTCCACATCATTACGAAAAAGGGACTCGGTTATGAGCCGGCCATGAAGAATCCCGTGTGGTTTCATGCCTGCCCACCGTTTGTTCGAGAGACGGGTGTTCCTGCGAAAAAAGCCGCACGTCCTTCGTACACGGCGATCGCAATGGATGCGTTAGTCAAATTGGCTCGTGAAGATAAGCGCATCGTGGCCATCACGGCGGCAATGTGTGAAGGGACAGGCCTGACAGCCTTTGAGAAAGAATTTCCAGACCGCCTCTACGATGTCGGTATTGCGGAACAGCATGCCGTGACCTTTGCGGCAGGGCTTGCGGCGCAAGGACTGAAACCGGTCGTGGCGATGTACGCGACGTTTCTCCAACGGGCCTATGATCAAGTCGTGCACGACGTGGCGACGCAGAATCTTCCCGTGGCATTCTGTATTGATCGTGGCGGTCTTGTGGCTGAGGATGGAACCACTCATCACGGTGCCTTTGATTATGCCTTCCTGCGTCATGTTCCCAACATGGTCGTGATGGCGCCAAAGGATGAGAACGAGCTTCAGCACATGATGAAAACAGCCATGGAATACAATAGCCCGATTTCTGTGCGGTATCCGCGTGGAGTGACCCTGGGCGTTAGAATGGATGACGCTCCGCACACGCTACCGATCGGGAAAGGTGAATTGCTGAAGGATGGAACCGATGTGGCGATCATGGCGATTGGGGTCTCCGTATGGCAAGCGATGGAGGCCGCTCAGCGACTCAGCGAAGAAGGCGTCTCTACGGCAGTCGTCAATGCTCGGTTTGTGAAGCCCCTCGATCAGGAAATGGTCGTGGATGTGGCGAAACGCGTTCGGTATGTCGTGACGGTTGAAGAAGGCTGTAAGATGGGCGGGTTCGGCTCCGCGGTGCTTGAGACGTTGGCGGAGGCGGGTGTCTCCGGTGTGAAGGCCAAGGTGCTGGGTTTGCCTGATTGGTATATCGAACAGGGGCCGCAAGATTTGCTGCGAGAACGATATGGGTTGACGGCGGAGGGGATTTATCAAAGCGTCAAGGAGTTGATCGGCAAGGCCCCAGCGGGGAAAACACAGTTTGTCGGTGCCGTACATGCCGGTCATCTTCCACATGGCGATGAACAGGGGAGCTGACCCAAGAATACGGGCAATGTGAAAAGTAACCAGTAAGGAGCGAGTCGGTTTAGGACGATGCATATCACAAGGCGAAAAACTCGGCAAATTCAAGTCGGCACGGTGAAGATCGGCGGTGATGCGCCGGTGTCCGTGCAATCGATGTGCTCGACCGACACGCGCGATGCCACTGCAACTATCGAGGAGATCCGCCGATTGGAAGAAGTCGGCTGCGAACTCATCCGTGTTGCCGTGCCGGACGAAGAAGCGGCGGCCGCTCTTCCAAAGATCAAGGCGGCCATGACGGTGCCGTTGATCGCCGATATCCATTTTGATCATCGGCTTGCCCTGAAAGCCGCGCAGGTTGTCGATTGTGTCCGGATCAACCCTGGTAATATTGGCGCCTGGTGGAAAGTCGAAGAAGTTATTAAGGCCGTGAATGACCACGGCATTCCCATCCGTGTTGGAGTGAACGGCGGATCGCTCGAGCGGCACTTGTTGGAGAAATACGGCTGGCCTTCCCCCGAAGCCTTGGCCGAGTCGGCGTTGAACGCGGTGCGTTCGCTCGAGGATGTCGGCTTCACCAATATGAAGGTGTCACTCAAGGCATCCGATGTGCACCATGCGATCGATGCCTACTATCTCTTTGCGATGCAGTCGAACTATCCGTTGCACATCGGCATCACCGAAGCCGGGACGGCGATGACCGGCGCTGTAAAATCAGCCATGGGTCTGGGATATCTTCTCTCGCAGGGCATCGGAGATACATTGCGGGTGTCGCTTGCTGCCGATCCGGTAGAAGAAGTGAAGGTCGGCTACGAGATTCTCAAGTCGCTTGAGTTGCGGCATCGTGGTATCAATGTCATTGCGTGCCCCACCTGTGGACGGGTCGAGATCGATGTCGTCCGTATGGCGAATGAACTGGAGAAGAAACTCGGCCATATTAAGACGCCGCTGAACGTCTCTGTGCTCGGATGTGTCGTGAATGGCATCGGAGAAGGGAAAGAAGCCGATATTGGGATTGCCGGTGGCGAGGGAAAAGGTATTTTGTTCAAGAAAGGGAAACTCGTCAGGAAGGTCCCGATGGAAGAATTGATGGATACGCTGATTGTGGAAGTGGAGCAGCTTGCAAAAGAGAAAGAAGCGGAAAGAAACGGTGAGCTGGTTGCTTCCGGTGCTGGTGACGGATGGGAACCTCTGATTCCTCAGGGCGATCAGCCCTCGACGCTCGGTAAAGAAATTCCAGTCTTGCCTCACAGGTAGTTCAGCTCCCACGCTGCAGTGTTTCCGTACCCGACTTGATCGTAGGCCTAGCTCGTCAAAGAAACAATTGACGTGCTCTCGTGGCTCATGTCACTGTGCGTGGCACAATGCGATTGCAATCGATCATCCGATGGATTCGTGACTTGGCCGTCTCTCCTCTCTTTGTCCGATTGGCAAAGCTCGGCCTTACCATTGCTGCGGTCGTCCACGGCTACATCATTTCCTTTGGACGCTCGTATCACTTCCGGGACATTGATATCCATCGGGAGATCGGCCGGCGTTTTCTCACCGGCGATTACCTCTACGCCAATGACTACTGCTATATGTATTTGCCCACCACCGGGATCTATTTTGCTCCGCTGCTCATACTGGACAGAAATCCAAGTCTGGCCCTGCGGTATGCGGTGGCTATCGGATGTTTAGTCATGACGGTGATATTCTTTCACCGGATGGTGTGTTCTTCATCCGTAACGGAACCGTGGAGTCGATTGCTGATGGGAGTCGGCGCAGGAGCATTAACGCTCCAGTTCATCTTGAACGATCTCGATGACGGCGGTCCACATCTCATGCTGCTAGGGATTATCGCCGGTGGAATCTACGCAATATGGCTCGGGAGAGAATGGCTGGGAGCTGCCTTGATGGGATTCAGCATCGTCCTGAAGATTACGCCTGCGCTCTTCGTGCTCTTCTTGCTCTGGAAGCGGCAGTGGCGGCTTGCCTGGTACACGGTCCTCGCGACTGTTCTTTGGATTCTACTGCCCATTCTCTACATGGGACCGACGAGTTGGTGGGACCATCACATGGAATGGACGAGGAATGCGGTGTTATCGGTACTCGATCGACAGGTGGAGGGGCGACAGGAAAATGAGCTGCAGAAGGCCAACCTTTCGCTCCGCCATACTATGCTGCGGTACCTTGTGACGTATCCCCCAACTCATCGATTGCGGCAAGTAGATGAGAGTTACAAGCCGGTGTTGGATCTTCCTGCACCGCTGGCGAACGCTATTGTTGGAGTGGCTGTAATCTGTATCGTCGGACTATTCGCCTGGTCTAGTCGGCGAACATTTCAAGGGCCTGGAGATTCGGAATGGGGGCGAGAGTGCGCGGGAGTCCTCCTGTTGGCACTGTTTCTTTCACCCATCACGTGGGATCAGCATCTCGTTTGGATGATACCGGCGGCCTGTATCGTCGTAGCTGCCGCAACAAAGATGAGCGGAGCGTTGAGCCGCACAGGGTACACGATGTTGGCGGTGTATGTGGTCCTGACGATGGTACTGAATTATGAAGTCGTGGGGAGAGTCAGATGGGAAGCCTTGAAAAGTTATCATCACCTCGGTATTGCCATGCTCATCTTGTATGGTTTGCTTCTCAGTACGAAGGAGAGAGAGGCGTCCTCTCCCCTCCAGTCAGAGCCTATGCTTCCTGCCTCTCCTCGAATTGCAAATGAGATCTAATGGGCTTGTGTCGTTCTTGTCTTGAGTTCTAGAAAACGAAGCGATTATAATACCGGTTCTGGGGCGCCGTACCCAAGTGGTAAGGGAGCAGTCTGCAAAACTGCGATGCAGCGGTTCGAACCCGCTCGGCGCCTCCAAACCGCACGCTCGCTTCCCAGCTCATCGAACGTAGGTGCTCTTCATAAGAGCCAGGGAACAAACTCTTCAAGAGTGCTTTTGGTTACCCCGTGTTCTGTCCTCCTTGTTCTGTTGGCTGTGCTTCCCTATTGGGTGTCGCATCCTGCCTAGTCAAAGAGAAATAAAAACCTGAGAGGTCTTTCAGCGTTGACAGTGAATCAGGTTGATTGTTTGTGTCGATGAGATGGATCCTCGTCATACTCATTGCCTTCCATGTGGCGCCTGTCCGAGCCGAAGGCGAAATCTTGTTGCAGCCGTTGCACTCACCCTGGACATAGGTTTCATGTATGGTGCTTGGGAAGGCTCTGACGAAAGAGGAAGCCTCGACGGGCAAATGGGTGCTGGCTTCAGGCTGATGGAGATGAGGGGAGAGTAATTATGAGGCGAGTTCCCTCCTGGTCTGGTTGACAAGGAAATTGACGACTTATGGGTGAGATGTTACAATCCCGAACATTCTTGTGCTTCCAAGTACAGCTACATGACGTAGCTGTTCAGATATACAGGGCTTTCAAAAGTACAATCAGCTAGGTGAAGGAGAGCGGAATGGCTGTTCCGATTTCCCAGATGTATACCGTGGCGAGTTATGTCCTTTCGAATAAGCTGAAGGGGATCAAGCGATATCCCTTGGTGTTGATGCTGGAACCGCTGTTTCGCTGCAATCTGGCTTGTGCCGGCTGCGGGAAAATTCAGTATCCTGATCATGTTCTTGATAAGCGGTTGACTCCTGAGCAGTGCTGGGCCGCGGCTGAGGAATGTGGTGCGCCGATCGTCGCGATCCCAGGAGGGGAGCCGATGATCCATCCCGAAATCGGACGGATCGTTGAGGGCTTGGTGGCACAGAAGCGCTATCTCTATGTCTGCACGAATGCGATCTTGATGGAACGCAAACTCAAAGAGTTCACACCGTCGAAGTATCTGACGTTCAGTGTACATATGGATGGATTGAAGAAGGAGCACGATCTCGCAGTCTGCCGAGACGGGGTCTACGATGTGGCGGTCAAGGCGATCAAGGAAGCGCTGAGGCTGGGCCATCGCGTGACGACGAACACCACGCTGTTCGACGATGCCAACCCGGATCGGGTGCGCCAGTTCTTTGATGAGATGATGTCGCTCGGCGTGGAAGGCATGATGATTTCGCCGGGCTATAGTTATCACAAAGCGCCGGATCAACAACATTTCCTGAAGAAGGCCAAGACAAAGGAGCTGTTCTCGAAGATTCTCGGTCAGCCGAAGGGGTCGTGGAAGTTCAATCAGTCGCCGCTCTTCCTGGATTTTCTGATGGGGAAGAAAGAGTATCAGTGCACGCCCTGGGGGAATCCCACGTACAATGTGTTCGGCTGGCAGAAGCCCTGTTACCTCTTGCAGGAAGGGTATGCGAAGAGTTTCCGCGAGTTGATGGAGACGACGGCCTGGCAGGACTACGGCACAAGCGCCAACGAGAAATGCGCCGAATGCATGGTCCATTGTGGATATGAGGCTTCGGCGGTAAGTGATACGTTCGGCACCGTGTCAGGCTTTGCGCGTACGGCGAAGTTGACATTAATGCCCACCTCGCGATAATTGCGTCACACGTCATTCGTCGAACCATGGCACGAGTCTTTACGCACGCTTGACGGGGCCTTGTTATGACTGATACCAAGAGCCATTCATCCAGTCCATCCGGTTCCTTGGAAGGCCGTATGTTTACGCCGGCCACGGAACAAGAAAAGGCGGAGGCCATTGAGATGGCCTTCGATTACCGTGGCGATGTAACACTTGAGCTGGCATCGGGTGAGCGCATCGTCGGGTTTCTCTTTAACCGCCACGCCAGCGGAGAGTATCCCTCCGTCGATTTTTTTCCCGAGGACAATCCCTCCCCTCGCACTATCCCCTACGCATCGATCATCTCGATCGCCTTTACCGGCGAAGATACGGCAAACGGTAAGTCGTGGGAGGCCTGGGCGTCGAAAAAAGAATCCGAGCGCCGCGCAGAAGCGGCTCGCGTCGAAGAGGATGCACGCACACGGGGCTACCTCTAGCGAACCCTGAAAAGCGAAGCCGCGCGTGACCGACGGAACGCCTGATCGATGCGGCTCAGCTTTCCTGGTTATCCGGACAAAATGGATTTCGTCATCGCATTTTCTTCGCATCATCCCCGTCCGTGGGGCGTACTGAATAAAGTAGAACCTACCTGAGTCGAAGGGGATGGCAGAGCAGCTAGGGATCGCTCTCTTGCCCCGTGAAGCGTCGAAGCCTCACCCGTTGGGTGCCGACGGAGAGGTGAACAAGACCGATCGGTTTTCATATCCTCGCTCACGTCATCTTCTATACATGTATTCTAGATCCTAACAACCGACGGCCCTGGCCGTCCTTGTCCCTCTCAGAAGGCCTGTCTTTTCATTGACAAAGACCAGTTGCTGTGCTAGAAACCCGTGCCCCGATGCAGCGCGCTCGGGCTCCAACGGCGTGTATTTTTTTGTGGGAACGACGAGTCCGTACGTGAGTGTGAAGTTTGGCAAGAGAGCGCCGGGACGGGTACTCGTAGTCGCGGGTTGTATCGCGGTGAGCGCAGGTTTTCCTTCCATTACCTCAGCGACGCACGAGGCAGACCACCGCTTCCAGGTCGAAGGGTATGTCTGTGGGGAGGGTGGCGCGGGTCTCTCGAATACTGATGTGCTTGTCAAGGATACTAGGATTTCCTATGGTCAGGTCGTCAAGACCGATGGAGATGGCTACTATAAGGCCATGTTCCATCTTCACAATGACAATCTTGGGGATCCGCTGCTGATTGAGGCAAGGGGAGAGCAGAAGAATCTGAAAGTGGAATTTGACCCGAAGGATCTTGAGAGTGATCGGAAGATCCGAGTTGATTTTGGGAGTGGATGTGGCGGGGGCAATTCTCCATCGTGGATATGGTGGGGCGGTGGGGCGGTTATTGTGGTGGCTGGTGGTGCCATTGGGATGCGACTCCTGAGCTCCGGTGGCGGGAAGGTGAGGGGGAAGCCTCAAGGTAAGAAGAGAGGGCATCGCTGACGACGGTCTTGGGTTGGTGGGGTTGTAATTATCGATATATATGGAGATAGACGGTCGTCTCTATGCGGTTCCGAGTTTGTCATGTCCCGATTGTGCTGATTCTTGGATTGCTCGTTGGGTGTGGTGGGGGTGAGCAGGGTGAAGGCCCAATCGTGCCTCCACCTCCGTCCCCTGCTGAATATGCAGAAAAGCATATGCCGTCAGGATGGTGGGGAGATGCACAAAAGTTGGAAGAAGGGCGTAAGCTTTTTGTAGGTGAGGCGAATCCGGATGTCAATTGCGCCAGCTGTCACGGGAAAGATGGGAAGCCGGTCAAGGCAGGGGCCACGGACTTTCGAAATCCAGAACGCATGAAACTCTATTCTGACTCTGTATGGTTTTGGCGGATCTCGGAGGGGGTGCCCAATACCAAGATGAAGGGATGGAAAAGTAAGCTCTCGGAAGATGACCGATGGAAGCTTGTCTTGTTTGAGCGAAGTTTTGGTCTGCCTGGAAAAGTTTGGAGTGTGGAAAAGAGTCAGTGGGTTGACGCAGGCGCCAAGTGACGATTGGGATTTAGGGGTTGAGCTATTGTGGTGAGTGCGGTTATTTGCCAACGTGATGAGAGTGGTGAATCTTTTCATGTGGAATATCAGGCGAACGGGAGGTCTCAGGGATTTTTTGTAAGGTACTCAGGGATTCACTTATTCGGTCATGGTCAATGAATCTGAGATACTCTCGTCGGTTTTTGATGGTTTTCTGGGGCTGTTCTGTGGATCGACTTTCGCGCGCGCTAAACAGTCTCGTCCCTCCTGATGTAGGTGTCTGTTTCGTGTGGAGCTCTGGCCTTGATTAGGGGTGCGACGACATGCTGATGGCAAAAGCGGTCATAAGTCAGAGGCTCCTTTGTGTTGGATTCTTCTTACAAGGATAGGGGGCATCGAGGTACCGTGAAAACACATTCGAGCAGTCTCCTGGCTCTCACTCTTCTGGCTCTGCTGTGCGTGATGGGTGTTGCTGACGTGTTCGCGCAGGAGGCAGGGACGTCTTCTGTGGATTTCCCGTATACTGGAAATCGAACGGCTGTTTGGATCGTCGCCCAGCTGCACATTCTATTTGCTGCCTTCATTCTTGGGGCCCCAATCTTCGTCGTAATTTCGGAATGGCTGGGTTATCGTAAGCAAGATCCTCGATACGATCGTCTCGCAAAAGAAGTCACGAAAGTGACGGTGATTCTTTTCAGCATGACGGCGGTGACCGGCGGTTTGTTTATCTTTGTTCTTCTTGCTGCCTATCCGCAGTTCACGACCTCATTTATCAATCAATTCTATGTCGTGTTTGCGATCCTGTATCCGGCGTTGTTTATCGCTGAGACCATCCTTATGTATGCGTATCTCTATACATGGGATATTTGGAAGGGCGAAAAGAAGGCGCGTCATATTGCGCTGGGTGTTCTGCTGAATGTGGTGTGCCTGCTGATCTTGTTTGTGATCAATGGGCCTACATCGTTTATGAATACACCGCCTAAGGCTGAGGGTGTTTCGCCGCAAGACTTCATTATCACGGCGAGTTTGTGGGACAAGATTGCCAATCAAAGCTGGTTTCCGCTGAGCCTTCATCGAATCGATGGGAATGTGGCCTTTGGCGGCTTCATTGTCGGTATGATTGCTGCCTACATGTATATGGCGGCCAAGACGAAGGAAGAGCGGGCGTATTATGACTGGATGGGATTCGTCGCGATCTGGATTGCGGTGGGCGGGTCGCTATTGCAGCCGTTCACAGGGTTATTGTTGGCCTATGAGATGTGTGATTATGATTTTTCGTTCTGTCCGTACATGATGGCTGATCAGCTGTCGATGTTTTTTGAGATGCAAGGGATCATGATCGGCCTGCTCTTTCTGGGGATCAACTATTATAGTTGGCTGAGTGTCAAGCGTATTGAGGGAGCCGATAATGTTCGGATTACAGTCCTGGCGCCGATTGTCCTGATCGTCTTACTCCCGGTGACCATGTGGGTCATGAATAGCTGGTGGATTCCGGATCCCATGTCGCTGGCGATTCTCTTGCCGCTGGCGCTGTCTCCCTTCCTCCTGGGTCGGGTTGTTCCGATGACGGTCTCTGCGCGGACCGTTATCAAGATTGGTTTTATCATTATGCTTATTAGCGATGCCGTTTGGCTCACGCCTGCTGGATTTGTCGCCACCGGTACCGATATGCCTGATGAGTTAAAGTTGCCTGAAGGGTGGGACTATTTGTCGTCGATGCCGGCGAAGCTGTCCGCCATCTTGACGTTAGTGTTTGTCACGGTCGTCAACTTTGTCCTGTACAACCGTGCGATTAAGCAGGGGACAATTCTTTGGGGGAAGATCGATTTCGCCGCTCAATTCGTCTTGATCTTCCTGGCGTTCACGTCAACCTGGATTATGGGATTAATGGGGGCGGTGCGATCGCTCTTGAAGAAGTATTTCCATACCTACAGTCTGGTGTCAGATCTCAGCGTGGAGTCTTTTACGCCCACGCTTTCGTATTCTGCCGGGTGGATTACCGCGATTACGGTATTTTTTATCGCTGTGGTGACGGTTGCAGCACTGATTGCCATTCGGCCGTCTGTGGTGGCGCAGGCTAAGGAGTCTGAAGGGAGTCCTGTTCCTGTCCCGGTCAAGTAATCACCTTAGTGGAGTGTCTAGCGAGGCAGCGAAAAATCACATGTGGAATTTATTTAAAAAACTAACGGTCGGGTTGGTGGTGGGTGGTGGACTGGTTGCCATTGCGAATTCGCAAGAAGTGCCGGTTAGCTTCCAGCTCTTATTCTTTGTCGTCTCGCTGATCGGGGCCGTGACATTTGCGCTTCTTGATGCCAAGGCCATGAATGTGATGAGTGGAGGGATGTCATTTCTCGCCGTGATGGCATTCTGGATTTTCTTGATCTCGGTGTGCGTCGCCGGTGCGTCGTTCTTGCCGCAGTTCGACCCTGAGGATGAAAAGGCCAAGATTGGGAAACTTCTCGATAAAGAGCGCAAGCAGTCGGCCCAGGGGAAGACGGAAGAGCTGATCGCTCGCGCGAAGGCTCTTGATCAGCAAGTGAAGGCATTGGAGGATCGGCTGAAGGGGGTCGGCGGTGGACAGGCGGTTGCAACCATCCAGGCTCCTCCTGCTGGAGATAAGTCTGCTGCGGGTAGTGGTGGAGCTTCCGGTGACATCATGAAGGTTGGTGAAGAGCAGTGGCAATTGCAGGAGTGTTACAACTGTCACAAGTTAAGAGGAGAAGGGGGCAAGAAACGGGGGCCCGAGTTGGATAACATCGGAACCTTGTTGACGATCGAGGAGATTCAGCAAAAAATTGCCGACCCTAAGAGTTTTATGGCCGAGGGCTATGACAAGGAATGGCAGAAGGGCATTATGCCGGATAAGTTCAAAGATCTCATGGACCCCAAGGAAATGTTGGCGCTTGCCACCTGGTTAGGTTCCTTCAAGAACGCTGCAGTCAATACTCCCAAGCCGATCAAGAAAAAGTAATGCTGCAACCTAAATTGAAATCCAAGGTCCGGTGTACGGATCACGACATCGGGGAAGTTACCCGAGTAGTGCTGGATCCCCTCTCTCATGAAATCAGCCACATTGTTGTGTCGATGAATGGCAGTGGGGAGCGACAGGTTACGATGGCCCAGGTGCAGGACGTCACGGACGACGCGGTTCAGCTACGCGTCCTGTCGGCGGAGATCCTGTCGTTACCTCCGTTCAAGCGAGAAGACTATGTCACAACGCACGAAGTGGAGATCTCCCATCTGGAAGACAATCTCCATGTCACTCCCGGTGAGGTCCTCGTCCCTCTTCCTGATTTGGAAAAGAGCGTCAAGCGTCGCACATTTTTCATGAATTTTACCCATGTCATTGGGTTTTTGATCGGCCTTCCCCTTGCCTACCCCATCCTCCGGTTTCTGATGAAGCCCATGTATGCTGAGTTTGATAACGCATGGCTCAAGGTCGGGAACGTGAGCAAGATTAAACAGGAGGATGTCGGGACTCAGTTTAAATACAAGAAGCAGGTCAAAGAGGTGTACATGCCCGAGTATGAAGTCGAGAAGAATGTCTGGATTCTCCGGGCGACTCCCGACTTGCTGGAAAGGGTATATCAGGGGAAAGATGTCGAATTTCACGACGCCAAGGGAAAGACCATCTGGACAAACAAAAAAGATGTTCCCTATATCGCATTTTCCGGTAAGTGTCCCCATCTTGGCTGTGGCTTCAAGTGGCGCCAGCATAAGGCGCTTGGGCAGGTGTTTCTCTGTCCCTGCCATTTGAGCATTTATGATGCAGGCGGAAAAGTCCTTGATGGGCCGGCTCCCCGTGGATTGGATGCATTGCCGGTGAAGGTTTCACCTTCCGGCGAGGTTGAGGTCATCGATATGGAATTTAAGGCCGGTACAAAGTCTCAAATTCGGATTGTGTGAGCGCGTAGTATCATGGATATGAAACACTCATCTCCTGCTGTGATTCCCGATCATCAGCCCAGCACCAGCGAAAAAATTCTCGCCTTTCTTGATGAACGGCTTGGGCTCAAGGAAATGCAGGCGAAGATGCTCAATGAGCCGATTCCGGGAGGCTCTCGTTGGGCCTACGTATTCGGTTCGATCTTGTTGTTTATCTTTGCCATGCAAGCGGTCACCGGCACTATGCTCATGTTTTACTATGTGCCGACTGCGGATCACGCCTACGATAGTACGCAGTATATTATTCACGACGTCGATTACGGCTGGTTCTTGCTCAGCTACCATTTCTGGGGCTCCAGCGCGATGGTGGTTTGCGTGTTTGCGCATATGTCCCAGGTCTTTCTCTGGGGCGCGTACAAAAAGCCACGCGAGCTTCTCTGGTTGGTTGGGCTTGCCCTCTTCGGCATCGTCATTACGTTCGGCTTCACCGGCTACCTCCTTCCTTGGGATCAACGTGCGTTCTGGGCGACGCTCGTGGGTGTCGAAATTTTGGATAAAACTCCAATTATCGGTGACTTTATCGCGAGGTTTTTAAAAGGTGGTGCGAGTCCTGGGCAGATGACTTTGAGCCGATTCTTTGTCCTCCACGTGATGATTCTCCCAGCGGCACTGATGGCTTTGGCCGGGCTGCACATCTTCTTGTTCCGTGTGGCTGCTCCAGCAGGCCCCTTTAAAGGCACAACAGAGGAGATCAAGGCGAAAACCGACTATTTCTTTCCTCGTCAAATTTGGAAAGACATCGTTGGGATGGCCTTCGTTTTTGTCGGCCTTTGCGCCTTGGCCCTCTGGGAGCCGGTCGTGTTGCTGGACAAAGCGACGCCGGATCCCGGGGAGTATCATCCAGAACCGGAATGGTATTTTCTATTCTATTTCCAGCTGTTGAGGTTGAAACTCTTTGCTGGTCAGTTTGGTCAATTTATGGGTGCGGTTGCGCTGCCGGTCATCTTTATGGGGTTGATGGTGGCGCTTCCTTTTTTCGATAAAGATCCCGAACGGAATATTTTCAAGCGGCCAATCGCGCTGATCAGCTGGATTGCGATCATGGTCGTCATTGCCCTTTTCACAGTGGCCGCTGTCATTAATCGAGAGTTCTTGGACTAACGACAATTCATACGAACTGAGCATATGGCTGAAGAACGCGATTCCATGTCTCCCACGAAGATCGGTTTTGGCATTCTCTGGCCGGCCTGCTGGACCGGCATACCTATTAAGGCTGTGTTTGCCGTGATGGCCATGACCTTGGGGCTCGTCCACTTCGAGGGAAGATTTGGGCTTGCATTCCTCATGTTGCTCGCCAGCCCTGTTACTGTTTTTGCTGCTCCGGTGATCATGGCGATCTATGACACTCATTTTGGTGAGGGGATCGGTCTTCCGCTCATTTTTGGAGCCTCGATTCCTATTGATATTTGGGCGCTTGGTCTCGTCGGTCGAACCTTCTTTCTGGAGCGCCTCAAGAAAGAACCGCCTTACGACGGGCTTGGATTTGCTATCTGGTGGAGGAGTGCCCTTATCGGCACATTGATCTTGCCAATTCTATGGGGGATTGTCAGTCGAGTGACAGACACGGCTATCAGTGCCTCACATTCACTGGCAGCCATGGAAGCCTTACGACTCCTCTATGATACTGGGTTGCCGGTTGCAGAGCGCATTGGCCTTGAGTTGACGGTGTGGGGATCCATCTCTTCGGCTGTTCTTGTCATCCTGTCAGTGATCGGAGTGTCCGTCCTTGGGCAAGCCATTCGGCGTATTGCGGAAGTTTGCCGTCAGGTTCCTGAAAACTATCAGGGACTCATTACCCGCTGGGATCTGATGCGCGTGCCGAATGACCAAGGGCTGCTGTTGGCTTCGCTGGCCGGAGCCGGGGTGGTTTTCTCGCTTGTATTTTGGACTGTTCTTCCTGTGACAACCCCTCATCCCCATGAATGTTGTGCAAAGCCGGAAGTTCAGGCCGAACCGGTTTATAAACCAGTTGACTCATTGAATAAAAACACACAACGGCTTGCAGCAATGACCGCACAAGTTGAGGCGATGGAAAAGCAGAAATCTGAAACCAAAGGGCCAAAAGAGAAGGGCAAGGGGAAGCCGGTGGGGGCAGCCCCCTCTGATAATTCGAAACCGTAACTTGCGAGGTGATGTGGTGAGTGCCATACAGGAGATCGAAACGATTCAATGGGCTCTCCGGGCCATCCGTGGTCAAGGGCGATGGCTTGTCGGTCTCTTGTTGACGGTTGGCTGGTTTCTCCTTCCCTCGATTGGCTTGGCGGCGGAGGGAACCACTACCGGGCCGACTGAATATCGGGACATCCCCTATATCGGCAGCCGGAACCTTGTGTGGATCGTTGCCCAGCTCCACCTCCTGCTGGCTGGTTTCGTTCTCGGTGTTCCAATTTTTGCATGGCTGTGCGAAGTCATTGCATGGAGAGGCGGGGAAAAGCGTTATGACAAACTGGCCAAGGAGTTTACAAAGCTCCTGACTTCGGCCTATGCCACGACCGCGCTGTTCGGTGGGATTCTTCTGTTCCTCTTGGTCGCGTTCTATCCCAAGCTCATGAATTACCTGACGGACGTCTTTTTCCCGTCTTTCCTCCTCTATTGCCTGCTCTTTCTCCTTGAAACCGCGACCCTCTATCTCTATTGGTACGGTTGGGACGCGATGCAGGAAGGCAAGAAGAAAACTTTGCACGTGTTCCTTGGGTTCCTGCTGAATTTCTTTGCGTTGTTCATCATGATCGTGCCGAATGCCTGGGCGACCTTTCAGTCGAGTCCGGTCGTCATCTCAGAGGGGACCGCATTCGAACGCGCGTGGGCTGCCACGTGGAATCCCACCTGGTGGCCGATCAATATTCATCGGTTGATCGCCAATGTTGTGTTGGGTGGGTATATTTGCGGTGCCTATGCAGGCGTTCGCTATCTTTCAGTCAAGAGTAGGGAAGATCGCGAGCACTACGATTGGATGGGCTACGTCGGCAACTTTATCGGAGTATTCGGGCTCCTGGCCCTGCCGTTCGCCGGATACTGGCTCATGCGTGAAATCTATCAGTATAACCAGCAGATGGGGATCACCCTGATGGGAGGCTTCTTGTCCTGGCTCTTTATCATCCAGGCCATGCTCATCGGAGTCTTATTCCTTGGCTCCAACTATTATTTCTGGCTGGGGATTACCTATCGTATTCCAGGATCGGAGGCGAAGTATCGACGAGCGATGCTGATGATGCTCATCAGTTTGCTGCTTTGTCTTGCCGTCTGGATGACGCCGCATTCGCTTGTCGCCAGCATTGAAGAAGCCCAAAAAATGGGAGGTGCGCACCACCCCCTTCTGGGAGTGTTGGGTGTCATGTCGGCCAAGATGACCGTCTCCAACCTCATGATTCTCATTACCTTTATGAGCTTCGTGATGTATTGGCGAGCGGGGAAGCAAGACACAGCCGGATGGGCGAAACTGGGAAAAGCGGTGATGGGTGCCGTGCTGGTCTTGGCAAGCCTCGCTGTGATCGTTCTCGGGATCTGGGGGTATTTTGTTCCGGCGATCGTTCGGATTAATTATTTTTCGACATCTCAGGTAGCGATCGTCGGCTTCGTCATCCTGACGATCACACCGTTGACGGCACTCTTGCTGAAGAGTGCCAAGACGACGACGGAGATGGTGTGGGGCAGCATGCCTCCTCGCGCGGGGTATGCCTTGGTCCTTAACGCGGTCATGGTCATTTTGCTCATGACGCTGATGGGCTACGCACGGTCTTCTTCCCGCGTCCATTGGCATGTGTATGGGGTCATGCGAGATACCTCGCCCTATGCCTATTCGCCGGCACTCGGTAGTGCGTCGTTGATTATGGCGTTCTGTACGTTTTTCTTCTGTATCCTCGTCGCATTTATTTTCTGGGTGGCGACCATGGGCGATAAGTATAAAAATGCGGCAGGGACGGGAAAAGGAGAGCTGCCCCATGGCATTCCCGCTATGGCCGGGGGAGCTCCAGAGGAACGCCGGCAGGGATAGCGGCAAGCGGGTTTTGAGTCCTAAATTGTTACGGATGAGTTCGCAACGAAGAGCTCACTCCTGACCACTCAGTACTATAAATTAGAGGGCATATGAGTGAAGTCGCGCAACTACAGCTGATTGCACTGTCGATCGTGGGGGTCGGAATTCTGATCCTTCTCTTCATCAAAGCCGTCTTTATTCGGGTCACGGGATTTGTCTTTATCGTATTGGGGCTGTTCTCGTTGATGTCTCTGGCCGTACCGCAGCTGGCCTCATTGCCCCCCGCGGAAGAGAAAGTCGATATCAGCAGCATCAAGACCCCGACGGACATCGCCGCGATCGGCCAAACGGTCTTTTTCAGTAAGGGACAATGCGCGCTGTGCCATTCAATCGGTCCTAGCGAATCCGCTCGTTGTCCAGATTTGAAGGGGATTGGTGCAAAGCTCAGCAAGGATTTTCTGTATGAAAGTCTAACGGATCCTCAGGCGTTCATTTATCAGGACTACCGGCATGGCGGCGTGCCCAAGGAGTATCCCGCAACGATGCCTGCCATCAATAAAGATCCGATCGGGCTGTCGAAGAATGAAATTTTGGCGGTCATTGCATTTTTACAGCAAATGAGCGGCGAGCCGATCTCCGTCAGCGTATCGGAACTTGAAATACCGGGGAAGGCACCGTCTGCTCCCGTGAAGGCAGCGCAAGCAGCACTTGTGGCCGACGCACACACGAATTAGGAGGACTGTATGGGGGCGTTAGGGAAGCCGATCATTCTTATGGTAGGCATGTATGCGTTTCTGAAATTTGTGTTGCCAAACATCCCAGGCTCAGCCCCGCTGCCCTCCAGTTTGATTTTTCTCTATCTCCTTCTGACGGCATCTGGGATTGTGATCTTTGAAACGTTAAGTGGTGAGTCGAAGGATGCTTTCTGGGGGCCCATCCAGCGGTTTTTGACCGGGGAGAATATCGGTGGTCTCCAAGCGCTTCGCTATGGGGTATTCATTCTGTTTCCCTTGTTGGTGGGATGGCAAACATACGGCAGTACGGCGGTGAGCGACCTTCCGCCGACGGAAAGCCGAACGATTCATCCGGCTCCTCCAGGGGAATACACCGGACTCTCAAACCCTGTCCCCAAAACCCCTGAAAACATTATGCAGGGCAAGGGGTTTTATGCCGCCTATTGTTCACCCTGCCATGGCGGTAATTTCGATGGGAAGGGCCCCGCTGCTCGTGGGTATATTCCGGCGCCTGCCAATTTTGCCGATCCCACGACCATTGCCATGTTGCAGGAGAGCTATCTTTTCTGGCGAATTAAAAAGGGCGGGGTGGGTCTTCCGATTGAAGGAGCACCGTGGAAGTCTGCGATGCCTCGTTGGGAAGTTGAGTTACCCGATGAATGGATTTGGAAGATTATTATGGGCGAGTATGACGGAGCCCACCAGTCTCCGCGAACCTGGGAATAAGGGAGCAGCAGGGGTGGATGGACACTAGGTGTATAGGGAGAATGAGGGCAGCATGAAACCGGCGAATCAGATAATACGGCAGGTTCTGCGCAGTGGGATCGGCGTGCTCACGGCTATCGTGGTTGGGGGGGCAACCCTCAGCTTTGCTCAAGAAAGTGTCTCGGTTCGAGCCACGCTGATGACGGGGGGAGTCCCCCTGGACGATCCGAACGCGGCAGCCTGGAGCAGTGCGCCGCCTGCCACGTTCCCAATGTCACCGCAAGTCCATTGGCAGAATCGTATCCAAGAAGTGACGGTGAAGGACGTCATCGTGCGCGCCTTGCATGACGGAAAACAGGTGGCTGTGCTCGTCGAATATACCGATCCGACCCAGGATCCTGATGATGCCGCAGCGCTTGAATTTATGGTGGGGGATAAGAAAGCGCACTTTGCCCACGGCCAACCGATGTCGCAGGTCGAGGGCGGGCCGGTCAATATCTGGTTCTGGAAAAACAAGACGGGCAAGGCCGTTGATATGAATGCAAAAGGCTTCGGTACGTTGAAGTCGCAAGAGCATCAGGATGTGAAAGCGAAGGGTACCTATTCAAACGGAACCTGGAAAGTCGTGTTTTCACGGGATTTGTCGACTGGGCACGCTGAGGAAGATGTGCAAATTACGCCGGGGCAATTCATCAGCATCGCCTTTGCCGTGTGGGATGGTCGGAAAGATGGTGCGGGAGACTTGGTGGAAAAGGGATCACAGAAGGCGGTCTCGTCCTGGTGGTATTTCCGAGCCGACGCTCCGCCGGATTATTCCGGCTATATGTATGCAGCGATCGCGGCAGCATTAGCCTTGGGATTTCAGTTTGTTCTGATCCGAAAACTCAAGAAAGGGCAGTCAGCATGAAGGCGGCACGGCTGGGTGTCATTGGATTAGCAGTGGGAATGATCGGGGGCGCGGCGTTGATCGCCGGAGGGTGTGCCAACGAACAAGAGAAGCGAGGCCACGAACTCTATACTCACTATTGCAGTGACTGTCACGGGGAAAGCGGCAAGCAGAACGAGGGTTTCAATTGGGCCGCTATGCCGGATCCCAAACCGAAAGATTTGTCCAATAAGTCTGAGATGAGCACATTCAAGGACGAGGATCTCTTCGCAACTATCTCACGTGATATGTTGGACACCACTGAAGAAGGTGGCGATACGATCGGTGATGACGATTTTGCCGTTCCCACCATGCCGACCTTCAAGTATACGCTCTCCGAGGATGAGGTTTGGGCGATCGTCGGGCATGTCCGCACATTGCACGGGATGAAGATGGAGTTCAATGTGGCGGGACGAAAGTCGTCGCTTGAAGAAGGACTCAAGGCCGCACAGGCCAAGTTTGAACAAGCGAAGCAGGCCTATGAAGCGGCAGAAAAAAAAGCCAGTGATGAAGCTGAACGCAAGAGTGAACAATTAAAGAAGGACGTGGACGTAGACGAGTCTGCCTATGCAGCTGAACTAGCGACGATGGCGCAGACAAAAAAAGAGCTGGATCTTGCGCAGGTTGGGCTCAATAATTTCTCGACCAGGCCAGGCAAAGGTGTGAGTATTCCCAGACCGGATCTGACGGTGAAACCAGCGGACGCTGCAAAATTGGTCGACCGTGGGAAACAACTCTACGAAAACAAGTACGGGTGCAACGGGTGCCATAACATTGCCGGAGAAGGTGGCAAGATTGGTCCTCAGCTCGATCGAGCCGGATTTCGGTTGAATGCTACCTGGATCTATCGCTGGCTGAAGAATCCACAAGCCATGGATGCGCATACTCGTATGCCGGCGTTGGGCTTCACTGATGCGGATGCGAAGGCGGTCACCTTGTATGTGGCCACGTTGCGAGCTCCAAAGGAGGAACCCGTCGTCCAGAAGCCAGTTGAGAAGCCGTAGCAGGCAAGTCATTGGCTTCTGTCCAGACAGCAAGCTGAAGTCATCTGATGACTCTGGGTCGACTCGGACTACTAGGGTGCGTCAAGCTTGCTGTAGGGACTGGAATCGACTGAGGCCTTAAGGGGTTTTGTTCTGTTAGTGTAGCAACCCTGCCAGCAATCCTAAGAGGATTGCAACGCCTGCCCAGATATGATGTCGGAACATGGCGAATGCGCGGGCGGGGGAGACCGGTTGTTGAAGGTCTCTCACCTGTTTTATGAAAAAAAATCCTACCCCCGACAGCGTACAATAGAAAGGCCATTGCAGCTGGTTCAGCCAACCCGTGATGGTCAAGAAGGCCAGCATGGTCCCAAAGGCAAGGCCTACACCGCGGTGGAGCGCTGAGCCAAGGTAGAGAGCAGCAGATTTGACCCCCACTCGCCGATCATCTTCGATGTCTTGTACGGCATAGATCGTGTCATAGGCGATGGCCCACGCAGCGGTCGTACCAAAGAGGAGCCACGCGGAGACGTCCACATGCTCCCGTACTGCAGCCCAGGCCATGATGGTGCCCCAGCCAAAGGCAATCCCTAACATCGCCTGAGGAATATGGATCCATCGTTTGGAGAAGGGATACAACGCCGCTAAACCTACCGCAATGGGAGAGAGCCAGGCGACGAGCGGGGGAAGGCCGAGCAGTAGGCCAGCCGCGATCAGCAGTAACAGACCAAGGAGGGCATAGGCCTGACGGCGGGATAATTCTCCGGCTGCCAGTGGCCGAGTCTTGGTGCGGGTCACTTGTCGATCAAAGGTCTGATCAGCCAAGTCGTTCATAATGACGCCGGCGCTTCGCATAACGAACGCGCCGCCGATAAACATCACGAGCAGCTTCAAGGATGGAATTCCTCGGGATGCCAGAACCAGTGCCCACAGACTGGGCAAGAGTAACAGATAGGTACCGGTCTGGTTCGGTAGACGGATCAACCTGGCTAGGGCAGACCAAGGAACGACAGAGGAAGTCGCCGAGGATGAAGCTGCTGGAGCGGACATGCTGCGACCTTAGCCCAGCGGAAATTGGCTGTCAACGGGCCTTGACTGGTTGTGGCGCTACGGCGAATTCTGTATAACCACTCTGTGAAGAATCTCCAAACCTCTCCAAGCCGTTGGGTGAAGCTGAGTTGCGATCGTGTCCGCCGTTGTGCCGTTTCGGTGTTCATCCTGATCGCGGTCGGATGCACCGGGTTCAATCGGACGCCATCGCCTAGTAGCCCGTCCGTGATTCCTCTGACGCCGGCTATCTGGTTTTCACCCAGCGTCACTGCCGCTGAGGTGTCATACGACACCCCCTGTGGTGAAACGAGGACGATGGCGCTTGCTGATCGGCTGACCACGTCCGTTCCAAAAAAGCTAACCGGTGTCTTTGGTCAGGTGGCTACGCAGAATCAGACTGAGGAGCCCCTCGCCTCGGATGGCGCGATAGAGGTTGGTGTCGGCATCAGACGGATCAACCTTGCCATTCCACCGCAAGGCCATGGGAGCCATCCGGCTACGGCGACGGTGGGAATGGAAATGGTGTTTTTGGCACGTGATGGAACCGTGCTCTTCAGTAAAAAGATGGATGGAGTTGGGCGTGGGACGGTCACCGTTGCCGAACAGTCTTGTATCGTCGAGGGGTTGGATGGGATTGTGCAGGAAGCCATCGACTCAGTGGCAGACGGGTTGGCAAAGCAGATGGCGCTCTCGTCCCAGATACAAGCGTATGCGGCAACGAAAGATACCTGGAAACCGATCGCCGGACGGTCCAGGCCTGACGCAGTAGCCCCGATCGCAGGGGTTGCCGCAGTGCCAACCCCTGCAGCACCGGAAATCAGTCAACCAGCTCAGGTGACTCCTCCCCAACCGGTTCAGCCCGCACAGCTGGGTTTTCGAGCGATTATTCGAGATGAAAATCGGGACCAGTTTCTGGACCCTGATGAGTCCCTCACGATTGAGGTTGAAGTCAAGAATGAAGGGGCTGTAGAGGCAAAGGATGTCGCCGTTGTCGTTGAAGGAAAGGACGAGCTAGCCGGCGTCTTTCCGGGTGACTTGGCGGTGGGGACGCTCCAACCGGGAGAAATCAAGCGAACCACGTTCACTAAACAAGTCGCAGCAACCCAATCAACCGGTCATGGAGAGCTGTCACTGAGTCTGCGGTCTGTCAGCCCACTGAGTCTTGTGTCACCTCCTAAGGTCTTTGCCTTCAGAGCGAAGCCGAAGCAGCCTGATGGAATGATGGTTCCTGATGTGGATCAGCTGCCAAGCACACTCGCGGCGTTTAAGGAGCCGAAGGCCGTGATCATTACCATCGGAGTCGGACACTTTCGCGACGAGCAGGTGCCGGTGGTTAGCCATGCCAGCCACGATGCGGCTGTGATGGCGGAATATTTCCATACCATCGGGAACGTGCCGCGTGAACGGATGCGAGTACTGCTCGACCGCCAAGCCCAGCATGCGGACTTGGAGGAGACGTTTGAAAAGTGGTTGCGCAAAAAGGCGGATGCGGCCACCGACCTCTATGTGTTTTTTTCCGGCCGTGCCCTGGTTGATGGTCCGAATGGGGCTGTGTTGCTGATGGCGTATGATGGCGCGCCTGCCGGTCAAACCGGACTCTATCCACTCCGCCGGCTGCAGGAGGCGATCCAACGACTTCCGGTTCGTCGAGCAGTGGTCTTCTTCGATGTCTCGTTGGATCCCGTTCCCGGTGTCGATCTTGCCACGATTTCCCAACCGGATTGGGAGTCAGGGCTCAGTGACGCGAGGAAGGATGTGGAGATGTGGATGGTGGGTAACCGGAAGTTGCAGGAAGCCCAGGCGCATGACCAAGGCAAACACGGGTTGTTTACCTACTATCTCCTGAGAGGCTTGCAAGGGGTGGCCGATCTGAATCGCGATGAGACTGTGACGGCAGGGGAACTGTGCACCTATGCGAGAAGCCAGGTTATTCAGATCACTAAAGAACAATTGAGAAGCAAGCAGCAGCCTCTCTGCTTACCGCAAGTGGGTCGTGGTGGTATGGCGCGGATCTATCCTGTGGCCAGGGGAAACAATCCCAAGCCCACGCCGATCCCGAAATCGCCGGAGACTTCCGCCGGGGTCTCAACGCCATCCCCCACGCTCATGCATGTTGGACCGTGATGGGCTGTGCCGGCACGGCAGACTACAATTGACAGCCACGCTGGTGGTCGTTATCATGCCGGAGTATTTCCCGTCAGGTCATCCTCCAACTCTTACCAAGGTGCCGGCGTAGCTCAGTTGGTAGAGCAGCGGTTTCGTAAACCGCAGGTCGCCCGTTCAATCCGGGTCGCCGGCTCCATAGTGCGTAAAGCCACATCGACAATCCTTAGCGCTGGATGAATAGGTGTCGGTATTGCTCCGTTGAACGGGCGAACTGGGGGGATTCGAAGGGGGTGTGTCCCCTTCGTGGGGATCGTACAAGGGGGCTGGCCCCCTTCGTAGGAATCGGTGAGGCAGGCTTCAGGGCCGAACCGATGACGGGTTGTCCGTTCAATCCGGGTCGCCGGCTCCAATCCTTTTTAACCGTCGGGGTCAAGTAGCAAGTGCCACGGGTGAATGATGGCGCAACTACGCCTAATGATTAAGAGGTCGGATACCGTTTCTTACCTCTTGAACTACACCTGAGTTTCACCACTCACTCTATTCCGAATAGACGACCAGCAGAAGGCCAAAGAGAACGACGCATCCTCCCCACGCGATTTCCAACCGTTTCCTCACGAGTGGCGATGCGCCAGGCAACCAGGACGCCAGACCTTTTGATAAGCCCGCACAGATACCCACGCTCCCTAACACCGCATGATGAAGATCGATCCTGGCCGCGCCGGGATGATTCGCATGCGAGTGTACGAAGAGTAGGAGGCTGCCGGCCAAAGTTAGGAAAACCAATGGAGCTGTCCAGGCTGGATGCCGAACACGGCCGGTTCGGCGGAGTGCTTCGCACACGGCTATGGCCATGGCTAGAACCGCACAGACCTTGTGCTCGATAATTTCACGATCCTGGCCGAAAAATGTGTCGGCAAAGCTGAGGGAGCCGATAGGCCAGGCATCATGGTCGCTCCAGATCATCATGGAGATTCCGACCACACCGAGGGTCGTCGGCAGTGCGAGACGTGTCCACAGGGGAAGGGTATATTGTAATGCCTGACCTAACTCGGCAAACCCAAATAGCATGTCGCTGAGACCAGCAGAGTGATGGTTAAATTCCGAATAGGCAATGCCTTCCGGTGATCCTTCCCAGCGTCCGCCGGCGTGACCGTGATGATCAGCGGTCACGTCAGTCTCAGTAGAGAGATCCTGGTGACCTGCTGGTGCTTGCGCCCGTACGTCTGAAATGCTGGTAAACGAGACAATAAAGATCAGAAGGCCAGATAGTAGGTGGGACCAGCGAGTCATATCCAATGGGAGATCTCCAACGAGAGACGTTCGCCCCTGGCCGAGCGAACCATAACACACATTACTTAATACGGCTACTTGAAATACAGCAGGAGTTGCTCAAACGCTATAGGGGCTGTGCGAAAGGGAGGCATGTGTTGGTGATGGCCGAGACGCTCACAGGTGCATGGGGTGCCCGTCGCTCAGAGTTACCCAGCCACGAATGATACGATAGACGAACCAGAGCCCGACCAGCGTGATTGGGAGCCAGATGAAGAGAAGGCCGATCCCAAAGGTCGCGATGATGAAGATCACGCAAAGGGACATCCACAACAGCCCAAACCAGAACGTGCGAATCTGCCAGCGAAAATGCGATTCAAGCCAGGTCCCACGAACCTCGCTTCGTTTGATGTAGTTGAGAATCACTGCAATGATCGATGGCCAACCGGTGAGAAATGCGCCGACCACCGAGGCCGTGCCAATGATGCCGGTCAGCAGGCTGAACGCGTGGAGGGCGTAGACGACCTTTGTCCAGGTGACCAGTGAATCCATGTCTTCGTTCCCTTCGCCCCCTTTTATAGTGAGTCGTGTCTGTATCTAAACCTACGCTCAGCATACTCACCATCTTGAGTTTTGCGCAAGGCAGCCAGGTACTCTGCACGTCTGATGTCGTTTGTCTTGGAGGCAGTGAAGTTTGTCGGAGACAGAGGATATTGCAAAAAGACGATTTCACAAAATGTGCGGCCGAGACGCGAGCAATGGGGTATGAGGGGAAGGAGAGGGAAGAAGACGCAAGTTGGAGGAGCGGCTTAGGTCAGGCTTCCGATCAGGTTTCTCGGTAACAACAACATCAATGATGGACCATTTGGATGCCAGTAGAGCACGTCACTTCGGTTTCTGTTTGTCTGGTTGCGGCGTCGGTGCAGGCTTCTTCTTGGACTTGAGCCAGTCCGCATTCTTTGGATCGTCGCCCGGTCGTAACGGCGCAGGCACTATCCCTCCATGGCTTTGCGAATGGCCTCTTCGTAGGCCTGAAAATCTTTATAGTCGGCACTTCGGACGATTGTCGCCGTCCGCGTGCCCACGTTTCATGCGACGTCCGGGGCCGTAAAGCAACGGAATCCTAGCAGGTGTCGGTGGAAATCGCTATCTGGTGTACCTCAGTACTGGTTGTCCGACGATTACGGTCCATGCCAGATCAGGTACGGTGGTTTCTTCATTGCCTCACCTGCGTTGGGATAAAGCCGCAGGGTATAGCTATACGCCTGCTCTTGGGCAGTCAGGCACGTGGAAGCCGAGAGACGGTGGTTCGCAATATTGCGGAAGTCTGTGCGATTGTCCATCTCAATCACGGTATAAACTGAGCAGGAGAAATCGCCTTCCTTCGAGCACTCTGTGCTGATTGCCAGGTAGGATCCATCCGAAAACGTCATGAGTGGCTCTAGGTTGAGACGGCTCATTACAACTCCTTTCGTCTCAAAAAATGTAGGAACGGGTCAGCCTCTAGGGCGAAGTACGATCGCAGTGGCATGAGTGGGCGGCAACCCGAGTGCACTCTTGCCGTTCACTCGAGATGGGGTGAGCGTGCTGTACCGTTCATGGTCTTTCTAGCCGAGGTGAGCAAGAGATCGCTGCAGAGACTGGCACATTCATTCAATAGAGTGGTGCCTGCGGACCCCATTGCAATCCTGCGAGATCAGGATCTTCGCCCTCCTGGGCTGGGCGGTCCGGCTTGTTGGCCTTGCGTTCCGCGCGGCGGGCCTCCTTGTCGCGCTGCTTTTGCTGACGTGCTTTTTCACGGTCTCGCTTCGCCGCTGTAGTTTTGCCTGGTCCTCCGATGGTGCCCTCCTTGCGAGCCCGATCTGGTGATGCTCGACTTGTTACGACGCAGTTTTTCGCTTGCGGGTTGTTCCTGGTCGCTTCGTGCCAGGCGCTGAGCGTCCGCCCTGCTGTTGCGAGCGAGAGACCGTATCGGGACTCAATCCCTGACTGGCGGCTGACGCAATTTGGCGACGTAGGTCGTCAATCGAGGGAGCCGATAACGATCCTGTCGGGTCTTGGAGTCCCAACTTCTCCCAACGCACTTTGGTTCGAAGTACGACTCGCCGCCGTTTATTGGGGGATTTTGTTCCCCATGATGTCTTCATGGTCGCTCCATTTCAAATGTTCAGGCTCAACGCGGGGCTCGATGTCCGTCGGACCCTCACCGAGACTTATCTCGAGATGCAGATGCCTTGTCTGTTGCAGCCACAAAGCGATCTTCGGGAAGAGCGGCTCGGAGCCTGTCGGTAAGAGACCGGCGATACAGTTCAGATTCGCGACCGATCAGCACTAATTGGTTGCTGTCGATCAGAATATTCAGATGTTGCTCGGGGACGAGCAATCGTACCCCATCCTCAACTTTGACGCGATACTGCGTTTTCCCATCGGGGTTTCGCTCGGATCCGGAGACGATCTCCGTGAGCCCGTCGATAATGCCTTCGTAAGCTTCGGATCGATGGCGCACTTTCGTGCCATTCGGAATACGGACCCAATTTGCTGTGGGGGCTGGTCGAGTACTGTTCGTTGTGGTCATAAGATGTCCTCTCCGAGTGTGGGCACGCAGTGCGGCTTTTAGGTCTGATACCGAACCTTGTGTCCATGGGGATTGTACATGTCGCTACAATTCTGTCCCTCGCAGGCCGTGGCATCCTCAGGCGGACGTCGACGGCTCACAAGAAAATCTTGCCCAGGAAATTCACTACTGACGATCGCGCGGGCACGGTGTCGGGAAGGATGGGCGCGAGGAGCAAAATTCGTATGAGTGAGTCTACCATATCAAGGCTAGAATTGCGACTGTACAGCAGGATCAGTGGTCAGGACGATTCACGGGGGCTCCTGTCAGTACCGATCCGTGGGTGAGGAGGACGGTGAGGGCACAGGGTATGGATCGCAGCGGACAGGGCGGCACGCTTCCTTACGAACGGTGAATGGACATCACGACACTGACGAACTATCACCGTTTGTTGTGGCGGTGTGGGAGGAGAGTCAAGGTTGCCAGAGCTACCCGAGGCGGAGGCTCTGGCAGAACTCCCGGCAACGACGCCTGATGAGCCCATCTCCGTCTGGCTCTCAACCACTGGTATCCATTAGTTCATGAAGCCGGCGGTCATCAGTGCAAAGGCGACGATCCCGATGAAAAATGCCGCATACAAGAATGCCCATCCTGGCTCAGCTTTTAACTCGTCGAGTAGATGTACATCACGCATGGTGGGCGACCTCCTTGCTTGATAGGTCCAGGGATATGGTTCAGAGTGTTTGGACCTTCCTCCCTGTTCGTCTGAATTCTAAAAAACACGATCGTCTTTTCTCCATCGCTCAGAAGATGGAATTCGGGTCTCCATCGATTGGGTGAAGATGGGCCGGCAGAGCGGGCAGGTTACTGTGCACGAAGAAATGCGATGATGGCTTCAACGCGCCCATCGACGGATAACTTCTGGTAGATGTGATGCAGATGTGTCTTGACGGTTTCGACGGAGACGCACAGGTGGTCGGCAATTTCTTTGTTGCTTCGCCCGGCCGCCGCACAAGCCAGTATTTGACGTTCACGGTCACTGAGTGCAGACAGCCGTAGCGTGTTGCCTTCGTGCAAGGGATGAAGCGTACCTGGCACGCTGTGCACAAAGCGGTCCGGAAGAATCGGCGACAGGACCTGTTGTCCGTTCGCCGTGGCTCTCAGGATGCGCAGGAAGTCCGTCCAATCGGTATCTTTAAGGATGTATCCGAAGGCACCAGCTCGCATGGCGGCCACGATCCTTGCATCTTCTTCGTACCGGGCTAAGAGGAGGACGCGCATCTGGGGTTGGTGCTTGTGGAGGAGGTTGGTGACGAATGCGACGTCGAGATCCGGCAGGTCCACATCGAGCAACAGGAGGTCGGGGCGATGTTCATGTGCGAGCCGATAGACCTCATGCGCATCAGACGCCTCAATGACAGTGTTGACGTCACGCTCTCGTTCCAACAGGAGGCGGAGACTCTGTCTGAACAGCCGCTGGGTTTCGGCAAGCAACACACGGATGGATGCGGACGAGACACCCTGAGCAGCATGAGCATTGGCCATTTTCTCGCGATGGTTCGGCGTAGAACACCCCTTCCTTCATGGTGGGCCACAGAATCCTACAGCCGGAAGGAGCCGTATCAGGCGCACAAGCATGCGGCAAGGTCTAGGCATCCCCGCAAGGAGATAATAGACAGGGGAAGAACGTGTGGGAGAGCGACTGCTACCAGGCCCATTGGATGGTTCTGTGCTGCCTGAGACGCACATAGGAACCATCTCCTAGTTCCCTGAGGCGGCATCACATTTTAATGTACGCTCGGCCTATGGTACTGGTCAAGGTTCGACCATGACGGGCATTATGCGGCTGTTGCATAAAATTAAGAAAAGATTGGCCGGATCCGCTGAGCTCGGTAGCATAGAGCGTCATGAGGTTCTCTCACGTCATGCTCTGGGTCTTGCTGAGTGTGCCCTGTCACGCCATAGCCGGGACGGAATTTGTCGCACGGGTGCTGGCGGTGCATGAAGGAGATCGCGTGATGATTCACTATCAGGGGAGAAACGAGATAGTCTCCCTTCGTGATGTGACCTGTCCCAAGCCGAAACAACCCTATGGGAAGCAAGCGAAGCATGCAGCGGCCGCCTACCTCGCGAACCGTGACGTCGTGGTACGAGACCTGACGAAGGATCAGCAGGGTCGGATGACGGCCGATATTCTGCTGAATGATGGACGGAACATCGCCCAGGAATTGGTCAAGGAGGGGCTAGCCTGGGTCCTGCCTGGTGAAGTCCGCGATCCAACGCTGAAAGATATGGAAGAGCTAGCCCGAGCCTCCAAACATGGCCTGTGGTCCGAACCCGATCCTGTTCCACCGTGGAAGTGGAAACCCACCAAACCGGCTCGGCACAATTAGATAGAGTGCAGAAGCCATTCCTCAAGCGAGCAACCAGTCGAGCGATAGTCCCGCTCCCCATCTTCTGTGGATAACCATGTGTGCAAGTGCTGTTGACGAGGCAAGATGCTACGAATGACGCGAGAATTTATCAAAGTGCCTATTTTATAGGCATCCGCTCTTGATGATATGTACCACAAGGAATAGTGGTCTGGATGGGTGTTCATGATTTTCTTGCATATTCCTAGAGCAAGCGATTTGTGTTATCCACTTGATTCTATCGATACCCATGCTATTCCCAGTCTGCTGACGGGCTATCCACAGGTTACAAAGTTTTCTGGGGATGACGTTTCCTGCAACAGGAGCGTGGATTCGTTTCTGTCAAGGGGTGACCAGCAGAAAGACGGCTCTATCTGAGAGCAAAAAACGTCGGTAGACCGAGCCTCCTGTCCATGTCCCAGTGGGTGAGAGCGAACAGATTCGTATACATCATGCTGTGAACCGGAGGTCAGACGATGGTGGGCATGGGTGTTGGCAAATGGTCTACGACGTCAGGTTGATAAGCGCACACCGGCATTAGCACCAAAGCGATGGGGTACCGGATTGAGACCAGCAGTGTCAGGCCCTTGGGATTGAACTCTGCAAATGGCCGGGGATGGAATTCCCTGGTGGTGAGGGATTTCAAAGCGGCACTGTATACACAGACGAAGTCGGTGGAGTCGCATCCTTCCGGACAGACGCGAGCTTGGTTGTTCGCACTCGATCCAGATGCCTCAGCGATGTCCTTGCCGTGAGGAAGTGGGACAAGCTTCTCTACCGTTCATGCAGAAGGTACGAGACCTGAGCGACGGTCTCAGGACGAAGGGCCTTCTGAGACCATCCCCACGAAGTGGAGGCGCCGCTCTCCGGTGAGATGCTGTGGCTGGATGATGTAGTCACCTGTCATCGACGGAATCCAGATGGATTTGGCCACCTCCATGTTCCCTCCTGTGACCGCCCACGCAACGCTGCCTACAAGTCCGCCGCCGATCGAATAGACCATTTTTGCGGCCCCATAAGGAACGGTGAGCGCCCAGCAGGCGGCTTGCCGCCTGGCTGCCTCGGGGCTGGAGAGAGGAGGGGGATTCGACGAGATGGCGTGCGGTGCACTCAATTCGGGTAGGTCGTCACCACCATGCGCCAGGGCCGATGTCCCGGTCATGACCAGGAGGGTGCAGACAGTCGCTCCAACCAGCAGCATCCGCCCGATGTGAAACTGCAAATGATTCATGCTCATGGCTGCTCCAGTAATAAGGATTCTTCGGTCTCATGGGGACGAGATCTCTAGGCGCGGGATACGATCAGGGACCAGGATCGCCACCAAGCTCAGGAACCGGACCTGTTGCTTACGGTTCGTCCTTGGAGGACTCTTCGCTCTGTTTGAGCCAGAGTTCAAGCAGTCTAGTCTCGCGCTCGGACTGCGAAATATGTTCCAACGCGAATGCGCCGGTCAGGCGATCTTCATAAAACGCCCGTTGCTTGGCGTAAGCCTTCTTAAAGGCTTCCGTCTTCAGGGTTTTCCAGTGCGCATCCGGGATGCCAGCCTGGGATCGCAGGAGGTCGATCTCAATGGCCTGGAACGCAAAAACTTTTGCTAACACCTTGATGACCGTGGCATTGGTCAGGAACCTGGGACTCTTGTCAGACATAGCGCATCGCTTCAGTTCTGCCACGGCACACAGGCCTAGACCGGCGACGTTTCTGCATCCTGCTGGCGAACCTGAACCCTCGACCCGTCTCGACGGGTCGAGGGTTTCACGAATGGTTCAACTGCCTGTACAAATTGGAATGTCGATGATGTAGAACCGCTCAGTTCCGCACGCCGCTCCACACTTTTGCCGGATCGATCGCCTTATCAGGATTGAGGGTCTTCGCCCTTTCCAGCAAGACATCCGTCCCTTCCGGATACGCCGGATCAGAAATACAACAGTTGTCGACCGGGCAGACGGCGGCACATTGGGGTTCGTCAAAATGGCCGACACACTCCGTACACC
The DNA here is from genome assembly GCF_054902215.1 of Nitrospira sp. CMX1. Classification (NCBI taxonomy): domain Bacteria; kingdom Pseudomonadati; phylum Nitrospirota; class Nitrospiria; order Nitrospirales; family Nitrospiraceae; genus Nitrospira; species Nitrospira sp. CMX1. The sequence goes on along the minus strand of NZ_JBUBKD010000074.1, from coordinate 102,598 downwards.
GATCATGTGCGATGACGTAAATATTGTCGCCCACGCCTTGCCCGTCACCCACATGGAGCCCCTTCTCTTCCGCGCCGCTGCGCGTTTCGAAGATGGCCTCGTTCGGACATTCCGGCAAGCAAGCGCCGCAGTTGATACATTCCTCAGTAATCAGCAGTGCCATGATCCTGATCTCCTTATTCGCTAAGATTATACCTGGTGGCGTACGTGCTCTGTATCCGCTTTGATGCCTCGTTCACGAGATCAATAAGAGGTGTATGGTGCACCTTCTCAGGCGCCGCTGTCAATGCGCGGTCGACGGGAAAATCTGGTGCGTGAAGCCATGGGTGCCGATCCCTTATCGGGCCTCTTGGGGACAGAGAGTGGGAGGCACAGGCTGTGCGGGGATAAGGTTTCGGGAAGAGACGTACCGATAAGGGACCATCTTGTGGCTGGCTTCTTTACATGGCAATGGCGTATCGTCGAGCGCGTGGCTACTCCGGAATTCATCAAAACCCTTCGTGCCAAAATCGGGACAGCGTTGCTGCATGTGCCGACCGTGTCGGTCCTCGCGTATGATGACCAGGGACGGTTGTTGCTGGTGCAGGATAAGCCGTCAGGCTTGTGGGGCGCCCCTGGCGGGATTGTCGATCCGTATGAATTGCCGTCCGATGCGGCAGTGCGGGAAGTGTGGGAGGAGGCGGGGGTCTACGTCGAACTCACCCAGCTTCTCGGTGTCTTTGCCGGGGAACGATTTTCTGTGCGGTATCCCAACGGAGATCTGCTCTCTGGGGTGGAGACCGTGTTTGCGGCAAGCGTGATCACCGGGATGCCGCGAGCCGATCAGGAGGAAACCTCCGACGCAAGATTCTTTCATCCGGGTGAGCTTACCCTGCTGGCTTGTTATCCTCATTTTCTGGAGATTCACCAGGCTGTGAGCCAACAGCAACGTCACTCCTACTTCAAACCGGCTACCTGGCGTCCTCCGGCAGGAGGTTGAAAAAGTCCATCAGCGTTGTTCTCTCGTCTCTTTTGGGTATGTGACGGGTCTCTCGCCCGTTGATACCACTCCGGGCCGTGAGCATGTCGGAGAGATGAAGCGTCGTTCGTATGCGAGGAGGGGATGTGAACAACGAGATACGAACAGGTTTAGAGGTCTAAAGAGTACGGTCTCCATCTTGTGAACGTCGTGTCTTTTCTCCCGCACATCAACTACGAATGACGAAAGTTCGTGTGAGCTTGACCATAGGTGTGGGGCTGGTACGGGGTTGAACTGGAGGCTTGTCGGTTGTATGGTGCAGTCAGCATGAGGTCTTGATGAGCCAACCGGCCTGCCACCTTAGCTCGAATTCTGGTTGGCAGATGATGCTGTGCGCACTGGGGTGAGCCGCGCTCACGTTGAGCAGACATTCTCACGGTATTAGTCCACTAGTCCACCTGTTCACAAAGGAGTGTGTCCTATGGCAGAGGTTACGGAGCAGATCACGAAGGCGCTCGAACATTTCAAGCAGCAACGCGATGAGCTGCAAGTACAGTTGCATCTCGCGAAAGCGGAGGCGAAGGACGAGTGGGCCCGTCTGGAAACTCAGTGGGACGACATCAAGCCCAAGTTGGAGGCCGCACGGGAAGAAGTGGGGAAAACGGCTGATTCCGTCGGCGATGCGTTGAGCCTGGCGATCGATGAATTGAAGAAAGGCTATGAGCGGCTGCGGAGCCGACTCTAATTCATCACGTTTGAAAAGCCCGCCAGCGGTGTTCTTGCCCCGCTGGTGGTCTTTTAGAACATCGTAAGCACTCCTTTGTTTCGATCCAATAGATAGATGCTTCAAGGGATGCGAGATAGTTGTCCGGTAACCTGCTAAGCCAGGCGATACCTGGCGTTTTGGCCATTGTTGGTGGCAGGTTTCATCTTTCTGCCCCTTCTCACCCCTGTGATGATTCATCGTGGTGTGGACTTGCTTGGATGCAGGACGAATCCATTGGCGTATCCTCAGTCACCCACCGGTCATCGTGTAAAACGCGCATCGTCAAGTCTGTTGTCGACGTGAACTGCCCCGCCCTCTCATAACACCTCACACCTCCCGAATTGATCCTCTGCGCAATCCCGCTTGTTTATCCACAGTTCTTGCCTCAGCCCGAGTCAGTGGGATTGGCTGCCATACGCAGAGCGACACCATCTTCGATCGTTGTGCTTTGGTCACGCGAGGGGCTTCTCAGATTTGTAGACTGCTACGTCGAATGTCTTCTTGTTTCTACTTGTGCGTATATGGTATTAGACGCGGCACTTCTTCGAAAATATTGTAATAAAGAGAGCTTCGTCGCAGGTTGACTCTGCGTGAAGGCATGGTTCCACTCTTCCGGCCAGTTATTATCTTCAACGTGGGTGCGACGGGAGATTAGGGTATGGCAGATAAAACGAGTCCATTACTGATTGGCCAAAAAGGAGAGCTTCCCGAGAAAAAGCGCTACACCACCGTCAGTGTGACGCAGGGGTACACAGAACAGCTGTTTAACGGTGTCGCTGGGATGACCACTAGGAAGATCCGTATCTGTGGCGTGAAGCTGATCTGGGATGAAGACGAGAACACAAACTCCATCGAAAATCCTGATGAGGTGACGGCCAAACTCTTTAATTACAGCGGCAGCAACGATATCGAATCGCTGGAAATGTATGCGGATGAAATCGTCATCAGAAGTCCGCTGGTATTTCCGCAAACCGATCTCTGGATCTGCGCCCGCAAACTCATCTTCGAAGGCAAGGGGAGCATCACAACGACCCCGAGTCCTCATCCGCCCTGCTATACAAAACCGCGCGACGGCAGCGGCAGACCGCTAAACGAGCGCGGCAAGATCGAGGCGAAGAGCGGGCTCAATGGAGCACGCGGCGGGCATATCACGTTGTGTCTACCAGAAGGTGCCTCAATCGCAATTCCTGCTTCTGATATGACACGAATGCGGTTCATCACGGTGGGCGGAAAGGGCCAGGATGCGGAGGGCGGCGGCTACCTGGACTATGCTTCCGAGGCCAATCAACGCAAAATCCCTGGCGACCAAACGCTCGGTGGAGCCTTGGGATCATGGTATGTCGAAAATCTTCCTCAAGACGAATTTAGTAAGTATGTGGGTGGCTATGACGCGAGCGATTGGCAATGGCCCGATCGATGGAAAACCACGTTTGACAACTCATATTCGGTCATGCACGCCAGGGTCGAGGTAATTGCGCAGGATCCAGAAGGAACTAGAAAATCTCTGTGGAAAGAAGTGGGCGAACGCATCTGGCCAGGCGGGGTTCCAGACGCATTTCCCTCAGGTAAGTCAGGGGACGGAGGGGCCGGAGGTGACGTGCGAAGGTTTTGGGGGATACCCAACGAAGAATCGAGCATGGCCTTGATCCGGACCATCCTCGGAGGGGAACCGGGAGCTTCCCCGGAGATCAAGTCGCGATGTCCTTCGATTGCCACGGATTCGGGCAGGCCCCCAGTTTTTGTTCGTATGAAACTGGCGCATAAGGCCAGCGACGAATTTCCTCAAACGCCGTCCCTTGACGTTGAGAAGTGTCCTTTCCCTATCATAAGCAAGGGCGCTATCTCCTGCCCCGGCAAGCAAGGCTTATCCGGGCGTTCGGAATCGGTCTCCCATGAGCTTACTCAACAAACGGGGCCGACCACGCCGGAACAGCGCAGCGTCGTGCTACAACGGCATCCAAATGGATGGCCGAATCATCTCGTCATTGAACCAGCGTTGCAGTATGCACGCGACGCTTATCTCAATGGGTACCGCGATGAACCACGTGAGATGCTCGAATGTTATCGCGACGTCATTGAGTGGGTTCCGGAAAACGCGCGTAGTGCGGCTCTGGTCGGACAGGCGACCGAAATTTCCGCTCTCCTGACGCAACTCAAGGAGAATCTCGACTACTACGGCAATCCACCGGGCTGGTTGCCTCGCTTGTCGATGTTGTCGAGTCTGCAACTATTTCTCGAAGATCAGAAGAACGCCGTGAGCCTCCTTTATTTTGCGTACAAGCTCGAGAAATCCTGGGCTCAGGTCCAGGACCACGCAACATATCTCAAGAGCACCCGTAAAGCGTTATCCCAGGCCGTACAGTTGGCAAAGCAGAACTATGCAGAGGGCTTGGCCCTCCTCGAATCGAGCCGCACGGAGCTCGACTCCGTTCAGGGACAGGCAAAGGAAATCGGCCGCCAGATCAAAGCGCTGGATGAACTGATCACGAGCAAGGCCGTGAACCAGGCGAAGGACCAGGCGATCTTGGCTGGCATCTGTAGTATCGCTTCCGGTTTGTGCAAGGTAATTCCCCTCGGCCAGCCCTATCTAGGGGCCGCCGGCGATGCCGTCTTCCAACCACTGGCGAAGATCGATCTGTCCAACCCGAACGCCGCGGAGGAAGCCTTTAAATTTGCAGAAGGGATCGGTGATGGGTTGACGACCTTTGTCAACGACAATAGGGATGCTGTACTCAAAGACTCCGAGGCGTCATTCACCAAGAAGCTCACACGGATTGAGGGCAACTTAACCACCACAGAAAAGAAAATCACCGAAATCAACGAAAAGATCGAAAAAGACTTCGACAGTAAGGTCAGCGCCCATGTGGCCAACCTGGAGACAGAGATTACGTCACTGGAGACAGAAGCCAAGACCATCACGGACGCCGCAAAGAAAAATGAACAGCAGGCCAAAGCTCTCTCCTTCAAGGAAGAGCTGGCGCTGTACAAGAGTCGAAAACTCGATGAGGCGGTGGTGAAGCTGCGGCAACAAATCGCCGATGCAGACAAGAACGCACTGACTAAGGCGGAACGGGACGCCAAGGACGGGCTGTTGAAGGAAATGGCTGCCCTCCAAGCCAGGAAGGAACTTGACACGAAGAACTCGGCTAACCTCAAGGAAAAGCAGGAGGAGCAACAGAAGTTGCTCGACGAGACCATGACTCATGCGGCACGCATCGGCAAGGGTGTGAGCACGCTCGCCTCCGGTTTGACGAAGCTGGTCGTGCCGGTCGATCGCCACAGCTCTGACGTTGAAGAGATCAAGAAGAAAATCGCCGAGAGTGCCCAATATAAGGCGCAGTTTCAGGGCCTGATGGACTCTCTCGACAAACTGGGGATTCAAAAAGCTCAACTCATTGAGGGGGTGGAACGGGCCCAGCATATCTTGGCGGAATCCTGCGCCACAATGTCCAAAAGTCTGCTCCAAAGCGCGGATGTCAGCCGCCAGATGCAGACGATGGGCAACGCGCTGGATCTGGAGGTGAAACTATATGCACGTGCACTCAGGCAGCGCTCTGAGGAGCGCTTACGGAAGTCGCTCTATCATGTCGTGAAGTCGTATGAATATCACACCCTCAGCCGAGTCCCGCCGGACTTTTTCCGGACCGACGTCATCAAGAAGATCGTGGCACTTGAAGAATCTAAACTGGCAGCCGGACAGCTGGACACCACCCTCACGGTAGACGATTTTAGACAAATCTACGAAACAGTGTTCAGAGACAAGTTTTTGGAACTTAGCAAGCAGATCACTGACGCTCTTCAACATGTCAAACCGAGCAAAAAAAATCGATACCTGTGCGCGCTGAAACCGGCCCAACTTACGCAACTCAACGACACCTGGCGATTGACGTTTAAGATCGTCGAGGATTTCGGGAAGACCAGTGGGAACCCCTCCGACCTGATTGACGCGCGCATTGTCGGTATCGCGCTCAAAAGACTCGAGATTGCCACGGCAGACAATGGCCTTTCTCTGGATATCGACTTCACCCATTCCGGGAAACACCTCATCACCGACCCAGCTGGCTTCCAGTATTTCTTCCAAATCGGCAAATACGAGGCCACGGCCCAGGACCAGGACGGGAATAGTACCAAGAAATGGGTTAGCGATCAGCCCATTGCCTGGCGAAGCGTCTACAACGCGGGAGGAGTGCCGGAGGCGGTCACGCTGGACGAGCGGGTTGAAGACGATCAAATCGTCCAGTATTTACTGCGTGAGTTCAAAGCGGGAGCAGAGAGCGAGGCAACGACTCTGCAGGAACATCGTCCGGCCTTTACCTCCGAGATCACGTTAACACTGGATGGAGGACTCGATATTACCGCCAAAAACTACGTAACGAAAAAGAAGGCAAAGGCTTTCGAGATTATAGCACTCGAATTTTGGGTCTTTTTTCAGAGGCGATAATCATGATTGTACGCACGATTTTGGGTGTGGTCGGCGCAATGGCAGTCTTTTTGTCATCCGGGCCAGGGCAGGCTCAAGACGTTGCCGCAGATCCGGTTGCGAAGCCGTCGTTCGTCGTGAAAACCTTTCCCGCCACCAACGGAAGCGACCGTCTGCCCAGTCCGCTTGGCGGAGGCATGGTCAGCTTGGTCGGCGAGCCGGAATCAAAAACGTTCGGCGTCTCGTTCAACGGGACCCTTGCCTCTTCAACGAGCCTCACAGGCAAGGAAAAGGTTGTGGCCTTGCTGTATATCAATTGCGAAGGCCCACACCAAGGAAGTCGTGTCACCGTGGGTACGGTGGATCTCGGTATGCTCAGGCCAATGCACCTCGCCCCCGCCGTGTTCGCCATCGGAGAGGCCAGCGCCTTTGTGCCCTTGAACAACGTCACATGTATCTCGCTCGCAATCAGAATCGATGAACCGGACAGGACGCCGTTCCTCGTGAAGACCTTCACCAAGAACGAGAGTGAGGTAGTTAAACAGGTTAAAGTTCTGAACTCGACGGTCCGATTGATCGGCGAACCAGAATCCAAGAGCTTCGGCGTCTCGTACCGCGGCACATTGGAGTCTAAGATCGAGCTGAGCGGTGAAGAGAAATTAGTGGCTCACCTCTACATGAAGTGTGACAACGATTCACCCACGACACCACGCGCTACTCATGTCGGCACGGCCAAGATCAGCGAGGTCAAAAAAGGGCGCGGCTCCTCGCTTCAAATTGTCACTGCCGATGTCACTGCCTTTGTGCCACTCAGGGAAGTCGAGTGTATAGAACTGGGACTTCAGTAGCTGGAGCAGAGAGGACCCATCTGAATGGGCATACACTGTCTACCACTCTTAAACAGAAAGGAGCATGAGATGCCTAATCGATTGACGGTTATCCAACTGAAGCAAGGGAACAGCGCCGTGTGTAGCGCCGCAGAAGGCGAGGCCAGTACGGACCGGGCCACAGTGAAACTCACGAAGGGAATCAAATGGACTGTGCCTAAGCCCATAGAATGCCTTCAAAAGCAGGTCACACTGACGGCGACCATCCATGATGCAGGCGTGCCGACGAAGTCCTTTGCCAAAACCATGTATATCTCCGGGATAGTGGGGGATGGCAGTACGGTCAGGCTCACCGACAAGAAAGAAGCATAAGCGTCACGACGAGGCGGCGGCTTCCCAAGCGTTAGCAGGCCGTAATCTCAGTGACACGACAGAAGGAGAAGCGAAATGCCACTTTCAATCGCAGAGTCCAAGAACAAGACTAAGGTGTTCAACGAAATCAAAGCCAATTGGCCAAAACAGACCGCGAGCAACAACTGGACGGAGGCTAACTTTAAATTCAAGCCTCCGAAAGACGAATGGCTGCTCACACTCAAAGCGTTGTCTAAAGTGAGAGTTGACGTGAAGTGGAATTCTGGATTCAAGGTGACGCTGTACGGCACTGACGAGAAGGGCGACCAGGTAAAAACCATTGTGGGCGAACTGCCTGGAACTGGTTAATTCAGGAGTCTTTGCTTCTTACTTAGTTTGCCATGGACAGGGCAGACTATAGTTCCATCGACTACTCCACCACAAATCAGAGACGACAGGAGAAATTTCCGAGTAATTTCTCCTGTCGTCTCTGAGAGACAGTATCATTTTTTGGTCACCGTTTGTGCGTCCCATCCTGCGGTTTCTTGCCGACTTGGGTTTTCCCTTCGCCTACGGCGATTCCTGATTCTGGTGTCTGCGTAATCACGATTTCCAATCGTCGGTTTTTGCTCCGGCCCTTGTCCGTGTCATTCGTCGTGATCGGTTTACTGTCCCCATAGCCCACGGCTTTGACTCGGTCGTTCTGCAGTCCTCCGTTGATCAATATCTGTACCGCGTAGTCCGCTCGGGCGCGGGAGAGTTCCTGATTATCGCGAAAGCCCTTTCGCAGGTCGGATCTGAACGGGGTATTGTCGGTATGTCCCGCCACCTCGATTCCCTGGTACCGGGATCCGTGCAAGACGGCACCGATCCGTTCGAGCAAGGAGGTGCCGCCGAGGGTCGCCGTCGCGTCACCGGTAGAGAAGAGGTCGCCACTGGCCAGTGCCAGGGTTAATTTATTGCCGCGCTGTCTCACGGTGACCGTGCCCTTCTTCAGCTCTGGTTGGAGCAGGCTCGTCAGGCTCTCACTGATTTTGCGGAGGTCGCTGTTCCCGATGAGCGTGAGGGTTTCTTCCTCATCGCCGGCCTCCGCGTTGGGCCCGAGTAAGGTGGATGCGGAGAGTGTCTGATCGATCGACTGAAGCGACAGGGCGGGAGGGGGTTCGTCTTGAGCGGCCGCTGCATCGGTCTGTTTTGAAGCGTTGGTATTGGCATTGGCGTTCAACTCAACATCCACCAGCATTTGTTTGGTGCGGGCGAGTTCTGCCTCCTTCGCCACGAGTTGAGGATTCACGTCGGCGAACTTTTGACTGACTTGTTTCAGCTCGTCTTTCACCTGCGTCAGCTCTTGTTCCTTCTTGACGATCAGTTGTTCCGCGTCCGTGGCTCGGCGTTTAGCCTGGGCCAATTCCTGTTCACGCCCCGATGACGTCAGCTGCTGCTCGACCTCGGTCACGCGGCGTCTCGCTTGGGTTAATTCCTGTTCCTTCCCTGCCAACTGTTGTTCGACTTCGGTGACGCGGCGCTTGGCTTGGACCACGTCCTGGTCTTTTTTCGTCGTCTGCTGTTCGGCGTCGCTGACGCGGCGTTTGACCTGGATCAGCTCCTGTTCTTTCCCCGCCGTTTGTTGCTCGGCCTCGTTGATGCGGCGCTTGGCCTGGTTCAGTTCCAGCTCTTTATTAGCCGTCAGTTGTTCCACTTCGGCGATACGGCGCTTGGCTTGTGTGAGGTCCTGGTCTTTCTTGGCCGTCAGTTGTTCAGCTTCGGCGATGCGGCGCTTGGCTTGAACTAGTTCCTGTCCTTTTGCCGTCGCTGCCATTTGCTGTTCCACTTCGCTCACTCGGCGTTTAGCTTGGTTCAGCTCCTCCGCTTGCACGGCTAGATCGTCTCGAAACTTCTTGGAATTGTCGATGGCATTCGACCGTAAGGCGGCGATTTCCGTGTCCTTGGCATGAAGCTGCAGCACGAGCTCACCAACGCGTTGCTTGAGCTCGTCGATCTTCTGCTTGGCCGCCTGGAGATTGTTTCTGGCCATACCCAATTCGTCCAAGGCTTGGTTGTCTGTCGCGCCTCGGAGTGACTCGTCGTCGACTCTATAAACCTGAGGGGCGGTCCAGTCAGACGGAGCAAGCCGTGGTCCTTGCCGGAGCCCGTAAGACGACACGTGGACGGATAACGATGATGCTTGGAGACGATTGTGTTGGATGGCTGAGGATGCGAACATCCCCATCGGTTGAGCCGCTGCAACTGAAGCCGGCACATTGCCGTAGAGCAGAGTGAGGGTGACGAGTACACAAGATGAGAGTTTCACAAGCATGGTTGACCTACCCAAATGGGATATTGTGCGGTGAAGACACATGGATTGACGCCCTACTCACGGGCCTCACGGCACGGATGTGGTTATGGACTCCGCTCAGACATCACAGGCGGCAGGACCACCCTGCCTTATTCATGAACGTGTCTGCTGCACTCGCGGAATCGCTGCTACGACAATATTCGTCATTGGTGAAGCGTGAAACGTACTTCGGTTCCGAATTCAGACACTCTACACAATGTGCGGTCCGTGCGATTTCGTCGCTCGACTAGGCGTGAGCCCTTAAGCTCTTCGACAAGGTCAGCGTAGGCCAGTCCAAAGGCCACACACCGTCATAAATCATGCGGGCTACAGGTGCCCGTGCCAATGGCGGTGCCTTTCCCTCCGACATGTATGAATCGGGCAAGAGGGAAACGGATCCTATCGCCTTCCAGATTCACTTTGCAACGGGTGCATGGGGCGAAATCATGGGGGCGGGCGGTGCAAACCTGGTTGATCGTTACCGTCGAGAGGTTTTACGATTGTGTGGATCGGTCGGCATCGTTCGCGTGTCTAGATTTCGAGGAGGACGGTCTGGAATCCGAACGGTGACGAGGCCGTGTGGGGTATGGATCCGGGTGGTTATTCATCGATCGCGTCGCAACGTGTCACGCACCGGACTGAGGGACCGCCACGGAGTCGCAGCAGAGACTGATGCACATCGATGTCCTCGCTTCCGCCTTGAATCTGAACGGGGAATCTCGCTAGACTGCGCCCGCTCACCTTATTTCTGCTTCTTCGGAGGGTATGCCATGACGGTTCGCACGTTGCTCCCTGCCTGCATTGTCGTCGGAGTTCTGGTCTTGGTCGGAATGCATCCCGCGGAGGCCGCAGACCAACCCCAGCAGCTGAAAGCCGCCTGTGAGCGGGGGACGCCGACTGCCTGTAACGCGCTTGGGTTGTTGCATATGAAGGGCGAAGGGGTGAAGCCGGATGAGACACGAGCGGCGGCCATGTTCAGAAAAGCGTGTGACATCGGCGATCCGAGTAGCTGCTCGAATCTTGGCGTGATGTATGCCGAGGGAGTCGGGGTTCAACAAGACGATGTGCAAGCTGCGGTCTTCTCACGGAGAGCCTGTGACGGCGGAGAGGCGAGGGGCTGCTACAACCTTGGCGTGATGTATGCCGAGGGGACTGGGGTCCAGCAGGACGAGGTGCAAGCGGCGGATTTCACGCGGAAGGCCTGCGACGCCGGAAATATGAAGGGTTGCTACAATCTGGCCGTCATGTATGCATCCGGAATCGGGGTCCAGCAGGACGAGGTGCAGGCCGCCGATCTCTACAAGGCGGTCTGTGAGAGCGGGAATGCAAGGGGCTGCTACAACCTTGCCGCGATGTATGCGGCGGGAGTCGGTATCCAACAAGACGACATTCGAGCCGCCGATTTCTACCGGAAGGCTTGTGACGGTGGAAACGCGAGGGGGTGTTACAACCTCGGCGTGATGCATGCCGAAGGGACCGGGGTTCCGCAGGACGAGTTTCAAGCCGCCGATTTCTATCGGAAGGCCTGTGACGGCGGGAGTGCCAGAGGCTGCTCCAACCTCGGTTCGATGTATGCGGCGGGCAACGGAATTAAGCAGGACGATGTTCGCGCGGCGACCCTTTACCGGAAGGCCTGTGACGACGGCGATGCCAAGGGGTGCATCAACCTCGGTGTGATCTATCAGGTCGGACGTGGCGTCAAATCCGATGACACAGAAGCCCTCAGGCATTACGGCAAAGCCTGCGACCTCCGAGAGCAGAAAGGCTGCTCCCTCTACGCCAAACTCAAGACGGGCAGACGATGAGATTCTGTATTCCCAAGATCTCTATGCATTCGGAACGACCCGTCGAGGATCAGCTCTAGGGAGGGGCGCAGGCACGGCCTGATCACGTTATCCAGGCTCGTAATCTGCACACGCGTGGTGTCGGATTACCCGAAGAATTTTCCCGTAGGCTGCTGGCGGAGTGTTCACTCGGTTCTGATCTCGCTTCCATATGCCGTCGAGGGTGTCGGTGTCCGATGATTGCCTTTCGGTCATGCACGACCGATTCTCGGGCGGGCTGCGAAAAAACCATTTGGGTAAGGTTCGCATACGCAACCGTGGAATACCATGGACTGTTTCATGTACAGAGCCGTGAGGCGAACGAGTCGCACGCAGGTGGTTGACCAGAATGGGAAGGGTGGCTTGATGAGGATTTCAGGTAGGAGGACCACAATGGATTTGCAGAGGCGCGTCATGATGTGGTGTGTGGGCTTGGCGTCCTATTTGTGTTGTGATGCCAATGTCTTTGCTCATGCGCCTCAAACGACACCTTCGTCCGGGGACTCGGAGATCCGCGCGGTGGTCGAGCAGGATGTTTCTTGGGATACGATTGAGTGGATGGAGCGACGCTATAAGATCGAAGCCATAGGCTTCAAGGCGCGGAATGAATCCGGTTGGGATTGGTGGGGAAGTGATGAGGTGATGGTCGGGACGGAAGATGCGAAAGGCTGGACGGTCTCGGGCGAGCTCAGTAGCGTCGATTCCGGTGAATTCTATTCCTTTGATCCAGTCAGAAGTTGTGTGGTTGCCGTGCGAGCTGGGATCGTCGTCTTGGGAAAGACATCGGTCTGTGATGAGGCCGGTGAGCCTGCCCCGCTGAGTTTTGGAGTCGAACTGTGGGAGAAGGACGTGTTTGGGTGGCGTACGGGTTTCTGCAAGGCGTTGTCTCCCGGAAAGGGATTTCATGCCGGGCCTCATTGTGCGGACGATGGAAGCGGGACGGACTTTATCGGGCGGGCACGGGTGGATTTCTCCGCGTTGGATCTTGAAGCGGTGTTACCCAATGTCGGCGATGAACATGTCGAGACGGTTGTGTTGAGCGCTTGTCCCAGCGGCGAGGTGTGCAGTGATGCGGACTTGCCGGACTACAGCTTCACGTTTCGCGTCACACGTGTGCGAGACGCGCGGGTCGAGTTACGCTCGTTGCTCGAGGACGCGATGCACAGAACAGGTGCACGGTCTGAACTGGAGGCCATTGTGACAGGCCTGCGCTCCTTGCGTGCGCCGAGTCCTCGTCAGGTGGAGCCGAATTTGCCCAAGTAGGTCGGATGAGCCTTTCTCAAACTCTTAGCGGGCTGATGGAGGATCATCCTTGAAGACCATACAGCTGGGGGCTTGTGTCTTGGTCGTACCGATAGTCGTACAATCTGTGGCAGGTGCTGTAGGTATTGGTCGAATCATATGGGAGAATCGTCATGATATTCAGACGACCAGAGCTTGAAAAGGACAATCCAATTGCTCCTGAGCCCTATGTCGGACCGCGCCGTCGTCTGGCCATGGCCCGTGCCGTGGCCGCAGGGAAATCCGCTGAGCCTGGTGATGTGATGGAGACCTTGCGGGTCTTGACGAAGGCAGCCGCACGGGTGGTGAAGCGTCTTTCCAATACGCGGAAACCCGATGGAGATCTCAAGATGCTCCAAGCCGCGATTACCCAAGCTGAGCGCACACTCGCAGTCCATGAATAGTTTCTGTCGTCGGGCAAGGTAAAGGCCTGGGACCTCACAGGAGTCAGGTATTCTGTGTAGACCAACCGGAGCAGTGTCACGATTTCGGTGATCGCCTCCGTGCCTGGGGCAGCAAGTAATCGGCCATCGCTAGAGCCAACAGAAATCGGTCTCGGTGTTCAACCAGGAGCGGCGTGTTGTTGGATCGAGCGAGCAAGAGGTTTGAGGAAAAGCCGGTTGTCCTCTGGAGAATCGGTGGGCGCCTCCTCGGGGTCGTCCTTTGCCTCGTACTCTCGGGTTGCGAAACGATGCGTGGGTTTGCGTGTAGTAGTGGCGAGCAACGCGGAGTTCAAGAGTTTGTGTATTTTGGAACCGATACACCATCGGGTTCAGTTTCGCCCGAAGATTGGGCAAGGTTTCTCCGTGAGGTGGTGATATCGCGGTTTTCTGAAGGGCTTTCTGTCTGGCAGGCGTCGGGCCAATGGCGGGGGGCCTCAGGTGTGATGGTGAACGAATCGACGTATGTGCTCAGCCTGATCCATCCAGACGATGCCGCGACGAACAGAGCGATGCAGGACATCCTTGCGTCCTACAAGACCCGTTTTCAGCAAGAAGCGGTGCTCCGTGTGACCACGCCGGTCTGTACCTCGCTCTAGCCCGCAATATTCATGGCTGCTTCTTCTGCAGCCGCCGAGTCATCTACTGCGACTATATTCGGCGTTCGTTCGATCCTGAGTTCCAGGTTTCAGGTTCACGTTTTAAGTCGTGCAGAAACCAACATCCTCAAACCTGAAGCAGGAAACCACTGGCCACGACGCTTCACGAAAGCCGCGATCCACCTGGTTTCATCCCGGAAAGTCATGAGGCATGCGGCGAGAATCGCTTGCAAGATGGTCTTTATTTAAGAGGCATCCCTGGCTCTATGTCGTGAATGATGAAACATGCTATCCGTACTCCCCATCTTCTGTGGATAACCTTGTGTGCAAGTCCTGCAATCTGGCCAAGATGATGCGAATAACGCGCGAATTTATCAATGTGCCTATTATTTAAGCATCCGCCACAAGGCAATCGAGCCACTAGCCATAGTGGTCAAGGTAGATGTTCCTGAGTTTCTTGCGCATTCCTAGAAAAATTATCCGGAGTTATCCACTTCATGATGCTGATACCCATGCTATTCCCAGTCTGCTGACCGGCTATCCACAGGTTTTAAATTTTTCTGGGGATGACGTTCTCTTTTCCAGGAGCGATGTTCTGTATCTGTCAAGGGGGAGCGAAAAGAAAGACGGCTCTACTGAGGAATAAAAAAGGCCTTGGGAGCCATGCTCCTGTCCGGATCCAGGGGGCTGAGATTGGACTCAACTGTATACAATGAATCGGCTATCCAGACCTGATCGACCTGTCGACTAGGGGCTATCAGCAGTTGAGCCAAATCCAGGAAGCGGTGAGATGGATCCCGCCGAGCATTGCCCCGTCTGCGCGTCCGCTAGAGGGTTCAGCTCGGCTGAATGCGCTGCTGTCGAATCCCGAGCAGCCACAACCAGAATCGGAAGAGCTGTGAGACCCAGACGGCTTCATTGTGCAACAACGTGAGCGACAATTTGTTCTGGAGCCCTCGCAGCCGGAGACAGGCCCGGCTTCCATGATCCAGAATCGCCAACGTCAGATGGGGCCGGCCTTCAGCGTCCGTCTTCGTCAACAGAACACAGCCTCACATCCGATTGCGCCGCATCGGGCGCGGCACACGATGCTTGAGCTTCCGCCGCGTCTCATCGAGCAAGTTGACGGTACCCGAGTACCTTCGTCCTGTTCGTAGAGACAGGAGAAGGTCGCCGCTCATGTGTTATAGGCAGAGCATCCTGTTCCGAGATGTTTTTGAGAGTCGCCTCTGCTTTGGCCATGTCGGTGGTCACGCCTTGGTTCCTGGCACGGATCCGAGCCAACACGTGCTTTGCCGGGGCAAACCCATCCGCTGCGGTTGTTTCGAAACAGGTCAGTAGCCGCTTATCAAAGGGCCTGAGGTCTGGTTCCCATCCCGTTTCGTACAGAGTGGAGAGTTCTGCGTGGGCTTCCTCCCCCAACGCCAGACATTCCTTCAGCAGCGTTGGTATCGCGTCGACCACGCGATGCTGTTCGAGTAGGACTTTCCCTAACGATGGTTGATCGCGTCGTTGGCTCATCTCTGGAAAGTCATTCCATAATATGGCGCGATAGGACTCGAATCCTTTGCGCAATTCTGCTTGGTTATGAGAGGAGGTTCTCGGAGCCACGGCATGACGCCGCAATCTCGACAGTGAGTCGGAGGCCGTCTGTTGACCATGTGTGGCTGCTTCCATCCACCAATAAATGGCCAATCCCAGGTTGGCCTCTGTCCCCTGTCCGGTTCTGTACGCCGTGCCCAGCAACACTTGCGCGTGCGGTACGCCACCGATCGCGGCAGCCTCAAGGTGATCCTTGGCTTCATGCCTCTGTCTTGAGGTCTTGAGCAGCAGCGCCAATCGGTAATGTGCGTCGAAAAACGTGGGACGTAGTTCAAGTGATCGCCTAAACGATCGAATTGCAGCGGAGATATCACCAAGTGCGGAGTAAGCCGTTCCCAGACTGTAATGGGCATGGGCCTGATTCGGTTCCAAATGGACGGCTTCCTTCAGAGCGACTGAGGCCGCGCGCCAATCGCGTTTCGCCATCAACAAGAGACCGAGCTGGAGCTGTGCGTGCCCGTCATCGTTCTGGATGGCGACGGCTGAACGAATTTCCTCGATCGCTGCGTCATGATCCCCCAGACGGAGCAGTGCGTCGGCCAGTTTCAACCGGTACTCCGGAACTCCCGGCAGGAGGCGAACCGCCCGGCGCAATGTTTCCACCAGTGATACGGGATCGGCTTGCTCGTTGAATTCAAATGCCGCATTTACCCTTGGGGCAGGGGACCGATCCCCATTAGTGGAGAAATCATGTTCGTTCGCCGAATGGGCTTGAGCAGGAGAGGTGCAGCATATGAGGGTAAGAATCGCCGAAAGTCCGAGCAGGATGCTAAGAACGTCCACCAGTGCGTGGCTCGCATCGTGTGTAACAGCGTGACCCGTATGCGGTGGCCTCTTGGTCGCATGGGGAGTGTGCGGCGAGAACCATGAGCGCCAAGAGTGCTGTTTTGGTCGGTGATCATCGGATCTTGGCTCAAGGGACTGGGTGGGTGACACGCAACGGTTTTCTTGATTCTCACAGAGAGGCCTTGGGTGTAATGCATGAGGTCCCAGATCGTGAGGCGAGAGGGGCGTGAACATCGTTGTACAGCAATCCGTTTGTCGTGCTGTGTCTATCGAGATCGGTTCAACGTGGGAATCGGACGCCCTATCGGAGCGCAGTATACCATCTGTCGACCTGGCGCGGGAGAGTTGGGGTTAGCTGTTTTTCCGGAGAGCGGATCGTACACGATCGATTGTGTATTGAAGCGGTGCCCCTGTGAGAAGGACGGGGGTATGTGGTACGCGCCACACCGGTTCCAAGGGGGCCGGATCATCCGGCAGCCGTGGAATCACATGCCAGTGGATGTGCGGGAGCTGATTTCCCAAGAGTTCATAGTTAATCTTCTTCGCATGGTAGATCTCCGATAACGCATTGGCAACTCGGCTGACTTCTTCGATCAACTGACTACGTTCGGGTGGGGTCAGTTGGAACAGTTCCGTGGCATGCCGACGAAAGACCAGCACCGTCCACCCCGGGAAGAACTGGTCGTCGTGCACATAGGCCTTGGATAATCCAAGATCCTCAAGAAAATGATCTGGACGGGGCCACGTGCTCGTACAGGCGCGACAGGTCGACTCGTTCACGGCTTGTTGGCTTTCTTCCACTCTTCTTCCGTGAGGACGCCCTTCTTAATGAGCAATTGAATCAGTGCATCCATGGTCTTGCGGTTTGCTGTTGCGGCAGGTTCAGACGTTGGCGCGGTAGCGGCCGATCCTCCTAGACGCTTGGCTTCTGGCAATACCCGCTTTTGTCCGAAGACCTTAAATGAGGGGGTAAACACTGCGACATAGTCCTTATTCCTGATTCGTACGATCGCGGGAAGACTGTCCGATTGTGGCGTGAGGTCTGGTGTGGATCCAGAGGGGATATGAAAGTAGGGTTTCCCGTCGTTGGTCTGGCCGTCTTGGCCCACCACATCGAACCGCTTGAGGAATGATTCGCCCGTCAACGCTTCGTGGTCTTCGCCTGCCAGGTTCGTAATCTTCTCGAGCACGATCACCAAAGAATCCCCGGTGATTGTATCAGGCGACAGGTTCCTGACGCTCACGTCGTAGCGGTATTCGCTCGAGAAGTTGTCTCGGCTTTTCAATGTGACGAGGACATGAACGCGTTCCGTGAGATCAGTCAACTGGTCGGGGGAAGCGGAAAAGGTGTCGAGTGGTGCCAGTGCCATGAGGGCAATCCCGATCAGCCCGCAGCGCTGGATCCGAGTCATCATTTCGGTATCGTTCCCGTATCGTGTCTGGTCCGAGCATAGCAGACCCAGGGGTATTGAGCGAGCCGATTTCTCTTCGACGTCGCCTTGACAGGTTCTTCCCCTCGACGATATTCTCGCTCGCATTCGTCTCACCCTAGGAGTGTGCCTACCACGTATGAAACGGTCTGCCCCGATTCGATCCCAAGCGCCAGAGATTTCACGCTCGCTCGTGAAGGCCTTGATGGTGCTGTATGACTATCCTCATCCGCTTGACCCTGATCGAATCATCCGTGGCTACGATCGTCCTCATGCCGTGCGGACGGCAAAGATGTGTGTGGCTGTTGCCGTGCGCTTGGGGCATCCTGACGATCGGGTCCGGCTCTACCATGTTGCCTGCCTGCTGCACGACCTGGGACGTGCCGGTCTAGACCGGCAACTCTTTGGCAGAATCTGGTCCTGGGCCAAGCAGCGGGGCATTCCCACGAGACCTCGTGAATGGCGCGCCGTTCATCCGTATACGCGGTATGGGCGCGAGACGGAGGCCTTCGTATCGCTCTATCGAAAAGACCTCGCTGCGGCAGGTGTGCTCCTGGATCGTTGGGCGATTGAGCAGGTTGAAATGCGGTTGGGGTATGCGAGACGTCTGGCCAGACGATTGCGGACAGTGAAGCCGACGCTCACGAAGCTGGGGGTGGGCTGGCGATCTTGGATGCAACAGGTGATGCTCTACTACTATTATCCGGAGCGATTAGCCAAGGCACAAGCATGGGTCAAGCAATTCGCTGAAATCCTTGTCGCCTGTGAACAATTTGAGGCCTATAGCAACCAGCGGCGAGGGCGTGATTATTATGCTAGGAGCCAAGAGAGCTTGGCGGAGGCGTTTTCGTATCTGGGGAAGCTTCAGCAAGAGGGGATTCTCAGTCATGCGGTCGTTGCTGCCCTGCGAGGAGTGACGGCCGAAGGGGCCTTTGACTCGATTCTTGAGGCAGCGCGCGGTGCGCCGCTGACTCGACAGGACCGCCGGTATCTCCGCAATCTGACCGTCTAGGAGCGTCTGATGGCTGTTCACACTGTCACGCTGACCATTCAAATGGCCGGAGGGACTCAAATCGAAAACGTCACGAAGGTCGTTGTGGCTGCTGTGACAGCGGCAAAGCTTCAGGCAGGCATCGTGACAGTCTTTGTCAAGCACACTACCGCGTCTATGATGATCATTGAGGATGAGCCGGGGATTCGAGCCGACACGCACACATTTTGGGATCGGCTTATTCCCGCGGATCCCAGGTGGCGACATAATACGGTCAATCCCGGGGAAGACAACGGTCATAGTCATCTTCGCGGACAACTCCAAGGGCCTTCCGTCACGATCCCATTTTCCGCCGGTGCTCTGTTGCTTGGAACTTGGCAACAAGTCGTGCTCGTGGATTTTGACACCCGTGCGCGAACGCGTGAGCTGGTTCTGCAGGTTTTGGGTGAATAACTCGCTCGGATATCTTCGCCTGTTTCTCCTCACTCTTCTACTGAGTTCAACGGTTCATGCGGCGGACTGGGGAAAACCGTTGGGAGCCGTCTATGACGGCCCTGAAGGAAGGCCGCGCTCTGTGGTGCCTGCCCCCCAGGAGCTTGGCGCCGATGAACGAACGACGATCACGGTCTTTGAGCGCGCGACGAAGTCCGTGGTGTTCATCGCCAATACTGCGATGCAACAAGATGTTTGGTCGCTCAATGTGATGGAGGTGCCGCAGGGATCAGGCTCGGGATTTATCTGGAGTAAACAAGGACACATCGTCACCAACTTTCATGTCATTTATGGGGCCGATGCGATTAAGGTGACATTGGCGGATCGGAGCGAGCATAAGGCCAAGTTGGTGGGAGCCGATCCTGATCACGACCTCGCGGTGCTGCAGGTACAAAGTTCAGACGGCCAGTTAGAGCCGATGGCTATCGGCTCCTCTCATGATTTGCGGGTCGGACAAAAAGTGCTTGCGATCGGAAATCCATTTGGGCTCGATCATACCTTGACCACGGGGGTCGTCAGCGCCTTGGGCCGAACCATTAAATCGATGTCCAATCGAACGATTGAAGGGGTGATTCAGACTGATGCGGCGATCAATCCTGGAAACTCCGGTGGACCCTTGCTCGACAGTGTCGGGCGATTGATCGGTGTCAATACGCAGATTGTGAGTCCGAGCGGCGCCTATGCCGGCATTGGGTTTGCGGTTCCGGTCGATACGGTCAACCGTATCGTTCCTGAACTGATCAAGCATGGGAAGCTCATCCGTCCCGGGCTGGGAGTGTCGCTCGTGCCGGATGCGATGGCGAAGCGATGGGGGATCAAAGGGGTCATCATCGGTAAGGTCACTCGTGGTGGGCCGGCGGATCGCGCAGGTCTCAAGGGGGCCCGCGAGACGATGATGGGACAGATCCAACTCGGTGACATACTTGTCGCGGTCTCCGGCAAAGCTGTGACCACCATCGATGATCTCATGGATGCACTGGAGGAGCAGAAGGTCGGTGATCAGGTGACTGTCGAAATCCTCCGCGGTAATCGACGCGAAAAAGTGTCGGTGACGCTTCAGGCCGTCAACTAGCAAGGCGGCACTTCAGCACATCGGTATGGTAGGATCAGTGAGCTGGGCATGGTGAAGGTGTATTGATGAGTGATCACGGATCTTTTGATCAGGCAACACCGCAGGGTAGGAGGGATGAATCGTCGCTGAAGACGGGGACAGATCCGCTCGAGTTGATTGAGCAGTGTCTTGCTGCTTTCTCAGAGGGTGACCCCCGCCAAAAGCTGTTGTACAAGCTGCGGCATGCCGTGATGTTGTCTCAAGCGGCTTCTCAGCAACGTGAGTCGGAGTTCAAGAAGGTCAGTGAGGTGGTGGCCAAGCTGACGGCTCCAGCCAACCGTATCGGGATGTTGCTCGATATTCCGGCTCCCGGGCTCGCCCGCATCGTTGTGGGTGGGGCTGAGTATTATGCAAACGTGGACCCCCGCGTGGCTGATGCCGACCTGCGGATCGGCACCCAGATCCTGGTCAATGAAGCGTATGCCGTCATTCGGACGCTGGGGTACGATCGGAATGGTCCCATTTTGAAACTGGCAGAAACATTGCCGGACGGACGGTTGCGGTGTGAACAGGAGATGGGTCGGCAGTCGTTGATTGTGCAGCGTTCGACGGATTTGATCGGCGTCGAACTCAACCCTGGGGACCATATTCGTATCGACCCCAGTCTCCGTATAGCTCTTGAGAAGTTGGTGGATCGGGAGGCCGGCCGCCATGTTCTGGATGAAACGCCGACGATCACCTGGGCGCAGATCGGAGGACAGACCGAGGCTATCACTGCGATCCGCAAGGCGATCGAATATCCGCTATTGCATGCGGAGACATTCGAACGATTCAAGTTTTCTCAGCCCAAGGGGTTTCTGCTCTATGGGCCGCCCGGATGTGGGAAAACGTTGATTGGGCAAGCTGCTGCCGGTAGCTTGGCCAAGCAACTCAGCGAATCAACCCAAGGGGCTGCATCTGACAAGCACAATCGCCCGCCGGTCACGAGTGGGGCATTCCTGCATGTCAAAGGACCAGAAATTCTCAATATGTGGCTTGGGGAGTCAGAACGGATGGTCCGTGATCTCTTTGATCAGGCTCGGGCTCGACGGAAGGAGGGGGCGCTACCCTTCATTTTCATCGATGAGGCAGAGTCGATTTTGGGGACGCGGCGTGCCATGCGTTCCTTCAATATCTCGAACACGCTTGTCCCGATGTTCTGTAGCGAAATGGATGGGATCGAATCGTTGCAGGATGTCGTCATCATTCTGGCCTCCAATCGACCGGACTTGATCGATCCGGCTGTCCTGCGTCCCGGTCGAATCGATCGGAAGATCAAAGTCGGCCGGCCGAACAAGTCTGCCGCTGCCGAGATTTTGAAGGTCTATTTGACGGCGGATCTTCCCCTTGATCCCCAGCTGGTGAAGGATCGTGGCGGTGACCCAGTGCAGGCGGTGGTGTCGCTTGTCGAAGACCTTCTCGAGTCGATCTTTCGTCGAACGGAAGAGACCCGTCTTCTCTCGATCAGGCTTCGAAATGGCCAGAGTACGGTCCTGTACCGCGGCGATCTTGTCAGTGGGGCGATTCTGGCGTCGATCGTCCAACGGGCGAAGGAAAAGGCGATCGATCGTACGGTTCAATCCGGACAGCCGGCAGGATTGCTGGAGGAGGATCTCCGTGGGGCCGTGTCTGAAGAATTCCGAGAAGGTGACATGCTACCACCAGACGATGCGGCCGAGGAATGGCTGAAATTGCTCGATCATCATCCGGAGCAAGTCGTCGGAATTTCATCCTTCCGGCGGGGCCGCCAGACAGAAGAACGGCTCACGAATCAAATCATTTAAAGATGTGACATGTAACAGGTGAAAAGCGAAAGGCTGACTGGATTAGCCGTGTCATCGAGTCGAATCGTCCTTTCACGTTGTACTGTTCACCTCTAACCGGCTATGCGTCTTTTTGGAATTGAAACTGAATACGGTATCACCCGCGATGATGTACCGGAGATGGACCCGGTCGTCGAGTCGATGGAACTCGTGCGTGCACATCTCGCCGCATCGTTCGAGCGGCGTTGGGACTATGCCGGTGAGGATCCACATGAGGATGCGCGCGGGTTTCGAGTCTCCGGCTTGCAACAAGATAGAGAAGAGGATGAGTTTGCACAGCGCGATGCCCATCGTCCTTTCTCGTTCCATGACATGAAGAGTGATCTCGTGTTGCCGAATGGGGCGCGATTCTACAACGACCATACCCATCCGGAATATTCCACGCCTGAATGTCGAACGCTTCGTGATCTGGTGGCCCAGGATCGCGCGGGAGAACGGATTGTGCACCGTGCGGCTCAGCGGCGTAATCGAACTCTTGGGGGCTCGCCTCTGCGTCTGTATAAGAACAATACCGATTTCCATGGCCACAGTTATGGCTGTCACGACAACTATCTTGTTCCACGCTCGATTCCCTTTCCTGCTTTGGTGACGGGTCTTCTCCCGTTCTTGGTCAGCCGACAGGTCATCGCTGGGGCAGGGAAAGTGGGAACCGAGGCGCAGGAGTCTGGATGGGTTCCTGGAGCCTATCAGCTCTCACAACGGGCGGATTTCATGGAAACGGAGTTGGGGGTCGATACGATGCACAATCGGCCTCTACTCAATACCAGGGACGAGCCCCATGCCGATCGTCGAAAATATCGCCGTTTGCATCTGATTATCGGTGATGCCAACATGTGTGAGTATACGACCGCGCTCAAGGTCGGTACAACCAGGCTGGTGCTTGATCTCATTGGCCGAGGGGCCGTGCCTCCCATGGAGCTGGATCAACCGGTGATGGCCGTCAAACAAATCTCGCGTGACCCGGAGATGAAAACGGTGGTTCGTCTGAAAGACGGGAGGAAGTTTTCGGCGTTGGAGCTTCAAACGTACTACTGCGAGGCGGCACGTCAGGAATTAGCCGGATCGGATGAAGAATCGGATTGGTTGTTAAGTGAGTGGGCTGAGACTTTGCACGCATTGTCTCACGACCGTTCTCGGTTAGTGGGAAAACTTGATTGGGTGACGAAACAGTGGCTGCTTGAGACTTTCATGCGGGAGGAACGAATCGGATGGGATGACCCCTGGCTGGCGAGCCTGGACTTGGAGTATCACAACGTCGATCCTGAACAGGGGCTCTATCTTGGATTGGAGGCAGAGGGAAAAGCCTGGCGGATAACCACTGAGGAGGGAGTCGAGGCGGCGCTTCGAAGTGGTCCGAGCGATACTCGTGGTGGGGTGCGCGGCCTCTGTGTACGGCGGTTTTCTGCGCAGATTCAATCGATGCAATGGGAGCGGATACAATTTAACACGAACGTGCGTTCCCAACATCTTGATATGGGAGATCTCTTCGACCCCCAGGAAGTCAGACGATGCGTGGATATCTTCCAACATGCCGGCTCGCCCGCTGATGCACTGGCAACGTGGAGCCACAGAAAGGAGACGGAAACATGATCCACAGTCTTACCCCCGAACGACGAGAAGGGCCAGGAGATCCCATGCCGAAATCTCCCGGTCCCCTGGAAGAAGGAGGGGGACCACGCCGTCCAGAAACCGGATCACCGGACAAGGATAGCCTTCTGAAACGGATGCGCAAGGTTGATCCGAAACAGGCGGAACGATATCGGCAACGGACAGGCCAATAGACTGGTGAGGGATAAGCGTAAGGTGTGAGAGGAGCCAACCGCTCTCCCTTACCCTTCACCCCTACCCCCGGTACTGGAGCGAGGCGAAGGATGCAGGGTGATTTTTACCAGATCTTGAAGGAACAGGGCTACGTATTAGGGATGCCCGGACAAACCGGAGTGGGGCAGGCATTGACCACCGCCACGACGATTCTCGCGTTCAAATATCGCGAGGGGGTGTTGGTGGCCGGGGATCGCAGGGCGACAGCCGGCAACATGGTGATGTACGACCGCACCGACAAGGTTTTGGAGATCGATCGACACAGTGTCATGGCGATTGCGGGGGTTCCCGCGACCGCGTATGAGATGGCGCGTATCCTCGAACATTCGTTTAAGTACTATCGGCGGACTCAACTTCAAGAGCTCAGCTTTGAGGGCAAGCTCCGAGCCCTCTCCAAGCTGCTGAAAGAAAATGTTCCGGCGGCCTTGGCGGGGACGGGGGCTGTCGCCCCGATCTTTGCCGGATATGATGCCGAGCAGGAAGCTGCCAAGATTTATTTCTACGATATCCTCGGGGCGGAGTTTGAGGGGGTAGAGTACGCCGTCTCAGGGTCAGGTTCCCCGACTATTCGCGGCATTCTCCACTATCTGAATACCTGGGGGGAGCAGCCGCTCAGTGCGACGACGGAGGAACAGGCAACTGTCCAGGCGCTGCGATTGCTGACGAGTGCCGCCGAGTTCGATAGTGCAACCGGTGGAGTCAATCGAGAGGCCGGGCTCTATCCGGTTGTGAAACTGATTACCTCCGGCGGTGTGACAACGGTGTCGGATTCACATCTTCGAGCGTTATTTGACTCCAACGTTTCCAAACACGTGTAAGGTCGCCCTTTATGTACGAAGAACCCTATCGGTGGGTCGAAGCGGTCGGGAATCGTCGGCAGTATCTTGATGCGCAGTTTGCGCAGGGGAGCCCGGTTGTCGGCGTATCCTGCGACCAGGGCATTCTCCTGATGACGATGAGCAAAGGCACTCCCAAGTTGTATGAAATCTATGATCGTCTCGCATTCGGGGGAATGGGACATCCGGCCGATCTCGAAAAACTGCGCTTCACGTTGTTGGAGATGGCGCATGTCGAGGGATTCAATCGCTCCGCCTCCGATGTGACGGGGAGTCGTCTGATCAAGTACGGCATCGCTCCGGTCGTCAAACAGGCGTTTGAGGAGGTGTTTAAAGCTCCGTTCATTGTAAAGATCCTGCTGACGGAGTTGAGCCGGAATGCTGGGAAGGACGGCTTCCTCACCATTAACTATGATGGAATGTTCGAAGAGAAGAGCCAGTATGCGGTGCTTGCGGCCACGTCGTCGATTGAGCAACGAATGATGGAGTATCTTCGACAGCAGTCGATGGTGTCCCTGATGGAGGTAGTGGATGTTGCGATTCGTACCTGGGCAGTCGGTGATCGAGCACAGAAACAAGCAGATGAACCCCTGGGGGATCATGAGGATGTGAAGGGGAGTTCAGATCAGCCGGTGACGGACTCTCAGACGCTCCTAGCTCATGTGCATCAATGTATGGCGGATAGATCGATTGAGTGTGCGTTACTTGATCGCCATGTGGCAGGAACCTCCAAGTATCGGACTCTCGGGGCCGGCGAGTTAAGGGCATTGCTTCCCAAGAATCTAAGCTCGGCATTCACGTGATCCTATGTTGAATCGAATTTTTGGTTTGGAGACCGAGTACGGGCTCTTGATCCATGAGGACCGGCCGGACCATTCCCCAGCCTGGTTTGCCCACAAAATTCGAGATCATCTGTTCAATGTCCAGCGTCGAGGTGTGTTGGACCTGCATCATCGGGGCCATGATGAGCCCCCGGGAAACGGGGGATTTCTCACCAACGGGGGGCGAATCTATCTGGATATGGGGCATCTCGAGTATGCCTCGCCAGAGTGTCACTCCCTCACGGATGTTGTGGCATCGGATCGTGCCGGAGATTTTTTAATGCAGCAGGCGATCGAGGCGCTTGGTGTGTCCGATCACGTGTCGTTGATTAAGAACAACATCGATCATGAAACGGATGCGACCTTCGGGTCCCATGAAAACTATCTCGTCTCTCGTCGGTTTCCGTTTTCGAGGCGTGGCTTGGCGCCTCTTGTGACCTTTCTTGTGACGAGACAGATTTTCTCTGGAGCAGGGCGTGTCGGTGCTGCCGCTCCACAGGATGCGTGGATTCAGATGGACCGATTGATTATTCCGCGCACTGCCGTCGGTATTCGGAGTAGTTCGAGCCTGCCGTTTCAAATTTCTCAACGGAGCGACCATATCGTCAATGATTTCTTTGAGTGGGTGCAGCACAATCGCGCGATTGTGAATACGAGAGATGAACCGTTGGCAGATCCCAATGAATACCGACGGATTCATTTGCTGTTGGGCGATTCGAATATGGCTGAGTATGCGACGGCCTTGAAACTGGGTACGACCGGCCTGGTGCTCCAACTTATTGAAGAGGGACATGCTCCTCAGGATTTAGAGATTGATGAACCAGTGGAGGCGCTACAAGAAATCTCCCAAGACCAAGAACGCAACTGGCTCATTCGGCTTCGATCTCAACGAACGATTTCGGCCATCGATATTCAGGAAAGATTTCTCGATTGTGCCGTGCGACATTGTCAGGGACAGGATGAGGAAACTGATTGGGTCCTCACGCAATGGGCGTCGGTACTCAATGACTTGCGCGGGGACTATCAGAAGCTGGTCGGCCGTGTGGATTGGGCGTCGAAACTCTGGCTTTTGGAGTGTTTCAGAGAAGCAGAGCAGTTAGACTGGAACGATCCTCTGCTCAAGAGTTTGGACTTGGAGTATCATAACTTAAATTCCGAAAAAGGACTCTACTATGGGCTTGTGGAGGAAGGGCGAGTCCCGCGTATAACGACTGATGCGTTGATTCGGATGGCGATGGATGAGGCTCCCAAGAATACCCGTGCCTATGGACGCAGTGCATTGGTCAGACACCTCTTGGGAGGCGGAGCTCCTACGGATGCCGATCGACCTGTGACCCCTGATGGGCTCTTTCCTGCCTACGTTATCAATTGGTCTATTTTCCAAGTTCGAGGTCGTGCGCCCTTTCCCATGCAGGATCCATTCAGGACCTACCTGGAGGATGTTCGGGCACATCTCGAACCCATGATCCTCTGAACGGTCCCGTCCAACGTTCGTTGCTATCTGTCGCTTGGGTCTTCTCGGAATAGAGGGGGAGTAAAAGTACCACCCCTCTCAGCTCAACTTGTACAGGTATGCCAGGGTAGGTCTGGGTCGGGTCATAAGATGTGCCTCATGACCTCTTTGGCCGCATCCCATGCAAGAAATCCACGATTCGGTTCTCCGCCCAGTAGGGGTCTTCATCTCGACGCTGGCCTTGGTAGAATCCACAGTGTCCGCCATAGCGAGGTGCAACCACAGCGATCTGGGGGTGCTCCTGAATCTTCGCCTCGGTGAACATGGCGTAGGGGATGAATGGATCGTCTTGCGCAGTGATGATCAGAGTAGGTACCGCAATCCTATCAAGTACATGTCGCGATCCGGCTCGATCGTAATAGTCGGCACCGTCTCGATAGCCGCCGTCTCTAGCGGTATAGCAATCATCAAATTCGCTGATGGTGGTGATATGGGCGAGCTTGGAAAGATCCCATTTCCCTGGGAATAAGGATGCTTTTCTTCGTAAACGCGCTTTCAATCTCGTGACGAAATGACGGTGATAAATCCAATTACGTGGTTCTTCCAGGGCACGGGCGCACACGGTCGGGTTGATGTTCGGGCATACGGCAGCCACTCCGACCAGAGCCGGTTCACTCCGTCCTAACTCGCCGGTGGCTTTGAGTACGAGGTTACCACCCATGGAATAGCCGACTAGCCAGATTCGATCGAGACCGTCGTGGTGAACAAGTTCTTTAACGATAGCCCGGTAATCGCTACTGAGTCCACTATTGTAGAGCGTCGGAGACAGGTGTTCTGTTCCACCACAGGTCCGTTGGTTCAGGCGGATGACGTTGAACCCAGAACGGAAGGCTTTCGCTGCGATACCCAGCATGTATCGCGATTCGCTGGAGCCTTCCAATCCATGAACCAGTACGACGGTGGGAAAGGCCTTGCGGTCGTCTTGCCAATGGCAGAATCCTTGAAGCTGTGACTGTGGTTCAACGGAAAAACATCGCGATTCTTGAGGCAAGTCCGCCAGAGATGTCGCTCTTGGCACGTAGCGGGGTATCAGGGTCATGAGATGAGCATTTCTGAGAGGGATTGGGGCCTGAAAGGACGATGCAAGAGCAAGTATGTGATTCGTCATAGTGTCACGTATGGTACGCTCTGCTCTTGAGGTGGAGGAGCTGTGGTAGCCTTAGCGTCAACCTATTCATGTGTCAAGAAGTAAGACGTTGAGAGCTCAGGTAGACATTCTAACGGGGGGATTATGCTGACGGCTATTGGAGATGTCATGCGGCGTTGTTATGAGAGAGGGTGGATTACGACAAGAGACGGCAACATCAGTATGAAAAAACGGGGAGGGAGATACTTGTACATCACTCCCTCCGGTTGGCGCAAGACGATCGTACATCCGGAGCATATTGTGCGATTGGAGATCGTTACGGATTCTGTCAGCGGTTTGTCGGTACCGAAGGTCAACGAACAACAGAAACCATCAGGTGAACTCTGGATGCATTGGAATCTGCAGCGTGATTCGAAGCGCACACGAACCGTAGTGCATGTCCATGCGACGCATGTGGTGGCCGCCATCTATGCCGGGATCGACCTACAGGTTATCAGTGCCGAGTTTCCTGAAATTTCACGCTATACACGGGTGGGTCGGACGGTTCCTGCATTTCCGGCGCTATCTCGTGCACTGGCTGATGCGACGTCAGAGTGTTTGGGGTTACAGAACGATGGTACGACCGCGTTCGATATTGTAGGACAGTCGAATCACGGTGTGTGTGCGGTGGCTATCGATCCCTGGGCTGCCTATGAGCATATTGAGCGACTGGATCACATTTGCGAAATTGTCTTGAAGAGTGGAGTAGCCGTACGAGCAAAGGTGGATTCATCGGTTTCAGTCTAAACCGGAAGTACCATGAGCTCTGCTCCGATCTCAGATGGGATTTTAGGCTTCTCAGTAGATGCCTTTTGGTGAAAGAGGACGTTCCTAATTTCTTAGTGCTGCGTCCGTGCGTGGGCTATTATTGCATATGAATCGGGTGTTCTAGTAACACTATAGCTAAGCCCTTCATCAGTGATAGGCTTTTACGATGTTGTCGATGGCCACGTGTTCCTGATACGCCCTACGCTTCTTGAGAGCAGCGAAATCATGCTCGATGGGGTTGAGGTCGGGAGAATAGGGCGCGAGAAACAGCAGGGTCGCGCCCGTTGCTGCGATGAGCTGCGCCGTTTCGGATGACGTATGCAATGCGGCGTTGTCCATGATCACGAGATGGTGGGCGTTCAGACGCGGGAACAGCCGCGTCTTCAGCCAGGTGTTGAAGACCCCCGTATCGCACGTACCGTCGAACAGCAAGGGCTCTGCCAATCGTCCCTCCCTGCGAGCAGCGAGGAGTGACGTGCGGGGCCGTCGATGCCCGGAGACCAGGCCGTTCACACGCTGGCCTTTGGGTGCATACCCATGCCGCCGCGCCGTCGACGACACAAACCCGCATTCATCGATGTACACGGGGTAGTTGCCGCGGCGTACGAACCGCTCGCGAAGACGGAGAAACTGCTTGCGCCGTAGGGGGTCGCGTTCGGAATACCCCCGTCTTTTTTTTATGGGCCACCCCCAACTTGCGCAGCGCGTTCCAGATACAGTGCCGGGAGACTCGGAAATGCCGTGCCCGTTCCGCTTGCGTCCAATCGGGATGGGCCTCCACATGACAGCGTAACTGCTCCCAACCCAGCTTGCGGGGCTGGCGAGGGTCGGGACGCTGGTAGGTCAGGCCGCCGGGGCTTGAGCCAGCGGTACATGCTCGCCTCACCGACCT
This sequence comes from Nitrospira sp. CMX1, assembly GCF_054902215.1. Lineage (NCBI taxonomy): Bacteria > Pseudomonadati > Nitrospirota > Nitrospiria > Nitrospirales > Nitrospiraceae > Nitrospira > Nitrospira sp. CMX1. Next base: position 72,807 of record NZ_JBUBKD010000074.1, on the reverse strand, counting down.
TGAACCGCCGAGCCGCTTCGGTCCTGCTGCTTCCACCGCGAACAAACTCCACAACCCGTTGACGCAAATCTGTTGAGCATCTCATCCCATAGGATCGCACACGTCTCCCGTCAATAGCGATCAGTAATTGAGGGCTTAGCTATAACGAGGTAGTCTTGGCCAAGGAATAGTACGGCGCTGCTGAACTAAGAAGCCTGGTTGAAGGAACATGAGAGCTGTTGATAAGGGGAGAAAATATTATTGGCCAGTAATCTAGTGGCTCCCCGGGCAGGACTCGAACCTGCGACCAGCCGGTTAACAGCCGGCTGCTCTACCAACTGAGCTACCGGGGAACAGAAGCGGCATTCAATTGAGGAGCGTATTCTAGCAAAAAAAATTGCGGAATAGGGAGATTTTTTAGACGTCAAAATCCTCAGTCTCGTCCTCATCTGAGGAGGCATCGGTATTGCCTTCTGCCAATGCAGCATAGTGCTTTGCCCAGGTGAGGTAGAGATTTCCGCTGTCGCGCATGGTGTCGGCGGCCTTGACTAGCTTTTCGACGAGCTCGGGATCTTTACCCGTGGCGTCGATGACGGCTGCTCGCCGCTCAATAGCTCGAGGGTACTCATTAATCAGTCCAGCAATCTCCCGCAGGAGCTCGTTGATTATATTGTCTTCATGTTCCATATAGGTACCCCCACGGGCCGCCAACAAAAAACCCCATAGCGTCAACGCCATGGGGTTTTTCAATTGACATTGCTATCGATCAGCCCTGATAGGCTTGGCCTAAGGCCGCAGATTCTCCCTTTTGGGCTATCAGCTGGCCGGTCGCACTAACTGCTTGCATGACGATAGCTTCGTGTTTGGCTGCGTTACAGACAACCACACACAGTTCACACCCCTTACAACGGTCGATGACAACTTCGGCCACCATCTTGGTGGTGTTCAAGTCCAGACAGTTCGCTTCAGGACAATACATGATGCACAGGCGGCACCCTTTCTTCGCTGTGCATTTTTCATCGATAACTTGCGCAATGTTATACATGTAACGTCGTTCCTTTATTACGCCGCAACAGCCGGATTACCAATACGCAATTCAATCTTATTCTTTTCTGCCCATTGAGTGGCGATTTCATATGCCCGTTTCACCGTTGCAAGGTTCTTTGCCAGCAACATTTCCTTCTTGGCGAACTTCTTCTTAATCGCTTCGTCTAATGAAGCCGTACCGCCTGAGGCAACGAATTTCTTCCCGAATCGTTCTTGGAGAGCTCCATCCAACGCTTCCATGGAGACGCATTTCGTGATCCCAGCGACGGATCCGATCATGGTCATATTCGTTGACAGTTCTGTTCCGGCAATCTCGATAGCGATTTGTGTTCCTGGAATGTAGAACACCGCTACGTTTAGATCCTTGAGCCGTTCCACGTCTTCCTCGGACAGAAGGGGGACATCGGAGTTGATGATGACCACGCCGCCTTCTTTAATGCCAGAATAGAAGGGCATGGTGTAACTCTTCCCCATGGTGATGACCTGAGGATGGAACACTTGGATGACATCTGGGAATACTAGTTCGCCGCGATCGTAAATCCGCTCAATGCCGATGCGGCAATAGCTCTCAGCTGGTGCCATCCGTTTTTCCGCACCGAAGAAGGGATTTGAGATGGAAAATTTCCCATCCCGGTTTGCAGCCATGGCCATGACATGAGCAGCTGTGACGGCACCCTGCCCTCCTAACCCTGACATTCGTATGTTCAATCTTTTTTTAATCATGAGCGATCTCCGGTCTAGTTCGCTTGTGCCTGTGCGGCCAATTGTTTGGCTGCAGCCTTTCGTTCTTTATCTTTGGCAGCCAGCTCGGCCAAGAGTTGCTTTGCCGGTTCGCTGATATATTCCTTGTAGGCGAACCGCTCGGTCGGCTTTTCTGAATCACGCATCTCTTGTAAGCCTTCCATGCTGTTCTTGCCGATCTCAAGAATGCAGGGTGTGTAGAGTTGGAGATAAGTTGGACCGATCTCACGAGCGATGTGCACGGCATTGCGGATGACTTTCTCAACCAACGACGGTTTGCTGACAGTACAGTTGACGACATAGTGGCAGCCGGACTCGCGTGCGATTTCAGGAAGCCGTACTTTATCAAAGAGCTTGCCAACCGGCGCCATTTTTGCGACGAACCCCTTCTGCATGAGGCCGCTTTCCTGGCCACCGGTGTTTGCGTAAAGCTCATTGTCAAAGCAGATGGTTGTGAACTTTTCCTGACGGAACCAAGCTTGGAGTGTCATGTCCAGACCGATATCGACGGTTGCCCCGTCACCGGCAAGGACCACCACATCCTTGACCCGACCTGGGAAACGAACGCTTAGCGCGCGCTTTAAGCCGGATGCGACCGCGTTCTGGTTGCCGAACAGCGAATGGATGTTATGTACAGCGACCATCGGGAAGACCAAGCTGGTACAGCCGGTGGATCCGACCATTACCGTATCTTCTGGATTCGGCAGCGAAGCTAAAATGTACCGGAAAGCCATCGATTCTGGGCAGCCAGCACAGAGTGAGTGCTGTTCAATCAGCTCCTTCGAGGTTCCGATATCTTTCCAGCCACGATCTTCCTTGCCGTAGGTTGCGCTCTTGACAAGATCTTGATAATCCGACGGCATGATATCGTACAGGGCTTCGGAGATTTGTATCCGCTCTTTGCTCATAATATCCTCCTCAGTATCGCTTGTTTAGGGCGAACAGGTTCGAATGCAATGGACCTCAGCTTCCACGACCAGCCAAGGAGAAGGTCTTCATCCCTAGGGCTGTCTTGATTTCCGATACGATAATCTCCGGCGGCATAGTCATTCCGCCGCAGACGTGTGGGCCAGCATGGACGCGATGCGGATTGGGAATCGAGGCCCGGATTTCTTTGGCCAGCCATCCCGTCACATTGAACTCCGGCACGAAGATGTGCTTTGCGTTCTTCGTGGCCTCGCGAATTTCTTCTTCAGGCCACGGGCGTAGTGCCTTCACCTTCACGAGCCCGCATCGCACGCCTTCGTCTTCCAGCATGCGGATGGCTTCACGGCCTTGCGAAACAGCCGTACCTGAGGCCACGATCACGACATCTGCGTCAGTATTCTCCGTATCGATCAGGCCATTCAACCAATGGATTGTGTGTTTGCGCGAGCGTTCAACGGCAGCCCAGATCTCCTGCTGCCAGCTGGCATGCGTTGCGTAGCTGATGTAGTTGCTCTTCATCACAAACGGATCACGCATCATGCGCACGGGAGGACATTCCATATCCATACAGGGGACAGGCGACCGGTAGGGGTCGTAGGGCGGAAGACACATATCGGTCGGTGTAAGGTTCACCACATCCTTCGTATGGGTGACGAAAAACCCATCGCAACACAATGCGAGCGGGAGATGTACATCTGGCTCTTCAGACACGATATATCCCTTCAGAATCCAATCAAAGAAGTCCTGTGCAGTCTCCGCATGCCATACCAACATACCGGTATTCAAGAGATATGCAATTTCAAGAGTATCCGGTTGAATCGACAGCGGTGAGTTGATTCCTCGACAGGTGACAATCATCTGAATTGGCAGACGTGCACCGGCCCACATCGGGAAATTCTCCATGGCGCGCATGGTGCCGGGTCCTGCCGTCGTTGTAAACACACGGGCTCCACCGAATGAAGCTCCCGCACATTGCGACATCACAGCAAACTCGCTTTCGCCACGGAAGTAGTCGCCAATGTAGCCCTCAGCAAATAACTCACCAATCAGCGCCGCGGCTTCGCTCTGCGGCGTAATTGGATAGGCAATCATGACATCGCAACTAGCACGTCGAATTGCTTCCTTGATGACCTCGGATCCTGTGAAAAATGACGGAGTGCGAGGGGCCTCATGTAACATCTTCCACGGATCGGTATACACTTGCCCTTTTTTATTTTGTGTCCCAATAACGGACTTTGTTTCTGCCATGATCCAGCCTCCTTTATCGCTCTGGGGTTTTCAAACGGCTAATTTGAAGCCCCGGTCTTGGCTGACAGACGCGGTTGGACGGTCCCTTTCAATCGCTTGACGGTATCAGCCAACCGCATGATTTTGTCCACTGATGCATCACGGAATGATAGCATCGCATCTTCGTGACCAGCTTGTGCGCACATGGCGATGGTATAACATGACGTCCCGCCGCGAATGATTTTCAGCGACAGATTGGCCTGATGACAATGGACTCCGATAAACATGCAGCAATCGATCTTATTGTGCCAGATGGTCAAGTTCGGGTGGTTTGGGTTAATCTCAACCTCAGGGTTGATCTTGGGATATTTGGGCCGATAGTCCGGCATGGGGATTAACATCGGTTTTTGACCGGGCTGAACACATTCTTTTAAGGCGTTGAACAGATGTCGAATTGCTGTCGCTTTTTTAGCCGCTTTCTCGTTCCACGCCCAAAGCACGAGTGGCCCTGGGAAAATAGTTGGAACCTTCGCCATCAGAAATTGGCGAGCAGCCTCTTCATACGCCTTTTCTTCTGATGCGATCACACCGTTAATATGCGCTTCTCCCGGGTTGGGCAAACGAATTCCCATGCTTGCGGCAGCCGGAGGAAGAAAGTGTTCGGGGCCTGGGAGTACACGATAGTCACTCATCGCAACCTACACTCCGAATAAAAGTAAAGGTTTATATAATAAATACTATTTATCATGCTCATGGTTCGTTGGAGCACTTTAAGCCCTTTCCCGACCCTCTGCAAGATCACAGAAGGCCCACGCTAAAGAGCTTTCGGGCCACTACTTGGGCAGATGAATTAGGCCCTTTGCCCTCTTTAAGTCACAATTTTGGAGGGCTCAACTACTAGCGAGGTCGATCCATTATAGGTGTCGATTGTTTAGATTGTCAACGAAGGTTCAGCTTGGGCATGGTGGGACTGCTTCTCGAGAATGAAAATGATCTACCTCAAGATGTATTGTATTATGGAAGTTGTTTGCAGGCAGGCATCGATCCAAGTCTGCAGGCGCGTTGAAAGTCGTTCTTGGCAGAATCTCCTTGGATCTCATTTTGGTAGAGCTGTGCTCTTGCAAGTAAGGCTCGCTTCTCTGTTGGGTCACTCCTCAGAACAGTGCTCAAGTCTTCAATCGCCAGGATCGGCTGCTTCAACTGCTGATAGATTTTGCTCCTGAGTAAGTACGCATCCTTTTGATAGGGAATCCAGCTGTCGTGAAGATGGGGGGAGAGGCACTTTTGTAAAGCGGAAAGGGCAGGGACCCATTGCCCGAGAGCCGCTAGTTTTCTGGCCTCCGCGGTATACAGGGTAATAAGGTGGAGTCGTGCGGGATCAAAGAAGGGGGCTAGTTCCAGTGCTCGTTCGTACGAAAGGACAGCCTCTTGTGGGCGATTGAGCCAGGTATCGACGTCGCCTTTCCCTAAAAGTGCCCAGGTGTTTTGAGGGTCGATAAGGAGTGCGCGGTCAAAATCCATTCGGGCATTGTCGACATACTCGGAATATTCACTTGGTCTTGTCCTATTCGAATATGCGGCGGATGCGAGGCCCAGATAGGTTTGACCGCGGAGGATGAGTGGATCAATGGAGTGAGGAGCCAATACAGCTGCCTGAGCGGTCAACTTGAGTTTCATGGAAAGATCTTGAAGCGCCATTGCTTTTTCGATCAACGCTTGAGCTTGCTCTTGAGTTCTACTGGTACGGCCGATCGGTTCAATCGTGAGGGTTCGCACCCCAGCGGGAGAGGACTTGAGGGTCTCAAGCTGGGTCTTGAGTGCGGCATTCTCTTTTTGGAGGCGGCGATAGGGGGCGGCCAATCGCTGCTCCGAGTGCCATTTTCGAACTGCCATCCGTAGGCCCTCCAGGTCGACGACTGCGCGGATTCGGACATAAAAGCTTGGACGGTCATTTGTGAACGTGCGACGAGACTCAAGGATTTCAGTTTTTGTGATCGCCCCGGCAATGGTCCGGATTTCTAACGAGCTTATCTGGAGACTCGTACCACCCGCGATTTTTTCTCTATCTAAGAAGGTAGATTCGATATACAGTCCAGCCTCCTCCACGGCCCTGCGTTGGGCTCGCTGGAGCACTTGCTCCTCAGCGACGGTAAGGGTGTCGCTATCGCCCATCACATAATGTCCTTCGGCTATGATAACGGTTTCCGAGGCGAATGTTGGAAGGGACCATACCAATAGGGAGATAGTGATGAGAAAAGGAAGGTTCAGTATCCTTTCAAAACTCATATGCAAACTATACAGCTCGACTGCCCAGCCGGACAATGCACCCAAAAGGGGAGGGCGACGGCCAATTTTGGGGAAGCGATCTACTTAAGGGAGAGGAAAGGGATTAGTGAGAGGTGTGGGGAAAACCTGCATAAACGGATGAATGTCTAGACTTGCGAAGACTCCATGAATGGTATAAGGATCCTGCCGCGCAAATTCCTCAGCTTCCTCCTTGGTGTCGAATTCTAAGACGAGCAAGCTTCCCGTCTTATCGGTGAGAGGGCCGGCCAGGATCACTCGCCCTTGTTTATCAAGCCGTTCAAGGTTGGCAAGGTGGGCAGCTCGATGCATTTTCCTCTTTACTTCTCCGTCTGGTCCATCATGCCCAATAATGACAAATTTCATGGTGAAATTGAGTGGAAGAAAAGAATTCAGCTTTCGGAGGGCTCTTCTTCTATGGGACAACGATCTTTGTAGCCGGTGGTGACTTCGTGCCACCAGCGAATTTCCTTTTCGCCCAGTTTCCAGCATAAGTAGACAACTCGGCCGTTTCGGATATGCGGGAAGTCGCAGAGCCCTAGGTCAATGTCCTTTACAACGATTCCTAGCTCATGGATGGCCTGGAGATGCGTGCTGATGTCCAGAAGGCTTTTCACATAAGGTCCTCCCGCCGACGTCCCACCTCCGAGCGCAGCATTGGCTGAGGCCTTACCCACTTCCTCCCGAGTTCGTACAAGCACTGCTTTCCCCTCTTGGACGGTCGAGAGGTGCTTCTGGAGTTGAGGGAGGAGGTGATTGGCTTCCGAGAGGGAGAAGACCCGTTCCGGAGTTATCTCGTTTTCTCCATGTGCCATAACGTAATTGTATTTCCTGTGTAACATACTTCTGATCGTGTGGACAACCCGGTGCAGATGACGTGTTCAGGGTAAGGATGTGTTTCTGACGACAAAATTTCTGAGGCCAGTTGACAAGTAGCAGGTGCATAGGTATCATCACACCAGTGTCGGGGTTGGGCTGAATCTCTCCATTTGGGTAATTCAATTCTGGAACCTGTCTCGATTCAAACCTAGCGTCAGTTGGTGCGGTGGAGTTCAGTTGCTAATCAAACATAGTGCCTGAGTGGTATCGCATGGGAATGATAATGATAGCGTTTTCCCATCACGAGTAAGAAGCGGACTTCCGCAAGTTTTTCCACCCAAAACAGACTCAAGACCTAAAGCGAATCAATTTAAAGAAACAACACGTTTGCATGGCCAAATCAGGTTACGCGAATTCTTCCATCTAAACGATAACCGAGCCGAGGCTCGAGAGGAGTCGTATGTCAGTAGCTAGGGGGGAAGTAATGCATCTTGCCGAACTGAAGCAGAAATCCATCGCCGATCTGAATGACGTGGCTCGAGAATTGAAGATTGAAGGAGCTGCGAATTTACGAAAGCAGGAGCTCATTTTTGCGATCCTCCAGGCCCAAACCGAAAAAAATGGCGTGGTCTTTGGAGAGGGAGTGTTAGAAACGTTACCTGACGGGTTCGGCTTTCTTCGCGCACCAGATTCTAATTATCTCCCTGGGCCTGACGACATTTATATCTCCCCATCGCAGATTCGACGGTTTAATCTTCGTACCGGTGATATCGTCTCGGGTCAAATCCGTCCCCCCAAGGAGAGTGAGCGGTATTTTGCATTGCTCAAGGTTGAAAAGGTCAACTATGAAGATCCTGAGGTTGCACGGGATAAAATCTTATTCGATAACCTGACTCCGTTGTATCCGGAGGAGCGGATCAATCTGGAGTTTGATCGAGAGGAATACTGCACCCGTGTGATGGATCTAACGACTCCGATCGGGAAGGGGCAGCGCGGATTGATTGTGGCCGCGCCTCGCACCGGTAAGACGATGTTGCTGCAGGCGATTGCCCGCGCGATTCTGAGGAACCACAAGGAAGTGACACTGATCGTGCTGTTGATCGATGAACGGCCAGAAGAGGTGACTGACTGGCAGCGCCAGGTCAAGGCTGAGGTCATCAGCTCGACCTTCGATGAACCGGCTCAGCGGCATGCTCAGGTAGCTGAAATGGTGCTGGAGAAAGCCAAGCGGCTGGTTGAACACAAGAAAGACGTCGTTATTTTACTGGATAGCATTACCAGGCTTGCTCGTGCCTACAATACCATTGCGCCTCCCAGCGGGAAGGTGCTCTCTGGAGGGTTAGATTCCAATGCGTTGCAGCGGCCCAAGCGTTTCTTTGGCGCAGCCAGAAACATTGAGAACGGTGGCAGCTTGACGATTATGGCGACAGCGTTAGTCGATACAGGAAGTCGTATGGACGACGTCATTTTCGAGGAATTCAAGGGAACCGGCAATATGGAAGTACATTTGGATCGGCGTTTGGCAGACAAGCGACTCTTCCCGGCAATTGATATCAGTCAGTCTGGGACGAGGAAAGAAGAGCTGTTGGTGGACAAAGATCGACTGAACAAGATGTGGATTCTGCGCAAGGTTTTGAGTCCCTTGGGCACGATGGAAGCGATGGAGTTTCTCATGGACAAGATCAGCGGAACCAAAAACAACCAAGAGTTTCTGCAGTCCATGAATCGCTAAGGATATGCTTGTATCTGGTACAGTCTTCGGATAAAGTGTAGCCCTTTGTTACTTAGTTAATCAGGTTAGCAATTCTTCGGTAAGGAGTCGCAGGTCATGCAGAAGGGTATTCATCCAGTTTATCGAGAGGCGACCGTTCACTGCGCGTGCGGTAATTCGTTCAAGACCCGTACGACGATCGGTGACATCAGTGTCGACATTTGCTCTAATTGCCATCCGTTCTTTACCGGAACGCAGAAGATCGTCGATACGGAAGGACGAGTGGAGCGGTTTAAGAAGAAGTACGCGAAGAAGGGCAAGTAGCGCACCGCTCTGGTATACAAAGGACCCTGCTTCGTGTGTGAAGCAGGGTCCTTTTTTTGTGGCCAACTGGGAACGGGTTCGATGATGGAAGCCATACTGCTCAAGAAGTGGGAGAGTCTTGCGTCACGATTTCATGAGCTAACCGATCAGCTCATGGATCCAGCCGTCATTAGCCAACCGACGCTGTTGCATAAGTTAAGCAAGGAACGGACTGACCTTGAACCCGTAGTCACACACTTTGAGGCGTATCAAGAAAATGCCAAACAACTCGATGACACCTTGCAGATCCTCGGTGACCCGTCGGCAGGGGGCGAGTTGCAGAAAATGGCGTTTGAAGAGCGGGCTGAGCTGGAACGGCGGCAGATGGAAATTGAGGCGCAGGTCAGGGAACTCTTGATTCCGAAGGATCCACGGGATGAAAAGAGTCTGGTGCTGGAGGTTCGAGCTGGGACCGGCGGGGACGAGGCGGCGCTCTTTGCCGGCGAGCTATTTCGGCTCTATACCAAGTTTGCAGAGAAGAAAGGGTTGAAGGTTGATACGGTTGAGGCGGCCGAGACGGGTATTGGCGGGTATAAGAATATCGTGGCACTCATTGAGGGTAAAGGGGCATACAGACAATTCAAGTATGAGGCCGGTGTTCATCGAGTGCAGCGAGTGCCTGTGACGGAAGCGAGTGGTCGCATTCACACGTCTACAGTCACGGTTGCTGTTATGCCAGAGGTTGATGAAGTTGATATACAAATTGATCCGAAGGATTTACGGATCGACACCTTTTGCTCATCTGGGGCTGGTGGACAAAGTGTGAACACAACCTACTCGGCCGTTCGGATTACCCATCTACCCACGGGTGTGGTGGTCTCATGCCAAGATGAACGATCACAGCTCAAAAATCGGACAAAGGCGATGCGGACTCTCCGCGCCAGGATCGTCGAGGCTGAACGGGAAAAGCAAGAAGCGGAAATCGCACAGAGCAGGAAGTCACAGGTTGGGAGTGGAGAACGGAGTGAAAAAATCCGAACCTATAATTTTCCGCAGAATCGAGTCACGGATCACCGAGTTGGTTTGACGCTGCACAAATTGGAATTGGTGATGGAAGGTGATCTCGACGATATTGTCCAGGCCTTGAAGGCGCAACAACAACAAACTGAAACTGCGAAGGTCTAAGGAGTAATGAGTTCTGTCATGTCAGACTCACAGTCTTTGGGGAAGCTACTTGCTAGTGCACAGCAGATATTGGGAAAGGCAGGGATTGCGAATGCCGCACAGGAGGCGCGGTGGCTATTAGCCTCTGCCTTAGAGATGAAGCCCCATGAGTTGACAAGTCAGTCTGAACAGCCGGTGAGGGACGAGCGGCTGGCACGGGTCCTGTCGGTTGTGCGAAGGCGGGAGTCGCGAGAGCCGCTTCAGTATATTTTAGGTTCGCAAGAGTTTTGTGGGCTCGACTTTTCTGTGACCCCAGCCGTGTTGATTCCCCGTCCTGAGACAGAACTCCTGATCCAAGAAGCGCTGAGAGAGGGAGGATTTGAGGAAGGTGCTGTGCTGGTGGATATAGGGACCGGCTCGGGTTGTGTGGCGGTGACGCTGGCGACCATTCTCAGTGGCATGCGAATTTTTGCGCTGGACTGCGCTCACGATGCGTTGAGCGTGGCAAGGGGGAACGCGGAACGACATGGAGTTCGCGACAAGATTACCTGGTTGCAAGGAGACCTCCTCTCTCCGCTGAGAGAATATGCTGTGGCCGGAGCCGTGGACGCAATTATCTCCAATCCTCCGTACATCGCTGAAGCGGAGTGGGCAGGGTTGCAGCCGGAGGTACGAGACTATGAACCGCAACATGCCTTGCTGGCAGGGCCGCAAGGGATTGAATTTCATGAACGACTGATCCATGACTCCAAAGAATTTCTTGTGCCAGGTGGGTTGCTGGTCATGGAACTTGGTCAGAGGCAAGCGCCTCTTGTGCGGCGGATGGCTGAGGAAGCAGGGGGGTACACGGGGCTTCAGACCGTGAAAGACGAAGCGGGTATTGAACGCGTGTTGATCGCGCGACGGGCTTGTGAGGGTCCGGCTCATGGATGAGATTCTCATCAACGGGGGCAATCGCCTTGTTGGGGAAGTCCGTATCAGCGGGGCAAAAAATTCCGCACTTCCGATCTTGGCCTCGACCATTCTCAGCGGTGGGGAATGTGTCATCACCAACCTACCGAGGGTCGTTGATGTACTGACAATGGGAAAACTTCTGGGGATCCTCGGTGCAAAGGTTTCGCATGAGGGGAACCGGGCGGTGATTCAAGCCGATATGATTGCTTCAACCGAAGCACCATACGATCTCGTCAAGACCATGCGAGCTTCGGTGCTGGTGTTAGGGCCATTGGTGGCACGCTGCGGGGAGGCGAAGGTCTCTCTGCCGGGCGGTTGCGCGATTGGCTCTCGGCCCGTGAACCTACACTTGGCAGGATTGGCAAAGTTAGGGGCTGAGATTTCCATCGAGCATGGCTATATCACAGCCAAAGCGAAACGGCTAAGAGGTGCACGCATTTACTGCGATACCCCAACAGTGACGGGAACAGAAAACCTCATGATGGCGGCGGCACTCGCTGATGGGGTCACGATGCTTGAAAATGCGGCGAAGGAGCCGGAAATCGTGGACCTGGCGGAATTTCTCCTTAAGCGTGGTGCGCGGATTCATGGGGCCGGAACTGATGTGATCACAATAGAAGGGGTCTCTCAACTTCATGGTGGCGATCATGACGTCATCCCAGATCGTATCGAAGCCGGAACATATCTGGCCGCAGGGGCCATGACGCGAGGAGCGGTGACGGTGACGCATTGCTACCCACGACACCTTGAAGCAGTTCTGATGAAGTTGCGGGAAGCGGGAGCAGATGTGCAGGAAGAAAAATATGTGGTGCGTCTGACCATGCCGGGTATTCTAAGAGGGACTGATGTCAAGACCCTGCCGTTCCCGGGGTTCCCGACTGATATGCAGGCGCAGATGGTGGCATTGATGAGTCTCGCGGCAGGGACAAGTGTCATCACGGAGACTGTATTTGAAAGTCGGTTTATGCATGTGGAAGAGTTGCGTCGGATGGGTGCCGCTATTCGAGTAGAAGGAAACCGACTGGTCGTGACTGGGTGTAAGGGACTGACCGGGGCACCCGTGATGGCATCCGATCTACGTGCCAGCGCCGGACTCATTGTGGCAGGGTTGGCGGCTGAGGGGTTGACGCAGGTCCAACGGGTCTATCATCTCGATCGTGGTTATGAGCGCCTCGAAGAGAAATTGCGAGCTTTAGGCGCGGACATTCAGCGCCGATCGATGACGACACAGGTGCACTAGAGGTGGTCGATGTTGACGATTGCGCTATCAAAGGGAAAGCTCATCGAATCCGCACTAGATCTTTTCCGTCGGGCTGGTTACTCGATCACCGGGCTCTCTGGGGAGAGCCGACGGCTGATCTTCGTCAGTCCGGAGAACGAGATGACTTTTTTGATCGTCCGTCCGAGCGATGTGCCGACTTACGTGGAGTACGGCGGGGCGGATGCCGGGATAGTTGGAAAAGACGTGTTGATGGAACAGGAAAGTGACGTATACGAACCATTGGATTTAGGATTTGGAGCGTGTAGAATCGCCGTCGCGGCGCTTCAGGGAGAAGGGGGGGGGGCTCGGCTGTCTCCCAAGGTTCGGATTGCGACGAAATATCCGCGAATCAGTGAGCGCTATTTTAATGCGCGCGGGATTCCGGTGGAGATCATCAAGCTCTATGGCTCGATTGAGCTTGCGCCGGTCGTAGGATTAGCAGATCGGATTGTCGATTTGGTCGAAACCGGCAGCACCCTCAAGGCTCATGATTTGGTGGAAGTTGAGGTGATCGCCCGTTCGACCGCTCGGTTTATCGTCAATCGAGCGAGTCTTCGCCTAAAGCAGGAGCCGCTGATGACGTTGATTCGAAGACTTCGTGCGGTGGTTCCGAGTCAGCGACCATCATCTGGCCTCGGTCGCCCAATGACCCAACGGACACACAAGAAAAAGATGGCTCGTTCATGAAAATCGTCACCCAGGCCGATCGAAACTTTCTTCCCACCTTGAAAAAGGCCTCCCTGCGGGGGCGGACAACCGGCGCTGCGGTTGAAAAGACCGTGCGAACCATCTTGCAGGCAGTAGAGCGAGGTGGGGATAAGGCCGTTCTTCGTTATACCGCACAGTTTGATAAGGTAACGCTGAAGCCGGATATCGTACGGGTCACATCGGAGGAGATCAAGAACGCCTACTTCCATATCAGAAAAGATGAAGGCGATGCGCTGCGGTTAGCGGCCGAGCGGGTGACCGCGTTTCATGAGCGGCAACGAACGAAGACCTGGATGTATCAGGATGGGGATGCCACCTTAGGGCAGGTCATTGGTCCGATCGATGCCGTCGGAGTCTATGTGCCTGGCGGGAAAGCTGTCTACCCGTCTTCTGTTCTGATGTGTGCGATTCCGGCCAGAGTAGCCGGTGTTTCACGAATTGTGATGGTCACGCCGCCGCAGAAGGAGGGGATTAATCCTTACCTACTGGTTGCCGCTGACATTGCTGGGGTAACGGAGATTTATCGAGTGGGTGGTGTTCAGGCCATTGCTGCATTGGCATATGGAACAAAAACCATTGGGAAGGTCGATAAGATCGTTGGGCCGGGGAATATTTATGTGGCGACGGCCAAGCGGTTACTGTACGGCACCGTAGGAATCGATATGGTTGCTGGTCCTAGCGAGCTCCTTGTGGTGGCTGATGGCGAGGCAAAGCCAGCGCATGTTGCTGCCGATCTGCTCTGTGAAGCGGAGCATGACGAAGATGCGCAGGTATTTCTGGTGACTACATCGGAGCGATTGGCGAAAGACGTCTCGAAATTGATCCAGACTCAATTGAAAGGGCTCCAGCGGGAAAAGATCGCCTCAAAGTCAATTGCACAGCATGCGGTGGCCTTCGTTGTTCCTACGATGGGTGAGGCGATTGCGGTAGCGAATGAAATTGCCGCAGAACATCTCACGCTTTCTGTCGACAATCCGTTCGATTATTTGGAACAGATTCGTCACGCCGGGGCGTTGTTTTTGGGGCGCTACACACCACCATCGGTTGCTGATTACATCGCAGGGCCAAACCATGTGTTACCGACAGGAGGAACCGCCCGGTTCTTTTCCCCGCTGTCCGTCAATGACTATGTGAAGGTCAGCAACATCGTGCACTATACGAAGCAGGCTTTGGCCAAAGTCAAAGATCCTTTGATCCGACTCGCTCAGATCGAAGGGTTTGATGCGCACGCGAAGTCGGCTCAGAGCAGGTTCTCATGAAGAAGAACGGATCAACACCTCGACAGGCGAGCGTTCATCGGGCGACCAAAGAAACCGACATCCGTGTCGAATGGACCCTGGATGGGAGCGGGCAGAGCAAGATCAATACCGGTATTCGCTTTCTTGACCATATGTTAGAGCTCCTAGCCAAGCACGGTTTCTTCAATCTCACGGTGCAGGCGAAGGGGGATCTTGATATCGATGAGCATCACACCGTGGAGGACGTGGGCATCGTCATGGGAAAGGTCCTGCACCAGGCGTTGGGTGAAAAGGCGGGGATCAAACGATTTGGGTTTGCCTCGGCCCCACTTGATGAAACCCTGGCCCAGGTGACCATTGATCTTAGCGGTCGACCGTTTCTTGTCTACAATGTGGCATTACCCGACCGGAAGATCAAAGCATTCGATCTCGGTCTCTTCGAAGACTTTTTTCAGGCCTTCGTCACCCACGGTGGCCTCAACCTACATGTGAATCTGCTCTATGGCCGCAACCCACACCACATTATGGAAGCCATCTTCAAGGCCTTTGCCAAGGCGCTGGACCAGGCAACCATGCCGGAAGAGCGACTAGGTGGGAAGGTACTTTCGACAAAAGGTACGCTGTGAGAGGGGACGTGTGTTGTTCAGTTCAAGGCCAGGAGCCTTTATCTCACTTACTAGTGGTCTAGCCGGTAGGCAGGATTCAGCTGAACAGCGTTTCAACTCCAAGCCTCCCATTTTCTGCATAAGCCCCCATTCGTGGTGTAGCTAGACTCTCGATGAGGATGCTCAGGTATGGGATCCTATTGAGCGCCTCAGTCAATGGTTGTGGCGCATCATGAATCGATAACAGTACGTGCCATTCCTCTCGAAGGCCTATTCATCTGACACGTCTCGGTGCCATTCAATTGTCATTATAAGGAATTCCCTGATAGATCTTAGTGGGACGCCTGTGCATTCTGAGGAGGCATCTGTCTCGGTTTTATACAACTAAGGAACAGACTCCAATGGAAGGCCTGCGTGGCCTCGTACGTTCGTTACCGACAAGAGATTGGCGAACCACACTCTGGTCTCTTGTTGTACCACGTCGGAAGGGGGAGCAAGTCTCGACACGCATCCCCAGTATTGAAAGTTTTCGAGTGTTAGCGATCTTCGCGGTGATTCTTTGGCATAGCCATTTTCTGTCAAGCCTCTCGCAGGTCGCAGAGGGTAGCTTTTTCGCCATTCTCAATGGGTATCTGGTCTGGTGGGTAGGGGTCCCGTATTTTTTCATTACGGCCGGCTATTTCTTTCAGCGATCGATCTTGACACAGGGAAATCCTACGGGTCAGTTCCGTCGGTATGTGCCCCCACTTGTCTGGATCCTTCTTGTTTGGCTGTGTATTTACATGGGCACACCACCTGATTGGCCGGCTGCAATCCTTCATCGCGGCTTATGGCAGCCGTTTTATACCGAGGTGCTGAAGAATGTTCAGTTATTGGAAACTCGGCATATCTGGCTTTTTATAGAAGGGGTTCGTCCAGTTTGGCATCTCTGGTTCCTTCCCGCTCTCATATTCAGCCTAGCCATATTGACCCTGGTGGCTATGGGCAAGCTACAGAGGTCCCTGATGCTCTTAGTTGTAGGCGTCTATGGGTTGATCCTTGAGGAGGAATGTACAGCGAGAAATTTGCTCAATGCTCCGATCCCTCTTGGCCAATGGATCATTGCTGTTCCTCTTGTTGCCTTGGGTGGGTGGCTTGCAGAACGACGAGAGTCGGTCTCAACGACCGTGGCGTGGAGTTTAATCCTTGGTGGCTACGTCATGGCTCTGATGGAGGGAGCAGTGATGAATGTGGTGTTCCATAGCTCGATGCAGGCTATTAGGGGACACGCATTCTTGGGAGGGATACTCTTTAGTTCGGGGATGTTTTTGCTGGCTCTCGCGAAGCCTCAACTGGGCCGGTCAACACCCTTCCCTTTCTTGGGCCAATTGACATTGGGAATTTATGTGACACATGTCTTTGTGATGTATACCATCACCCCATTTGTGTGGAAGTTGGCGGACAAGGTTCCATTGTGGGGGCTGTTTTTGGGAATCATCGTCTATCTCATATCCGCGATATTTGTCCTCGTTCTGGCAAGGATGCCCCTATTACGATATCTCGTGGCGAAACCTGCTTGGAGGGCTGGCCAAGCTGCCACTTAGGAGCGGAATTCATTTGTGAAGGCCTAGCAGAGTGAGAGGGGAAGACAATTGTCATCCCACGCTGAGTAATGTCATCTTGCCAAGGCGCTTGGTCAAACGACGATGCTAGAAGAGCCCCGTTGGCAGGGAAGGTGCTGCCAACATACAGGGGATGCTGAAGTTACAGGAAGTATCTGGCCACGAGTGTTTCCCAAGATAATCTCTCAAAAGTCTCTCCCGGACATACGTTGCAAAGTTTGGGTTGAGCTGGTCGTCTTCTGTGGATATTAAGGAGCGAGAATAATCCGGGCATCTTTCTAATAGAAGGAGATCCTGGAAGGATGTAATACGGTGAATGCTCTGTGCTTTTAAATGGAGGTGGCGAAGCACACGATTTTACGATCGTCGAGGAGAATGCGCGGGAGACATCCAACTGTTTGGTGATGATGGTTCGAACTACATCGAGATTGAGGCGGGTGTATTCGTGAATGGCGATGTTGCGGAAGCCGACCATTCGTTCCATATGCCGAGTAAGATCGGCGGGGAGAATCCCTGCTGTTTGTAGTAGCGAAAACGCATTGCGGCTGCCTTGTGGAACCCCCAGCTTACGTTGGCTGACCACATATCATGGCCAGATCAATGATAGTTTCACAAGCACGCTGTAGATTGAGGACAATAGCGTCCTGTTTAGTCTGATTCGCAATGAGGTTCTGGTCCTTGCTTGTGTATTCTTCGCTTGTGTATTCTTCTTCGATGCAATGAAGGCAGCGCTCAATGCTTGAGGTCTTATTGTGAATGACATTATCAGCTATAGACTAACCCGCTGGCACTGATTCTTTTCAGAATCTCGCGATGCTCCTCGTTGAGTCTGGCATAGCCTGAGTATGTATACATTTCGAATTCTCGACGGACTGTTTCATCCGGTGCAGCAAGGCATTCTCCGGTCGAGATGATTTGCATGCGCATCACGATGGAAGCGGTGCAAAGATCCACGAGGCCCACATCACGATGCAGTTGCGATGCGAGCTCTTGGGCCAGTTCAAATCGACGTAATGGCGGTATGGGGTGGCGTGCGAGTAGGGCAAGGTCTACATCACTGTCCGGGCGTGCTCATTCCGTTGTCTGCAAACCAAATCGGTACAGAGCAATGTGTCGAGAATGGCTTGTGTGACGAATTCGGTTAATGCATCGTCGTTCATATTAGGCCCCCTGTTTCGACCAGCTCAGGCTACTGTTCAGTCCTATCCGGCCGATCGAAAGACCAGGATTAAACGCGGTGGATCGTCAGTATCCGGTGGATCTTGGCGGCGTAGATTGCCAGTGGCAGGATGATCCCAGTTGCGGTATTGTTGCGGTTCTCTCATACTCGGAAGGACTATGATTGCCGTCATCGATTATGGAATGGGGAATCTTCGCAGTGTCTCCAAGGCCTTTGAGGCGGTGGGACAGCAGGCGATAGTCACGCGGGACGCAGCTGCTATTCGAAATGCGAGTCATATCGTCTTGCCGGGTGTGGGAGCGTTTGGCGACTGCATGGCAAATCTCAAGCAGTATCAATTAGTCGAACCTATCAAGGGGGCGATTAGGGCGGGAAAGCCGTTTTTGGGGATTTGCCTTGGATTCCAACTCTTGTTTACGGAAAGCGAAGAGTTCGGTCGCCATGAGGGCCTGGACGTTTTTCCGGGCAAGGTGCGAGCCTTCTCAAAAGAGCAGGCACTCAAGGTGCCGCATATGGGTTGGAATCAGGTGAATATTCAAAAGCCTTGTCCGGTCTTCGAAGGCATTGCAGATGGATCGAATTGGTATTTCGTCCATTCCTTTTTTGTGGAGCCGACGGATCGGCAGATCACTGCCACAACGACAAGCTATGGCCTCCCATTTACCTCCAGTATTTGGAAAGACAACGTGGTGGCCTGTCAGTTTCATCCGGAGAAGAGTCAGGCAGTTGGGTTGCAATTGATCCGAAATTTTGGGAGATGGAAGTGAGAGACTGGTTCGTGCCGTTCCGCATGGCGCTAGTGATCATTGCGACAGGATTCATGGGAATGGCGGTGGGTTGCAGCGGGTCGAAAGTTTCAACCAAATCAGCGCCTGAGGTATCTCGATACCAGATTCGCTCACTGGCGCTAATCCCCTTTACATCGATCGAAACTCCCCAGTCATCGGGGTATGATGACCTCTTTATTCCACCTCCGGAGAGTATTCGCCGGTCCGATATCTCCATCGGAGTTCCGTTGGAAGGACCGCCTCCTGCTCCCAAGGCCATGCTCGTGCCGGGATACGCTGCGGAACAGGTAACGGACTTATTCTGGAAACGTCTCAGAAATTGGAAAGGGATTCAGGTGATACCTCCTGGTGAAGCCGTGCGAGCTTCATCAGTCGATACGGATCTTGCCAGACTGGGGCCAGAGAAAGCCGCTGTTGCTGTAGCGAAGCGACTCAAGACGGATGCGGTATTGATCGGGCTTGTGTCGATGTACCAGGAACGGGTGGGCAGTCGACTTGGTGCCGATCCGCCGGCGACCGTCGGTTTTCAGGCGAAGGTCATCGCGAATGATGGGAAAGTTCTCTGGGCCGGTGGGTATTATGAGCGGCAACGACCGATGACCGAGGATTTCCTGGGGTTTCTGCAGCGATGGTCTTTTGTGACAGCGGCTGAATTGGCGGAGTACGGTGTCGATGCGGTGCTGAAAGAATTTCCGTTCGGTGGTGGAGAGGAGCGATAAGGTGGTAGTCATTCCTGCGATTGACCTCAAGGACGGACGATGTGTGCGGTTGCGTCAAGGCGACATGGCGGCTGAGACGATCTATTCGGAGGATGTGGCGGCTGTTGCTCGACAATGGCAACAGTGCGGAGCCGGCCTTATTCATGTCGTCGATTTGAACGGCGCGGTCGGGGGCGAGCCCAGGAATTTGCCTCAGATCGAGGCGGTTCGCAAGGCGGTTACCGTCGACATCCAAGTCGGTGGTGGAATCAGGACCATAGAAACCGTCCGACGGTATCTGAAGGCCGGGGTGTCGCGCGTGGTCTTGGGGACTGCGGCACTCACGGATCGAGCGTTTCTTGAGCAGGCCTGCACCGAGTTCCCCCGGCGAATTGTCCTTGGTCTGGATGCACGCGACGGCAAGATTGCGGTGAAGGGGTGGACGACGGTATCGGAGACAAAGGCGATCGATCTGTTGAACAAGGTCAGTGGACTGGCGATAGGAGCGGTCATTTATACGGATATTGCACGGGATGGGATGTTGAACGGGCCCAATCTCACGGCGTTGAGAGAAGTCGCGGCTTCCTCCGCTTTTCCAGTTATTGCATCCGGAGGGATCAGTCGGATCGACGATCTTCTGGCCGTACGCTCGCTTGGGCCTCAGATTGAAGGTGCCATCGTGGGCAAAGCATTATATGATGGCCACTTGGATTATCATGCTGCGCTTACGGCGCTCTGTCAGGAGTAAGGGGTGAAGAGTTAGAGGTGGGAAGAGGGATTTACGTTGATCCTTACCCCTTAGTATTCACCGATTGCAGATGTTGACCAAACGCATTATTCCCTGTCTCGATGTCAAAGAAGGCCGAGTTGTAAAGGGTGTGAGTTTCGTGAATCTTCGCGATGCCGGTGACCCCGTCGAGGTTGCGGTGGGATATGATCGTGAGGGGGCGGACGAACTCTGCTTTCTCGATATTACCGCCTCGCATGAGAACCGGAAGACGATTCTTGATGTGGTCGAGCGGACGGCGGCTCGCGTTTTTATGCCGGTGACGGTCGGTGGCGGAGTACGGACAATCGAGGATATCCGGGACTTATTGAATGCGGGTGCGGACAAGGTCAGCATCAATACTGCAGCGATTCAGCGGCCCGGGTTCGTTCAAGAAGCCGCGCAGCGGTTTGGGACGCAGTGTATCGTCGTCGCGATCGATGCCAAGTCCGTTGCGCCAGGCCGGTGGGAAATCTTTACGCATGGAGGACGAAAACCGACCGGGCTCGATGCAGTTGAGTGGGCAACACGTATGGAGCAGTCTGGTGCCGGCGAGATTCTCCTGACGAGCATGGATCAGGATGGTCGTCAAACCGGATATGATCTGGGTTTGACCGCTGCGGTGTCTGGTGCCCTGTCGGTTCCGGTGATTGCATCGGGAGGAGTGGGGACATTGGAGCATTTGTATGACGGCTTTGCGAAGGGGAAGGCGGACGCAGTCTTGGCTGCTTCCATCTTTCATTTTCGGACCTATACGATCTCCCAAGCGAAGGCCTATTTGAGAGACCACGGCGTTCCTGTCCGTATGACAGACGATATTGCTGACGTGGCGTGAATTCATGGACCAGGCACCGGTTGGCCAATTCAAATTCGACCAGCAAGGCTTGCTTCCTGCCGTGGTGCAGGATTGGCTCGATGGGACGGTATTGATGCTGGGGTATATGAATCAAGAGGCGTTGGCTAAGACGGTTGCGACCAGAACCGTGCACTTTTGGAGCCGGTCCAGAAATAAGCTCTGGGAAAAAGGCGAAACCTCCGGCCATAAGCTGCATGTCAAAGCTCTTTTCGTCGATTGCGATCAGGACACCGTCTTGGTAAAGGCACAACCGATTGGGCCGACTTGTCATACAGGCGAACGGGCCTGCTTCTTTTCACGGCTGGATGAACAAGGCCTGGTTACTGGGGAGAAGACGCGGGATGCCGTGGGGGGAATTCTTGAATCAGTGTTGCGGACGATCCTCGCACGTCGTGCGAACCCACAGGCCGGATCCTATACGACGAAGCTATTCGAAGGGGGGCATGACAAGATTTTGAAAAAGGTCGCAGAGGAGGCCGGAGAGGTGCTGTTGGCGTCGAAAGGTGGCAAGAAAGAGGAAATTGTCTACGAAGTGGCTGATCTCTTTTTTCACACCCTCATGGTTCTGGGGTACCATGGTCTGACCTTACAGGACATTTATGAAGAACTGGGACGCAGATTTGGAAAATCCGGCTTGCGGTTGGAGAAGTAGATGACATGGTCTGTGGGGACACCAGTCTGTGATTGAGCGGTGAGATAGGGTATTGGTCGGAGAGGTCGACATGAGCGAGTGCCTATTTTGTAAGATTGTGGAGAAGAAGATTCCAGCAAAGTTGGTTCACGAGGATGAAGACATATTGGCGTTTGACGATATCAATCCCCAAGCACCGGTCCATACGTTGGTGATACCGAAACGACATGTAGAGTCAGTCCAAGATTTGGGTGCGGCAGATCAGGCTCTATTGGCGAGATTGCTACTGACCTGCAGGAGGGTTGCGAACGACAAAGGGCTGGCAGGTTCTGGGTTTCGCCTCGTGGCGAACACCGGACGAGATGGAGGGCAAACCGTGTTTCACCTCCATTTTCATGTCATGGGTGGACGGCATATGGGATGGCCTCCCGGCTGATAGAAGATGACGAATTGACAGGTTTTCCACTCGTCTGTTAATCTGAACGGTCAATAATTCCGATTACTTAGTAACCAGCTCGTCAGGTCGTGCGCGACGGGAATGTAGGAGCGGAGACTCTCGTGGGCCGAGGTCTGATTTCCGACGAGATTAAGAATCGAATACGAGATCGGGTGGATATTGCGGATGTCGTGGGCCAGCATGTCTCATTAAGGCGGGCTGGTCAGAACCTGGTGGGGCTGTGCCCCTTTCATCAGGAAAAGAGCCCATCATTTTCGGTCAGTTCCTCCAAACAAATGTTTTACTGCTTCGGCTGCAAGGCCGGGGGTGATGTGTTCGCATTTCTGAGCAAGATGACCGGCGCGACCTTTCCTGAAGTATTGCGTGAGCTGGGCGACAAGGTGGGTATTGCGATAGAGGAGTCGCCTACGGAACGAGGCCAACGTGGGCAAGCGCATCGCATCGAAGAGATGAACCAGGCTGCGCTGACGTGGTTTCAATCGAATCTTCGCGATCCATCTCTCGGGGCAACGGCTCGTGAGTATCTCGTCAGGCGAGGAATTCAGCAATCCACTGTGGAGGCGTTCCGTCTCGGGGTTTCGTCCTCGGATTGGGAAGGGCTCTGCAAGGTCCTCTCTCGAAAAGGGTTCTCGGCTAGCGACGGCATGACTGCAGGGCTTATTACCCCACGGTCCAATGGTAACGGGTACTACGACAAATTCCATGGACGCCTGATGTTCACCATTACTGATCTACGCAAGCGTGTGGTGGGATTCGGCGGTCGCGTATTGGGCGACGGCATGCCTAAATATTTGAATTCTCCCGATACGCCGCTATTTAAAAAAGGGCAGACGCTGTTTGCGTTCGATCAGGCGCGCGAAGCAATTGTTCGAACCAAAACGGTGATCGTTGTTGAAGGGTATTTCGATGCCATCGCACTTCACCAAGCAGGATTGACCCATACTGTGGCGACCTTGGGGACAGCCTTGACGGCTGAGCATGTGCAGACGCTGCGGCGATTTGCCGAGCGGGTCATATTACTCTTTGATCCGGATACAGCCGGTGTGCGCGCGGCGTTGCGAGGGTTGGATCTGTTTGTCAACAGCGGCTTGAGTGTCAAAGTTGTCACGCTACCGGCGGGAGAGGATCCGGATACCTTTATCCGGAAATCTGGTGTGGATGCATTCGCCCAGTTGGAAGCCATTGCGCCAAGCTTATTGGACTATGCCCTGAATCACACGATCGATCAGGCCGATCCTAGTTCGCTGGAGAGCCGTATTCGAAGCGTCGATGAAGTGCTGCGCATTCTGCAGAAGAGCGAGCATCCGATCGAACGGCAGGAGCGAATGAGAATGGTCGCTGAACGGCTGAGGATCAACGAGGCACGGTTGATCGAGCGCTATCCGGTGCTGTCGGTTCAACCGAAATCTGGTGCCGTTCCTCCACGCGTGCAATCGGCGCAGGAGATTTCTTTGACCACGCTGTTCAAAGGATTGCCAGAAGAGAGGGACTTGTTGCTTCTGCTGTTGCAGGGGAAGCTGTCCCCTGCTGATGTGCGTCGCCTGAATCCGG
This sequence comes from Nitrospira sp. CMX1, assembly GCF_054902215.1. Lineage (NCBI taxonomy): Bacteria > Pseudomonadati > Nitrospirota > Nitrospiria > Nitrospirales > Nitrospiraceae > Nitrospira > Nitrospira sp. CMX1. The sequence continues at coordinate 49,291 of NZ_JBUBKD010000074.1, read as the reverse complement.
AATCGTTCACTCTAGCGTCTGGACGAAAGCTGATTGAAATTGCGCTCACTCATCTGGAGCCTGGCGGAGGGCTTGGTCTTCGAGCCGTGCTGGATGAAGCGATGGAAGATTCCGACTGTGGTGCAATAGCGACGGAATTATCCATGCGAGAGGATTATTTCGACGATGTGCCCGCCCATATCCAAGCTTGTTTGGATAATCTCGATCGTAAACGGACGGAGCACGTGCTGCGGGATCTGATCGAACGTCTCAAAACGGCCGAACGCGAAGGGCGAGCGGATGAAGCGGGGAACTTGAACGTGCAGATTAATGAAGTACGGATGCGGAAAGCCGGCACGCTGAGCGCCGGTGTGATGACTTTGGTGAAGGAGTAGTCATGTCGAAACAAGAGTTATTGGGCGAGGTGAAGAAGCTGATCTCCATCGGGAAGGAAAAAGGCTTCCTGACATACGACGAGCTCAACAGCACCTTGCCGGCTGAAGTGGTCTCGTCCGATCAGTTCGGCAGCATCATGGCGATGTTCGGAGAAATGGACATCGAGATCGTTGAAGCGACGGAGGGAGAACGGATTTCAAAACGAGGCGATGGTGAAGGTGGTGAAGAGGGCGAGGATGTGGAGTCGGACGCGGAGGACGACAACGATAAGGCGATCGATTTGACGCCGGGCGCTTTGAGTCGAACCGACGATCCCGTGCGGCTCTATCTCAAGGAAATGGGGAGTGTTGCGCTTCTGAGCCGAGAGGGTGAAATCGAGATCGCCAAACGGATTGAAGAGGGGAAATTCGATATCGCCTCGGTGATCTATGGGATGCCGATGACGATCGAGTTTGTCTTGGCGCTCCGGGATCAACTCAAGAACGGGAAAATCGATGTTCGCGAGATCGTTCCGGTTCAAGAGACGGAAGAGGATTTCGAAGAGGACCAGCAACCGGTCGAGCGTGACTACGAAGAGCTCCGAGTCAAGACCCTCGACGCGTTGAATTCGGTACGGAAAGTCTCGCTTGCGCTCAAGGCGTTGGCGGAGAAGGGCAAGCATCTCGGGAATGACCCGGCGAAACACAAAAAGTTCAAGAAACAGTTTGAAGCCGTTCGTCAGCAGGTGGTGAACAAGATCGAATCAGTCAACCTGCATGGGGTGTTGAAGGAGCGGATGGTGCAGCGTGTCCGCGATCTTGCCGTCCAAATCCGTATGGCCGAACGGGAAGCGGTCAGCTGTCAACGGCGTATTGGCGTCGGCGGCGAGGCCGGAGCTGAATTGTTGAGAAAGATGTGCCGGAGCCGTCAGGACTTCCTGGCTGTCAAGCGGAAGACCGGAGTCTCCGAGGAGGCCTTGCTTGAGATTCGCAAGGTGTATCAAGCCGCCAAGGCGCGAGTTCGCCAACTGGAAGCCGAAGAAGCGCTGGTACCAGCCGAAGAAATTAAGGATGCGGTCAAGCATCTCGATGTGGCGGAGGAGAAAGTCAAACGTGGGAAGGCGGAGCTGGTCGAAGCAAATCTACGGCTCGTCGTCAGCATCGCCAAGAAGTATACGAACCGCGGTCTTCAATTTCTCGATTTGATCCAAGAAGGCAATATCGGCCTCATGAAGGCGGTGGACAAATTTGAATATAAGCGCGGGTATAAGTTCAGCACCTACGCCACATGGTGGATTCGGCAGGCGATTACCAGGGCCATCGCTGATCAAGCGCGTACGATCCGGATCCCGGTGCATATGATTGAAACGATCAACAAATTGATCCGCACGTCCAGGCATCTTGTGCAGAAGTTGGGACGAGAACCGTTACCGGAAGAAATCGCCGAACGGATGGATTTGCCGTTGGATAAAGTCCGGAAGATCCTCAAAATCGCTCGTGAGCCCATTTCGCTCGAAACACCGATCGGAGAAGAAGAAGACAGTCATCTGGGCGATTTCATCGAGGACAAGAAGGCAGTGTCGCCGTTGGAGGCGGCCATTCGCTACGACTTGCAGCGGCAGATCAACAGCGCGTTGGAAACCCTGACGCCGCGTGAGGAGAAGGTCTTGCGTAAGCGGTTTGGCATCGGGGAAGCGACCGACCACACGTTGGAAGAAGTTGGTCAGGACTTTGAAGTGACTCGTGAACGCATCAGGCAGATTGAAGCCAAAGCCCTCAGGAAGTTGCGACATCCGAGCCGTAGTAAGAAGTTGCGGAGCTTTGTCGAAAGTTTGTAGGTCGCAGGACGCACGGCGTGATCCTTGACCTTTCCGAAGAGGGCCCATAGCTCAGGTGGTTAGAGCGGCTGACTCATAATCAGCTGGTCCTAGGTTCAAGTCCTAGTGGGCCCACCAGCGGAAACATGGCGTGCGCCTTCAGTGTTGGGCACTGATGGAAAGGATATGGTGAATCAGAAACTATCCCCACTCATCGAATTACAGAAACTCGATCTCCGAATCTTGGAGATCACCGAAACTCGCCGAAAAATTCCTGAACGTCTCCACCTTGCCGAAACTCCGCTTCGAGAAGTGACCCAGGCCCTGACCGACACGAAAGCTGCGGTCGACGCGGCCACCAAGGAACGGCGTACGCATGAGAAGGACCTCGAAGTGCACGAAGCGCACACGGAGAAGATGAAATCACATGCGGCGAGCCTCAAAACCAACAAGGAATATCAAGCGCATCTGTTCGAACTTGAATTGGCAAACAAGAGGCGGGGCGAGTTTGAGGAGAAGATTTTGCTGGCAATGGAGAAGATTGATGAGCTCCAGAAGGTCGCCAAGGAGCTGCAGGAGAAAAAGCAGGCACACGACAACGTCTTCGCTCAGGAAAAACAGAGTCTGGACACACAGGATAAAGAGCTGGCGAAGGAGCTGGCACGGCTGGAAGCCGATTACCGAGAAGCGGCTGGGAAGGTGGAGAAGAGCCTTCTTGACCGGTACAATCAAGTGAAGGCCGCGCGAAAAGATCAACCCTTGGCTGCCGTGCGTGCCGGTATGTGTGTGGGGTGCCGCTTGCAGATCCCGCCGCAACTCATCGCTCAGGTGAGACGATCAGATGACCTTCATCTCTGCCCCTATTGCAGACGGATTCTCTACTGGGAAGGGGAGCCAGCGAAAGAATCTGCTTCGGCCCTCAGTGAAGCTCGGAAGGCGGATATGGAAGTGGGGGAGTCGTTCTAAGACCGGCTCCCTCAATCTCTCCTGGGTCGTGGTTCTGAACTATGGAACAGCCATCGGGTACGACCCAGAAGACGCTGGATCGAATTCGATCCATGTGTATCTACCAGGATTTTGGTCATTTTATAATGCCGTTCGACCAGTGACCTAGCCGTTCCCTGTCTGTTGTGACGTCCTCCTCCCCTTCGAAGATCATTCGTTTTTCATGGTAGGAGGTTTTAATTTGAAGAGTGCCTTCTGGACATCCAAATCTATGTATCTGATGATGGGGGAATCGGCGAGGCGTACATCGTATGGTGGCGAGACCGAGCCGCCATGCCAAAACACGTGTCCCACCTGTTTATGATCTAGGCCTGCACCGATGTGAATGGAATGGGCATCATGTCGATAAGGGCTATCATAGCTATTGGCTAGTTCATCTCGTTGTCTTCTATCTGAGAAATCAAACGCCAGTTGCAGAATGGCGTCGGCCATGGACCGATCTGGTACGACTGTAAATCCTGCTCGTGTAAGCTTGTCTTTGACGTCCTGTTCCACCTTCTCGATGATGCCGGTTATACCAGTGGGGAGTGTGCGAGCGTTGCTGTGAATGTCAACCCAGATGGTTTTTGTTTGTGCGAGAGTTCGTTGCTCTTGTTCAGTATATGTTCTGTGGCCGGTGCATGCGGCTTGCAGGACTGCAATGACCAATGTCACTATTTGAAGAATCCTCATGCGCTGCTCCTCGTAGGACGTTCGTAAGCTATCAAAGCTTCTCTTGGAGCACAAGGAGGGGATGCCGTTGCAGGTTCAGATCGTGACGTCGATTGCTCAGGCAAAAAGTCTAGAGTAGGGGTGCCAGCACCGCTTTCGTGGTTTTGAAGTGCAACTTCGCCACCTGTCCTAAGCGTTCCTGTCCGTGTTTTTTTACGATCATCTTTGCAGCCAGTTCAACGGTCGGTGAGGCGCCTTTGGGGAGGGCGGTTCCCACTTCACTGGAGAGACGCTTGAGACGGATGAGAAACTCCGCCCGGGCGAGTATGGACGCAGCGGCAACGGCCAAGTCCGACTCCGCTTTCGGGCGTTGTTCCAGCGTAACTTTCCGTCCCTTTTCTTGGAGGGCATTGAGGATCAGCCGCTTGTCTCCGAATTGATCAGAGATCGCCTGCTCACAGGTGATACCTCGTTCCAGCAGAGTTTCTAGCGCTTTGGCATGGCCCCAGGCGAGCAGGCGATTCAGATTCTTGATCTTCTCGTAGAGCTCGTTGTACTTCTGCGGTCCGATGGTGATAATGCTGTGCGGGCAGATGGTTTTGATGTCGGGTGCCATCTCCAGTATACGGCCGTCGGAGAGCGTTTTGCTGTCACGCACCTCCATCAGTCGCAACTCTCCTTGCGTCGTCGCATCCACAAATACCGCAGCAATGACGAGTGGGCCGAAGTAATCGCCTTTTCCCGATTCGTCGATACCGATGCGCTCAATGGCGATTCGTGAATGTTGTGTGGTCATTGCACGTCGAGTCCCCCTAGAAATCATGCCTAGGGCGCGGTAATCTATCAATCGAATCCATATTGGTCAATCCTGCATGGATGGTGCCTGGAGGATTTTGGGGGAGGAATGAATATGCGGGCTCAGCGATTCACCCGTGCCGTGACGATATGCTGTTTGATTGCAGGAGGGATTGGTTTAGCAGGGTGTGAGACCAACCCCTACACGGGTCGGCGGCAGCTGTTGATGACGTCGGTTGGCCAAGAGATGCAAATGGGAGCGCAGGCGTACAATCAAGTTAGGAATGACCCAAAGATGAGGCCGTCACAAGATCCCCGTGAGATCGAGCCGGTGAAACGGGTGGCGACTCGTATTGTTGAAGCGGCGAAACGGTCGAAGTACGCGGAGATGGCGCAACAATTTCAGTGGGAAGTGACTGTGATCAAAGACGACAAGACGGCTAACGCCTTTGCTCTGCCTGGTGGGAAAATGGCGGTGTACACGGGCATTTTCCCCATGGCCAAAACAGAGGCCGGGTTGGCGGCAGTCATGGGCCATGAAGTGGTGCATGCGCTGGCTCGCCATGGGGCTGAGCGGATGAGTCAGGGGCAAGCAGCGAATATTGGCATGCAGGTCATCGGGGCGGCCATTGGGATTGGGAGTAAGAATCCGGCACTCGGTCAGGCGGCGATGGGAGCACTGGGTGTCGGTGCACAAGTGGGTGTGTTGCTGCCCTTCAGTCGGAAACATGAATCCGAAGCGGATTATATTGGAATCCTATTGGCCGCCGATGCCGGGTATGATCCCCGTGAGTCGGTGGCGCTTTGGGAGCGAATGGCTCAGTCAGGTGGTGGGGGACAACCAGAGTTCATGTCTACCCATCCCAGCCACGATACGAGAATTGAGCAATTGAAAGAGTGGATGCCTGAGGCGATGGAGATCTATCAGAAGCGAGCACCCATGCTGGCTGCTCCACTACCGGAAATCGGCGGCAGGTAAGCCGTTACTATTTGTCCTCAGTCGTCTGAGGGAAAGTGAGTCGGCTTGTGACTAACCGTCGCCATTCTTTATACTAACTCGGCGTGGGTGGAAAGCTGGATGGTCGCTCGGGGCTTCGGCCCCGAGAGGAAAGTCCGGACTCCATGGGCAGGGCGCTGGGTAACTCCCAGGCGGAGCAATCCGACACCAGCACCACAGAAAACAAACCGCCGATGGCCAAGGCGATGGGATTCCATCTGATCGTTGCGGCTCAGGTAAGGGTGAAACGGTGGGGTAAGAGCCCACCGCGGGGGTGGTGACATCACCGGCACGGTAAGCGTCGCCCGGTGCAAGGCCAAATAGGAAGACAGGTGCCGTGCTCCTGACGGACTGCGGCGCGCCGACTGGCCCGGTCGAGGTCTTCGGGTAGGTCGCTTGAGGTTCGGGGTAACTCGAATCCCAGAGAAATGATCATCCAGGCAAAGGGGGAGACTTCTTTGCGGGACAGAATCCGGCTTACAGGTTTTCCGCTCACGCACTTCATTCAGCGAGAGTTCTCTCAGGCGTCACTACGCTATTCCGTCGTTGGGTGCCCAGAGGACTATATTGACGCTCCTCTGTGGGGATGCTAGGATCAGAAATCTTTCCCCTTGATTTCAAACACATTCGTGCACGATGATGCGTGCTTCCACGAGGGGTGCTGGTGTAAGGTCTCACGATCGATCGTAGACCTTACGCACGTGTGGTCGGAGGGAGGAGTGTCATGAAACTCACCGGTTCTGAAATCTTCATCGAATGCCTGAAACGGGAAGGGGTGAAAACCATCTTTGCGCTTCCCGGAGGAGTCGTCTTGAAGATTTTTGATACGCTCCATCAGCAGAAAGATGTTGAAGTGATTCTGACGCGCCATGAACAGGGCGCGGGCCATATGGCGGAGGGCTATGCCAAGGCGACGGGAAAGGCGGGCGTCTGTCTGGTCACCTCTGGCCCCGGGATGACCAACGTCATCACAGCGTTGGCGGATGCCTACATGGACTCGGTGCCGGTGGTCTGCTTTAGCGGGCAGGTTCCGACGAGCCTGATCGGGAATGATGCCTTTCAGGAAGCGGACAACATTGGGTTGAGTCGCCCCTGCACGAAATATAATTTTCTCGTCAAAGATGTGAATGATTTGGCAGCCACGATCAAGGAGGCCTTTTACATTGCCACGACCGGTCGTCCCGGTCCGGTGCTTGTCGATATTCCAAAGGATGTTTCTTTGAATGTGGCGGAGTTTGTCTATCCCAAGTCGGTCTCGATCCGCGGCTATAACCCAACGGTCGAAGGGAATAAGTGGCAGATCAAGCAGGCAGCCGAAGCCATCATGCGGGCTAAGAAGCCGATCCTCTATGTCGGCGGTGGTGTCGTCTTCTCCGGCGCATCGCAGGAGCTGCTTGAGTTGGCCGAGATGACGCAGATCCCGGTCGACATGACCTTGATGGGGCTCGGCGCGTTTCCGGGTGAACACCCGCTGTCTCTTGGGATGCTCGGGATGCATGGGACCTATCAAGCCAACATGGCCATGCATTATTCCGATCTCGTCATTGCGATCGGTGCGCGGTTCGATGATCGGGTGACGGGGAAGGTGTCGGAATTCTGTCCCCACGCAAAGGTGATTCATGTCGATATCGACCCGACGTCGATTCGCAAGAACATCCATGTCGATATCCCGATTGTTGGTGATTGCAAGACGGTGCTTCGTGAGCTGAATCAGATTCTTCGTGCGACGGTCAACGGTGAACAGAAAGATCTTCGGAAACCCTGGTGGGGTCAGATCAGAGAATGGCAGCAGGCTCATCCCTTGACCTATCACCAGGAGAAGGACGGGCCGATCAAGCCGCAGCAGGTGGTCAAGCGGCTGTATGAGTTGACGAAAGACCGGGATCCGATCGTCGCAACCGATGTCGGACAGCATCAAATGTGGGCGGCACAGTACTTCAAGTTGGCGAACCCCAATCGGTGGTTGACTTCAGGCGGGCTTGGCACAATGGGTTTTGGGTTTCCTGCTGCCATGGGGGCGCAGGCTGCCTTTCGCGATCGTTTGGTCCTCTGTATTGCCGGAGACGGCAGCATCCAGATGAACATGCAGGAAATGGCGACGGCGGTCGTGAGCAAGTTGCCGGTGAAGATTATCATCTTGAACAACGGCTTTCATGGCATGGTTCGGCAATGGCAAGACTTGTTCTATAACGGACGGTATGCGTCGAGTTATCTCGATACGACGCCGGATTTCGTCAAGCTGGCGGATGCCTACGGTGCGGTAGGATTGCGGGTCAAGAAGATTGCTGACCTCGATGCTGTTTTGAAAGAAGCGTTGGCAACGGACAAACCCGTCATTGTGGATGTCCCAACGTATCCCTATGAGAATTGCTATCCAATGATTCCTGCCGGTGGATGCAATCATGAGATGATTCTCGAAGATCCGCCTGAGTTGAAGCAGAAACAATCCGGCGGAGCCAAAGCGACGCCAGAAGATAAAGACACGGTGCTCACGGCGTAAGCTAGGTGCTGAGTACTGAGTGTTCGGAACGAGAAAAATGGAACATATTATTTCAGTCACCGTTGAAAATAAGTTTGGAGTCTTATCACGGGTTGCCGGGTTGTTCAGCGGGAGGGGATTTAATATTGAGAGCTTGTCGGTGGCGCCGACGTTGGATCCTTCAATGTCCCAAATGACGATCGTGACCTCGGGAGACGAACGAATCATCGAGCAGATCGTGAAGCAACTGAACAAGCTGATCGATGTGATCAAGGTGGTCGATCTGAACGAAACGGAATTTGTCTCGCGGGAGACTGCGATTATCAAGGTCCATACGAAGGATGTGGATCGAGCCGAGGCGCTGCGGATCGTCGATATCTTTCGTGCGAACGTGATCGATTCGACACCGACGACCTATACGATCGAAGTCTCCGGAGACCCGAAGAAGATTGAAGCGATCATCAATTTGCTTCAGCCACTTGGGATTAAAGAATTAGTCCGCACCGGTCGGGTCGCCGTTGCGCGGGAGCCGGTTCGTCCGGCTGCCGTCCAGGCAAAAAAAGTTGCCCGCGAATGACGGGTTGCGGGATGAGAGAGATGTCGCGCTAGACTGACCAATGGAAAGGGTGTTGCATGAACATCTATTACGATAAGGATGCTGATCTTCAACAGATTCGGAACAAAAAGGTGGCCGTGGTCGGCTACGGGAGTCAGGGCCATGCGCATGCCTTGAACATGAAGGAAAGCGGAGTCACTGTGGTGATTGGGTTGCGCGAGGGGGCGTCGTGGAAAAAAGCCGAGCAGAGTGGGCTGAAAGTCATGCCCGTTGCTGATGCCGTCAAGAGTTCCGATGTCGTGATGATTCTGGCGCCTGATGAAGCACAGGCGGCTATCTATCGGCAGGATATTGCTCCGAATCTCAAGCCAGAGTCCTATCTCGCATTTGGTCACGGCTTCAATATTCACTTTGGGCAGATCGTGCCGCCTGCCTCCATCAATGTCTTCATGGTGGCGCCCAAAGGGCCTGGGCACCTTGTTCGCTCGGAGTATGCGAAAGGCAGCGGTGTGCCCTGTCTTCTGGCGATCTACCAGGATCCCAGCGGTATCACGAAACAGGTTGGACTCGCCTATGCCAGTGCAATCGGGGGTGGTCGTGCCGGTGTCATTGAGACCAATTTTCGTGAAGAAACTGAGACCGATCTCTTCGGTGAGCAGGCCGTGTTGTGTGGTGGCCTCACCTCCTTGATTCAAGCGGGTTACGAGACGCTGGTTGAAGCGGGGTACTCACCAGAGATGGCCTACTTTGAGTGCCTGCACGAGGTGAAACTCATCGTCGATCTGATTTATCAGGGGGGTATTGCCAATATGCGCTACTCCATCAGTACGACGGCGAAGTACGGCGATGTGACCCGGGGCCCACGTGTGGTGACCGAACAAACCAAACAGGAGATGAAAAAGATTCTCGACGAGATTCAGACCGGGCGGTTCGCTAAGGAATGGGTGCTTGAGAACCAAGCCAATCGGCCGGTCTATCAGGCCTTGCTCGCGAAAGGGGAGGCGCATCCCATCGAAGCAGTCGGGGCCAAGTTGCGGGGAATGATGCCGTGGCTCAAAAAAGATCAGCTGGTCGATAAGACGAAGAACTGAGGCGGCTCCATGGCGGATCGTGCAGTCGGTATCCCATTTGCGAAAGAGGGAATTCCCTTCATTGCGGTTCCTGCTGGCGTTACACTGTTGACGGGATTGGTGGGGTGGTCTTTCGTCGCGTTCTTCAGTGGCATCGCGACGCTGTTTTCAGCATGGTTTTTCAGGAACCCAACCAGAGTTATCCCGCAAGGTCCGAACCTCATCGTGGCTCCAGGCGATGGCAAAATCATTGCTGTCGAGGAAGAATTTGAACCGAGGTATCTAAAAGAACGCAGCATCCGGGTGACGATCTTTTTGAATGTATTCGACGTCCATATCAATCGATTGCCCTGCGACGGGATGGTTGAAAATGTGCAGTATCAGCCTGGGTTGTTCATGGTGGCAAGTAAGCCGGAAGCCACATTCATGAACGAACAGAATGCATTGATGATCAAGACAGACGAGGGAATTAAAGTCTTGTGCGTGCAAGTGGCTGGGTTGATTGCTCGGCGCATCGTGTGTTGGATTTCACCACATGATCGAGCCGTTCGGGGTGAACGATATGGCCTGATTCGTTTCGGGTCGCGCATGGATACCTTTCTTCCCGTCGGCACCACACTGCGGGTGGCAGTGGGGCAACGGGTGAAGGGTGGAGAAACCATCCTAGGAGAGTTGCCATGAAAACTGCGAGCTTCAGAAGTTCGTTTGGAAAAGGAGGGAAGCGGAGGAAGGCTGCGATGCACCTGATCCCGAACCTCTTCACGACGGGCAACTTGTTTTGTGGGGTGTTTGCCATCCTGTCAGTCTTCAATGCCAACTATCTGGAAGCCGCGATTGCAGTGCTGGTCGCCATGATCTTTGATGTTCTGGATGGGAAGTCGGCCCGGTTGACCAACAGCACCAGCCAGTTCGGGTTGGAGTATGATTCGCTTTCTGATGTGGTGTCGTTTGGTGTGGCTCCAGGGATCTTGATCTATTCCTGGGCGTTAAGCGGGCATGGGACGTTCGGTATTGCCGTGATGTTTGCCTATGTGGCGATGGGAGCTGTCCGACTAGCGAGGTTTAATTCCACTGTGGCTGTGTCGGACGGGAAATACTTTACCGGTTTAGCCATTCCAGCTGCGGCAGGGGTTGTGGCGTCTTTGGTCGTCCTGGATCATTACATCATGAAGATGGGAACCGATGTCCGGTCGATTGTGGTCTTGCTCATGACGTTAGGGCTGTCGTTTCTCATGGTCAGCACGATCAAGTATCGAAGCTTTAAGGATTTGAAGTTCAAAGGACATCGCCAGATCACCTACCTGGTCTGGGGTATTCTTGCGCTGATGATGGTCGCAGCCTGGCCGGCAGTCATGTTGTTCGTTGTGTTCGCCGGCTATGCACTGATGGGACCGGTCGAAAAGATTGCAGGGCTGCTCGTTCCGGCCTCTGGGAAACGAGGTGTCGGAAAAGTTGATCTGCCACCGGTTGAATCGAACCCATAGTAATAGAGGGAGAAATCAAGAGGGGTGTGAACGGCTAGGATGAGGAGTAGTAGGCGAACCGTCTAGATACAGGGTGGAACACGCTCTGGAGAGAGCTGGTGGATGGTGCAAACCAGCCTAGATGTCGCTGAACTCGCCTTTGAGCTGGGTCTCCGAACAGGAAGTAAGAGACTCCGTCTTGCCTCCGTAAGGGGCAGAAAGAAGGGTCTGAGGATCAGAAATTCCTCAGGCTGAATCAGGGTGGTACCACGGAGTGCTTCAAGCCTTCGTCCCTGGGTCGTATGGGATGAGGGCTTTCTATTTTCAAGCCGCTGAAAAAGTCTTCATTCTGCGTTCTCCGTCGTTCGAACTCCTCGACGTGCCGATTCGTACGCCTTGGGGTTCTCGCTCCTTGCGGCCTTGCCGGAAGGACTTTTTGAGCGGCTTGTATTGGAGGTCGGACATGGCACGCATGATCAGAATTTTTGACACGACGTTGCGGGACGGCGAGCAATCGCCTGGGGCCAGCATGAATGTGGAAGAAAAGGTCATGGTGGCGAAACAACTGGCACGGCTTGGGGTCGATATTATTGAGGCGGGATTTGCATATAGTTCACCAGGAGATTTCGACGCGGTACGACGGATTGCACAGGAGGTGGAGGGGCCGACGATCTGCAGCCTGGCGAGGGCTCGTCCCGAAGACATTGATCGGGCATGGGAAGCCTTAAAGGGCGCACCAAAGGTCCGTATCCACACGTTTTTATCGACGTCCGATATTCATCTCAAACACCAATTTCGGATGACGCGGGAACAGGCCAAGCAGCGGGCGGTTGAGATGGTTCAGCGTGCGCGCGGGTATGTCGAGGATGTTGAATTCTCTCCCATGGATGCGAGCCGGTCCGACCCGTCGTTTCTCTACGAAGTGATCGAGGCGGTGATTGCTGCGGGAGCCGGGACTGTGAACATCCCTGACACGGTGGGCTATGCGGTTCCACAAGAATTCGGCGCACTGATTAAAGGAATTTGCGACAAGGTTTCCAATGCCAAGCAAGCCGTGATTTCCGTCCATTGCCACAATGATCTGGGGGTTGCGGTGTCGAACAGCCTGGCGGCCATTATGAACGGGGCCGGACAAGTTGAGTGTACGATCAACGGTATCGGTGAGCGCGCGGGGAATACTTCGTTAGAGGAGATCGTGATGGGACTCCGAACGAGGAAAGATTTTTACCATGCCGATACCGGGATTCGGACAGAGGAGATTGCGAAGACCAGTCGTTTGGTGAGCAAGATTACCGGCATGGTGGTGCAACCCAATAAAGCGATCGTGGGGGCTAATGCCTTTGCCCACACCTCGGGTATCCATCAAGACGGCTTGCTGAAGGAAAAGGCGACCTACGAAATTATGCGTCCGGAATCGATTGGTTTGGTCGAGAGCCAGATGGTTATGGGCAAGTTGTCCGGGCGGCATGCCTTTCGGCAGCGATTGGAAGAGTTGGGGTACAAGCTCGGTGAGGCGGAAGTGAATCATGCCTTCGAACGGTTTAAAAAGCTTGCCGACCACAAAAAAGAGATTTTTGAGGAAGATCTCGAAGTCATCGTCTCGGAAGAGCTCTCAAAGATGGCTGAACGGCTCGTCTTAAGGTCGCTTCAGGTGACCAGTGGAACAGATCGGGTCCCAACGGCCACGGTTGAACTGGAGATCGATGGTAAGCCTGTCTCACAAACCGGGACCGGTGATGGGCCGGTGGATGCCGTGTATCGAACCATTGCAACCCTGACGCAGACCAAGAGTCGATTATTGATGTACGTCGTCAAAGCCATCACCGGCGGGACCGATGCTCAGGGGGAAGTCTCCGTGCGGGTCGAGGAAGACGGACGGACGGTGTCAGGGCATGGGGCCGATACTGATATCATCACGGCATCCGCCCGAGCCTACATCAGTGCGCTGAATAAGTTGTCCTATTTGGCGGCAAGGCAAGCACAAGGTGAGCAGAAGGTGAACTTGATTTGACGCGGAACTCCACGGTACAGTTTATTTCTTTGAGCAGGTTGTGGATGTCACCATATCTTCACGATGCTCATAAAGGCAGCCGCAAGTGAATGGGCGGGAGTATGCGCTTCGGTACGTTGAGCCTTTGAGCGATGCGGGAACGTCGCCGGCGTCCTTTTCCACTGTCCGGTGAGAGATGAAGTCGATTCGATCGAGGGAGCTTGTCCTTGTTCAAGGTGACCCTAGCGGATCGCCCCGAGTTTCTAGCCGGGGACGAGACCCGTTTGCGGGAGATTTTTCATCCTGCCAAACATCGGTTGTCGCTGAACTATAGTCTCGCCCACGGAACCTTGCCGCCCGGTCACTGCTCGAAACGACATGCCTTGGTCTCGTCTGAAGTCTATTACTTCATTTCCGGGATGGGCCGATTGACGGTTAACGATCAAGTGACACTGGTTGAGCCGGGAACGACGATCTATGTACCGCCAGGCGGGCAACAGTTTCTCGACAATACCGGAGACACCGACATTGAGTTTTTATGTCTTGTTGATCCGGCCTGGCGGATGGAAGACGAAACGATACTGGAGTAGGTCATGAGCCGAGCGCAGGCTCGAAAGGAGTCGCAGTGAAGGCAAAGATTGCAGTGTTGGCTGGAGACGGGGTCGGGCGAGAAATCGTCCCTGAAGCCGTCAAGGTATTGAAGGTGATCGCAGAGAAATTCGGACATGCATTCGAGTTTGTTCCTGGTGATATCGGCGGGCAGGCGATTGACAAGCTTGGTGTTCCCCTGCCGAAGGATACATTGGCCCTAGCCAAACAGAGTGATGCGGTCCTCTTGGGGGCCGTCGGCGGGCCCAGGTGGGAAGGGCTGGAGTACAGCCTTCGCCCTGAGCGCGCGCTGCTCGGAATCCGAGAGGCCCTCGGACTCTATGCCAACTTGAGGCCGGCGAAATTGTATTCGACCCTCGTGGATGCTTCCACGTTGAAGCGTGAGGTAGTCGAGGGGATCGACATCCTCGTGATCCGTGAGCTGACCGGCGGCATCTATTTCGGCAAACCGAAAGGGATCGAGAAGTTACCGAATGGAGATGAGCGGGGAGTCAATACGGAAGTCTATACGACGGAAGAAGTGCGACGAATTGCTAAAGTCGCATTCGAGGCGGCACGAAAGCGGCGTAAGAAAGTGACATCGGTCGATAAAGCGAATGTCTTAGAGTCCTCGGAGCTTTGGCGGAAAGTTGTGATCGACGTCCATGCCTCTTATCCGGACGTGGAGCTCAGCCATATCTATGTTGATAACGCCGCAATGCAATTGGTGAGAAACCCTCGTCAGTTTGACGTGCTGCTCTGCAATAATATGTTCGGGGATATTCTCAGCGATGAAGCGGCGATGTTGACCGGATCAATCGGGATGTTACCGTCGGCCAGCATCGGTGCCAAGGTCGGCCTCTTTGAACCAATTCACGGGAGTGCACCGGACATTGCCGGGAAGAACATCGCCAATCCCATCGCGACGATTGCCTCTGCCGCCATGATGCTGTCGTACGCTTTTCAGCTCGAGAAAGAGGCAGAAGCCATTGATCAGGCCATCGTCAAAACACTCGATCTTGGATATCGCACGAAAGATATTCAGAACCCGGGTGCGAAGGTCGTCGGTACGGTAGAGATGGGCGAAGCCGTCGTTCGCAATCTGAGCTAGGCATCACCGTCCAAGCTATGGCAGCTATTCTGTCCACATGGATGATCCGCACGCTCGCCGGGAACGGTGAGCCAGGCTTCACGGGCGATGGTGGGCCTTCGGTATCCGCACGTGTGAATGAGCCCAAGGGTGTGACAGTCGATTCCCATGGTAATGTGTATGTGGCCGATTCAGAAAATCATGTGATTCGGAAAATAGAGCGTGCCACTGGTCTTATCTCGACGGTGGCCGGTATCCCTGTCGTTGAGCATGGGCTTTCGGTCGTACAGCCAGAACCGGCGGTATCTCTTGAGCACGAAGACCCCTTGGCTGAAGGGAGTGATGTGCCGGGAACGAGTGCGTACACTCAGCAAGCTGACTTGAGTGGGACCGTCCGGTATTGGACCCAAGGGCCATCTACATCGACTCGATATGGTGGAGACGGTGAGGTTGCGATCCGTGCTCAGCTCAACTTCCCCACGGCTGTTGCGGTTGATCGGACTGGCAATCTGTATATTGCCGATACCATGAACCATCGCGTGCGGATGGTGAATGCAGCGACGGGTGTTATCACAACCTTGGCTGGGACCGGTCACGCTCGATTCTCGGGAGATGGGGGTCTTGCCCATCAGGCGGCGCTCAATGAACCTGCGGCATTGGCCATGAATGACGACGATACTCGGCTGTATATCGCTGATCAGAGCAACCATCGTGTACGGATGGTTGATTTGAGGACCGGTGTGATTCAGACCGTTGCTGGAACCGGAGCAGCGACCTACGATGGGGATGGGAAGCTTGGGGTTGAGACAGCTCTTGCGGGTCCAAGTGGCTTGGCGTTCGCTGGTGACCACCTCCACATCGCTGATACCTTCAATGGTCGGGTTCGCTGTCTCCATCTCTCAACAGGGCTGATCGTTACCGTCGCGGGGGATGGTGGACCCTATCGATATGAGTCAGCGTTGGGTGCAGCATCAGCAAGTCTTGCACGTCCGACCGGAATTGCCATTGATCCCCAAGGGCGGCTCTTTCTGACGGACTCTGATAATCACCTGATCCGAGAATGGGACCAGGAGTCGGGAATGGCGGTCTGTGTGGCCGGGCAAGGAAGTCCTTGTTACTCGGGCGATGGCGGTCTCGCACGAGAAGCCGGAGTCTGTTACCCATTCGGTATCGTTGCCGATCGCGACGGAACGCTGCTGGTGGCGGACACGTTCAATCATCGTATTCGCGTATTGACATTGGAGTAGGAACGGCATGCTGAAGAGGAAACCAGGTTATGTGGTGGCCATCCTTGGCGCAACCGGTGCGGTCGGCCAGGAAACGCTCGAAATATTGGAGGAGCGGCAGTTCCCGCTGACCAGCCTGAGGTTGTTCGCTTCCAAGCGATCAGCGGGCGAGATCATGGCGTGTCAGGGGAAGGAGTGGACGGTTGAGGAACTGACGGAATCCTCGTCGTTCGATGGTGTCGATCTGGCCTTTATCTCCGCGACGGATACGATCAGCAAGGAGTATGGGCATCGATTGGGCGCTGCCGGCATCGCGGTGATTGATGATAGCGCCGTTTTTCGCATGGATGAGCAGGTCCCGCTGGTGGTGCCGGAGGTCAACGCGGCGGCGTTACGGGACATGCCTCGCGGCATCGTCGCCATTCCCAACTGCACGACCACACCGCTGGTCATGGCACTCAAACCGCTGCACGATGCGGTGGGCGTGAAGCGTGTGGTGGTGACGACGTTCCAATCCGTATCGGGAACCGGATCGGCGGCCATGGATGAGTTGATGGATCAGACGAAGGACTTATTGGCGTTTCGTGACGTCACGACCAAGGTCTATCCCTACCAAATTGCCTTCAATCTTTTGCCGCACATCGGCTCATTCAATGAGGGAGGCGATTGCTCAGAGGAGGTCAAGATTGCGAAAGAGACTCGGAAGATCCTTGGTGCCCCGAACCTGAGGGTGACTGCCACGACGGTACGCGTGCCGGTGCTGCGGTGCCATTCCGAAGCGATCAATGTCGAATTGGAACGCCCCTTAAGCGTAAATGAGGCGCGTGCGGCCCTCGCAGCCATGCCCGGTGTGTTGGTCTATGATGATCCAACGAAGAAACTCTATCCTATGCCGCTTGATGCAACGGGAAAGGACGAAGTCTACATCGGTCGGGTGCGCGAGGATGAATCGATCGCCAACGGCCTTAATCTCTGGGTGGTATCCGATAATCTGCGCAAGGGAGCGGCTCTCAATGCGATTCAGATTGCAGAGTGTCTCGTGAATGGCTGAGAGGCTATCCTAGGCTGCGGCATGGGAAAAACCAACTGTTCATACAGAGATTGCGAGTGATGCCGGAATGGACCACCATTGGAAAGATTTTCATTGGAGTAGGGCTTGGCATTGTCGCACTGGGAGTGCTGCTGATTGCCCTTGACCGGATTCCCGGTCTTGGGAGTAGCCTCAGTTGGCTCGGCAAGTTGCCTGGTGACATTTCCATCAAACGTGAGAACGTCAGCTTCTATTTTCCTGTCGCCACCAGTATTCTCCTCAGTGTGCTGCTAAGTCTGATATTCTGTATCGTGGGATGGCTCTTCCGTCGTTGACACGGGTACGGCTTTGGGTCGGCGCAGCGGGATTGGGAGTCTGCCTGGGGGCAGGCACGGTACCCGAGGCCCAGGCGGCACAATCGATCCGCGTCCTGCTGGCGTCCGATGTTCAGCAGCTTGAAGTCTCGAGTGAGCAAGCGCTGTGGGTGACCGATGAACAGCATCAGGCCTGGTCTTACGACTCCGTTCTGAAGATCAAGGTGCGAGGCCATGCCCTGATCCTCAACGGCAAACCGGTGGTGACGGATCAATTAACACTACGGGCAGGTACTCGTGATCTTACCATTTGGTTGAGTGGGAACGGCAAGCGATCTACGGTGCATACCGGCGATGAAAACGGGGCGCTCCATGTCAGTGGCGTCGTCCAGCTCGTCCGACGAGGGAAAAGCCGCCTCCTCGTCAATCATGTTGATTTAGAGGAATATGTCAAAGGTGTCGTGCCGGCAGAAGTGAATTCAACATGGCATCCGGAGATGCTGAAGGTGCAGGCCGTCGCCACTCGGACGTACGCACTGTACCAACGTATGTTGAATTCCACTCGAGACTATGATGTGGTGGCCGGAATTCAGGATCAGGTGTATCGTGGCCGCCAAGGCATTGATGCCCGAGTGATCGCGGCGGTGGAATCCACAAGGGGGCTCGTGGTGACTTACCAAGGCGCTCCAATCTACGCCGCGTTTTCATCCACGGCGGCAGGAGTGACGGAAGATGCGATGACGGTGTGGTCAAAGGATCTTCCCTATTTGAAGGGAGTGGAGTGTCCGTTCGACATTGAGTCTCCCTATTATCAGTGGAAAGCATCCGTGAAGATCGGGACGCTGGAGAAGAATCTCCGGCAACAGGGATTTTCGGTGGGAACGATTTCACAGGTTGCTCCGGAGTCGTACAGCCGTGCCGGGCGAGTCGCCACCCTGCGAGTTGTGCATTCGAACGGGGAGTTGGTGATACGGGGGGAGGATCTCCGTAAAGCGGTAGGCTATACGATTGTGCCCAGCACTCAATTTACCGTTCAAGCGATCGGACAGGATCTCGTCCTCTCCGGTTATGGAGCCGGCCATGCGGTAGGTCTCTGCCAGTGGGGCGCAAAAGAGTTGGCAGAGTTAGGCTATTCGTTTTCGAGCATCTTGAGCTATTACTATCCGGGGACGGAATTGCGTGATGTCGCGTTGACGAAAATACCTCCTGTCCCATCGATGCCTCCTTCCTAATGCACCTTTCTGAATTCGATTTTCCCTTCGATCCTGCTCTGGTTGCGTTGCAGCCTGCGAGCCCTCGCGATCGCGCGCAGTTGCTGCTCCTCAACAGAGCTACTCAACAGCGCCAGCATCATCATGTCGCGGATCTTCCTGTATTGCTGAAGCCAGGCGATCTTCTTGTGGTGAACGATACCAAGGTTATGGCCGCACGGGTTCCGGGAATCAAGAAGTCGACGGGAACGCCGGTTGAGGTGTTGTTTGTGAAGAATCTGGTGGGCCAGCGATGGGAAATCATGGTGAAGGGGTCGTTTCGAGTCGGGCAGATCATTGAATTTGATCAACAGTCCTACGCGACAATCGTCAAGCGCGATGCGACGGGAACGGAGGTAGTTATGGAGAGCCCGATGCCCGTCACGCAGTTTTTTGACGCACGCGGGGTGATGCCGCTTCCCCCATACATTAAGCGTGTACCGACTCGAGAGGATCACCAGTGGTATCAGACGATGTTTGCAAAACATGAGGGTGCGATTGCCGCACCGACAGCGGGACTCCACTTTACGGAAGCACTGTTTCGACGCCTACGCAATGTTGCCATCAACGTTGCGACCGTGACCCTGCATGTTGGGCCTGGCACGTTCAAGCCGGTGACGACAGAGCGGATCGAGGACCATCAGATGGGGGGAGAAGTCTTTCACGTGAGCCCAGAGACAGCCGATATGATCAATCAAACGAAGCGAGCCGGCGGACGGGTGGTTGCGGTGGGGACGACGGTCGTCCGAACGCTTGAAACCGTCATGAAGGAAAAGGGCGAGATGGTGCCGCTGTCCGGCGAAAGCCGCCTCTTCATCACGCCGGGATTTGAATTTAGGATAGTCGATGGGATGATGACGAATTTTCACCTACCCAAGACGACCTTGCTGATGTTGGTCTCAGCCTTCGCCGGCATCGAGCCCATTCGCGGGGCCTATGAAGAAGCCGTCAAAGAACGCTATCGCTTCTACAGCTACGGCGATGCGATGCTGATCCTCTAGCACACCGCAGGACACCCACTTCGTTCATCCTTGGCTGATCTATTCACGGATAGGTCGGGTGAAGTAGCGAGAGCCTCTTTCCTGGTTTCTTGCGTGAGTAGGAGCACCAATATAGAGGGTCTGGAGTGAGGCGGATCGGGGCTCGTCGGCAACGTTGACGGCCCCGAGTGCTGCACAGATTGGTTTAAAGCAATTCGCGGCGGATGGTGACCGGGATCTTCGCTTTCATCGACTGCTGGAATGAGACCAATGCGCGTTGTTGCTTCTGCAACAGCATGTCATCCAGTACCCGTTGCTTGGCCTCAGCCATCTTTGCAGGGTCGTTACCATCAGCGGGCCTGGTCATGAGGGACTGCCCTTCGGCGATTTCCTCAGGCGTCAGTGCCACGGAGTCTCGGACGATCATGCGGGCCTTGTTGGCCAAGACTTCCTGGTGCTGGATCGATTCAAACGCGGCCGGGGTCAGGTGATTAGCGGCGAGGATACGTTTATAGTGTTCTGGATCGAACGCGCCGTTTTTCTGAAAGACCGGTGTTTGCATGATCAACTCACGTAAATCGGCATCAGACACCCGCACACCCATCTCTTGGGCGGCGATGATCCAGACGCGGCTGTCGACCAGCTGGCCCATGACGAAGTCCTTGAACTCCTCCTCTTTGAAGTCGGTCTTGACGTTGTCCTTATAGATGCGGTGCATGTTTTCGTAGGTGCGCTTAAACTCATCGAGCGTAACGGATTGTTCGCCGATCTTCGCAACTGGCCCACCAGCCTGTTCACCGAATCCCCACCATCCCATCGTAATGACGAAGGCAATGGCCAAGATCCCCATGATGGACTTCAAGAGCCAAGGATAATTGTGTGCCGCATCCCGCATCGTCTTGATCATCAGACCCCTCTTTGCTTTTGTGAAGCCAACAGTGTACTTATGGGCTGGGCGGAAGGCAAGGGGCCGCTCCGGGGGCATCCGACTCAGCAGGGGGATTGCGCATGTGGGAGTCTCAGGTTCAGGAGGTTTCCTAGCTGCTTCCGGGTGGTTTGAAAAAATATTCAGAAAAAGATGACGCTTTGTTTGTGCAAGGTGGCGAATTTTGTTATACTTTGCCACTAATTAGAAGGAGATCCCTTGGTAGGGGAGGGGCCAGACTCGAGGTCATTCGATTCACGGGTTTATCCGAAGGCCCATGTGCTGAATCGATTCATCGCGAAGTTGATCGATCTGTTCATTGTCGTCGCTGCCGGCGAAATTGCTCCTCCGGTCGGTTTTCTTTCCGGTTTGACGTACATCCTGATTGCCGATGGGTTTGCGGGAGGGAAGAGCATCGGCAAGCGGCTGGTCGGGTTACAAACTGTGCGAGTAGATGGTCGGGAGACCGCAGGGTTTCGAGAGTCGATCATCCGCAATCTTCCACTGGGCGGGGCACAGGTCGCGTACGCGATCCCGTACATCGGATGGCTTGCCTCTCTGGCGATCGTCGCGTTTGAAAGTTTTTTGATTATTGGGAATGAGCAGGGGCGTCGCCTCGGCGATGAAGTGGCCCGGACACACGTGTTAGACGCCGGTCAATTAGCAGTCCCGGACTAAGTGCCAGATCGATCACGCACACCAGCTGGACTCTGAATGGGCCAGCTCAGCTGAAGGGAGAGATATCGTGGGGTTTCCGGGAGATGTGTTCGGGTGGTTTTCCGATGACCTGGCAATCGACTTAGGGACGGCAACCACCCTGGTGTACGTGCGTGGGAAGGGGATCGTCCTCAATGAGCCTTCCGTGGTCGCGGTGGAGAAGAAGAGCGAAAAGGTGCTTGCCGTTGGCACCGATGCCAAGAAAATGCTCGGTCGTACGCCGGGGAACATCGTGGCGGTTCGGCCCATGAAAGAAGGCGTGATCGCCGACTTTGAGATGGCTGAGCAAATGCTGAAACACTTCATCCGAAAAGCCCACAATCGCAGTGCGTTCGTTCGGCCGCGGATTATCATCGGTGTCCCTTCTCGCATTACGCAAGTCGAGCAACGGGCGGTTCGTGACTCGGCGGAATTGGCCGGGGCTCGGGAAGTCTATCTCATTGAGGAACCGGTTGCGGCGGCGATCGGGTCAGGGCTACCGATCACGGAGCCATCCGGCAACATGGTCGTCGATGTGGGGGGGGGCACGACCGACATCGCCGTCATCTCGCTGGGCGGGATCGTCTATAGTGAGTCCGTCAAGGTCGCAGGCGATCGAATGGACGAAGCGATCATGAATTACATCAAGAAGAAGTATAATCTGCTGATCGGCGAACACATGGCCGAGCGGATCAAGTTTGAAATTGGATCCGCCTATCCGTTCGAAGAACGGAAAACCATGATGATCAAAGGACGGGATTTGATCACGGGGATCCCGCGTACCTTAGTCATTGATGACGCCGAGGTGCGTGAGGCGTTGCAGGAGCCGATTGGGACCATTGTCAATGCCATCAAGATTGCCTTGGAAAACACCCCACCCGAACTGGCCGGTGATATCATCGATCGCGGGATCGTGTTGACTGGCGGGGGGTCCCTCTTGAAGGGGATGGATACACGATTCCGTGAAGAAACGAACTTGCCGATCATTACGGTCGATGATCCGTTGACGTCCGTGGTCTTGGGAGTCGGGAAAATTCTGGACGAATTGGATCTGCTTCGGAAAGTATCGGTCATGTCTCAGGCGAACAACCTCCGGTAAGGTCCCATCCCCTCATGTGGATGGTCAATTTACGCGTGACGTCTAATGCCAGGCGTGTGGCCCTCGTTCTTGCCGTCGTTCTGATCCTCGGCTTTCTCCTTCTGCCAGGCCAACTCCAAAGTGTGTTTCAAGGCGTGGGTGGCCCGCTCGGGTGGATCATCAGTTGGCCCCTGCGTGCCGTGGCAGGGGTTCATGATCGGATTGCCGGAATATGGGGCGGTTATGTCGCGCTTCAGGGGATGGAAGAAGAGAATCGGCAGTTGAAACGGGAGTTAGAACTGCTGAAGGAACAGAATGGGCAACTGCGCGAATCTGCCGCGGCAACGGAGCGACTGGCGACCCTGCTGGAGTTCAAGAAGCAAGCCCTTCCCACACTCATCACAGCCCAAGTGATCGGTCGCGATACCGGTAATTGGTATAAGACCATCATTTTGGATAAGGGCTCATCCGATGGGGTCCAAGCGGATCAGGGAGTGATTACTCCCGCAGGCGTTGTGGGGCGGATCGTAAAGACAACGGCGTCAACCGCTGTGGTGTTATTAGTGACGGACCCGAATAATGCGATTGCGGGACTGATTCAGCGCACAAGAGACGAGGGAATTGTTGAAGGGACGACGCAGGGCGAGGCACGGTTGAAGTATATTCCGTTGTTGTCGGGCGCGCGGCCTGGCGATCGAGTCGTCACGTCAGGGTTGGTGGAAGGGTTTCCACGGGGGCTCGCGATCGGCACGATCACGAGAATTGATAAAGAAGAGGAAGCTTTGTTCCAGTCGGCCGAGCTGACGCCTGAAGTTGACCCCACCCGGGTTGAAGAGGTGTTGGTCATTCAGTCTTCTCAGCTGCCGACAGAAAAAGAGCGATTGAGTCCGCCAAGAGCTAAACCATGAAAACCTTTATCTACGGTGCCATCATCGTGGGGATCGTGCCGGTTCAATCCGTGCTGTTGCCGCACCTGACCCTCTGGGGCGTGAAGCCGGATCTTGGTCTGGTGGCGGTCTGTTTGATCGGCCTCATCAGCGGCGAGCTGGATGGGTTGCTAGTTGGGGTGGCAATCGGATGGGCGTTGAGTCTGTTTTCTGCTCAAGACGTGATTACCGGCGCGATGCTGAAGGGGGGGCTTGGGTTTATCGCCGGCCTGGCGGGACGACAAATGGTCTATCTCAGTCCGCTCGTGCTCGTTGTGGGCTTGTTGGCGATGTCATGCCTCGTCGGCCTGGTGACGCCGATTGTCCTGAAACTGAATCCTCAACAGGATGTCTTGTGGGCGGTCTGGAATGTGGCGTTGCCGCAAGCCTGTCTTGATGCGGTCATCGGTGGGGCCATCTACTGGCTGATGTGGAGTCAGTTCAACATCGAACAGTTGATGTCTGAATCCCGAATGTAGGTAGGTACGTGGCGACGGCCCATTATCCAGAAACAGAGTTCGGTGACCTTCATCGGCGGCTGCTCATTCTCCGTATGGGGCTTCTGCTGGTTGTGGCGCTGCTCGGGCTGCGTCTCTGGCATCTGCAGATTCGCGAGGGGCCCTACTATCGCGATTTGTCTGAAAACAATCGGACCAGACAGGTCCTGCTGGAGCCGGCCCGCGGGTTGATCTACGACCGGCATGGGGTACTTCTGGCGAATAATGTGCCGAGCTTCAGCCTCTATGTCACCTTGGAAGACGTGAAGGATCGTGAGCTTTTGGTAAAGCAGCTGACCGACCTGCTCGGTCTTGACGCCGCCCTTGTTCGGAAAAAACTGGCCGCCAAGGGGAGTAAACTGCTTCCACGAAAGATCAAGGACCGAATGACGTTACGCGACGCCACATTGGTGGAATCGCACCGTCTTGATCTGCCCGGTGTCATGATTCAGGTGGAATCGCAGCGCAATTATCCTGGTGGGATGACGGCTGCTCACATCCTGGGCTATGTGGGAGAAATTTCCGGGGAGCAACTGGAGAAGCCAGAGTTTCTTGATCTCCATCAAGGGAGCGTCGTGGGACAGTATGGCGTGGAAAAGTCCTATGATCGACATATGCGGGGCGTCGCCGGTCAAAAGAATGTGGAGGTCGATGCGCTCGGCCATGAGAAGAGGGCAACGGTGGTCGAAAAGCCGCAGGCCGGCAATGATCTGTATTTGACCATTGATGCGCGACTTCAGAAGGTGGCGGAAGACCTGCTGGGTGAAGAGCAGGGGGCCATTGTTGCGCTCGATCCGAATAATGGGGATATTTTGGCCATGGCCAGTCGTCCTGGGTTCGATCCCAATGTCCTCTCGCGGGAACTCACCGCAAAACAGTGGGTAGAAATCGTCCAAGACGAGGGGCGTCCGCTGAACAATCGGGCCTCACAGGGACAATATCCGCCCGGCTCGACCTTCAAGATTCCGATGGCCATTGCCGCGTTAGAAACGAAAACCATGTCACCGTCCAATACAGTGTTTTGTAATGGAGGCTACCAGTTCGGGAAACGGCTGTATCACGACTGGAAGGCTGGTGGACACGGGTATGTGGATCTCCATAACGCCTTGGTCCATTCCTGTGACGTATATTTTTACACGGTCGGGCAGCGTCTGGGGATCGACGTGATGGCGGAATTCGGGAAAGACTTAGGCCTTGGGAAGGTGACCGGGGTGGAGCTGCCATCCGAGCGGTCGGGTATCATGCCGTCAACGGCGTGGAAGCAGAAGGCGAAGAACGAGCAGTGGTTGCCGGGCGAAACGATTTCCGCCGCGATCGGGCAGGGCTATGTCACGGTGACACCGTTGCAAATGGCGAGCCTCATCGGCACGGTGGCGAATAACGGCATTAGTTACCGTCCTCGATTGGTTCAGGCGGTGATGGACCGCATGACGGGTAACCTTCAAGAGCTTCCGGCGGTTCCACGTGGGAAGCTCTCGGTGAAGCCCGAAACCTTCCGTGTCATTAAAGACGCGCTGGCCGATGTCGTAGCCAAAGGAACGGCGACACGAGCCAAGTCCTCAGTGGTGACGATTGGGGGCAAAACCGGTACGGCGCAGGTGGCGGCCCTCCGCACCGGGCCTGAGGAAAGTATCCCCAAAAAGTTCAGAGACCATGCATGGTTTGTGGCTTTTGCGCCGGTCGAGTCTCCCAAGATCGCCGTGGCCGTGATTGGTGAACACATGGGGCACGGTGGGGCGGCGGCTGCCCCACTCGCAAAGGAAGTCATCGAAGCCTATATGAAATTGACCCCACAGGTACCGGCGGTCATCTCAGAGCGTTCCAGCATGGAAGAGCCCGGACGGTTCTCGAACGACTCATGATCAATCCATTGACCGAACATCGGGGGCTCGATAGTTTCGACATTCGCTACGTTGCGCTGATTCTCGCCATTCTCGGCATCGGCGTACTCTCTATTTACAGTGTCACGTATGGGCAGCGTGGTGTCGGGACGCCCTATTATCTCAAGCAATTAGTCTGGATCGGTGTCGGCGCTGTGGCGTTCCTCATCATGTGGGCATCGGACTATCACCACCTTGCCCGGTTTGCCTATCCGGCTTATGGCGTGGTCTTGCTGATGCTGGTCGTCGTCTTATTCGAGGGACGAACGAGCAAGGGGGCTCAGCGGTGGATCGCCATGGGTCCGTTGAGTTTCCAGCCGTCGGAGTTTGCGAAGCTCGTTCTTGTCTTGGTCCTGGCCCACTACTACTCGAAGGCCCCAAGGGTGGGGTGGTTGCAACGGGTCATCGTCCCGGGGCTCTTGGTGCTGCCTGGTCTGCTGCTTATTGTGAAGCAACCGGATTTGGGCAGTGGGCTGAGTTTTGTCGCCGTGTATGCGGCCATGCTGCTTATGGTAGGAGTACGATCACAAGCTTTAGGGGTCATTTTATTGTTTTCGATCATGCTGTTCCCCTTTGCCTGGGAAGGGGCCTGGGGGTCCTTGCATGATTATCAACGACAGCGCATTATGGCGTTCGTTGACCCAGATTATGATCCAGGTGGGAAGGGGTATCACGCGCTGCAATCGAGAATCGCCATTGGGTCAGGGGAGCTATTGGGGAAGGGGCTCTACGGCGGAACCCAAAGTCAGCTGAAGTTCTTGCCGGAGGGGCATACCGACTTCGTGTTTGCCGTGTTCGCGGAGGAATGGGGATTCATGGGCGTGTTGGTGCTGTTGACGTTGTTTGTTGGGCTGATCTGGCTCTCGTTGGAAATTGCGTCCAAAGCGAAGGACCAGCTCGGAGCGTTGCTCGCCGCGGGAATCGTGGCGATGCTCTGTTTTTGTGTCGTGGTCAATATCGGGATGACTGCGGGTATGTTTCCGATCGTCGGCATCCCCCTGCCGTTGGTGAGTTACGGCGGAAGTGCCACGATTATGACCATGGCGGCGTTGGGCTTGCTGTTGAATGTCAAACGCAAGCGGCTGAGCTTATTTTATTGAGACCTGTTGAACAGGTGGGCCATCGAGGGCCGCTGTTCGGAGCGTTATAGAGTGTTGATTGCCAATGGAGCTGGTTGTATGGATGAGGTGCCGATCCGGGTTCTTTCCCGCATCACTCACCGTCCGTTAGTCTCTGTGGCCATGAACCAAAAGGAGTGTGTATGGGAAGTGAAATTGCGATAACGGTCGCGCGGGAAGAAACTCGTGTCGCCGTGCTTGATGGCAGTGTCGTTACGGATTTATTCGGAGACCGGGCGAAGCACAAAGATTTTGTGGGGAATATTTACAAGGGACGGGTCGCCAAGGTCTTGCCGGGGATGCAGGCGGCTTTCGTCGATATCGGGCTGGAGAAGGCGGCATTCATGCACGTCTCGGATTTGTTAGTAGAGGCGGAGCCCGGTGACATGTTGGTTGAAGCGGAAGAAGACGAGAAAGACTCGGACATGCTGCGGCCGAAACGTCAGAGTGCGAAGCCGATTGAGCAGCTCCTGAGCGAGGGGCAGGAACTGATGGTGCAGATCTCAAAGGGGCCGATCGGCACCAAGGGGTCTCGAGTGACCACGTATGTCTCGCTGCCTGGGCGATACCTAGTGTTTATGCCGAATGTCGATCATATCGGTGTTTCCAGACGGATTCCACGAGACGAGGAACGGGCTAGGCTGAAGGACATCATGCGCCGAGTTCGGCGTCCGGGGTACGGGTATATCGTGCGGACGGTCAGCGAAGGGGTCAAAGAAGATGAGCTGAAGTCCGACGTGGATTTTCTGCATGTCTTGTGGCAGGACATTTTGACGAAACGGGAGCAGCTTCCGGCTCCGGCGTTACTCCATTCAGACCTCAGCCTCAGCTTCCGTGTCGTCCGAGATTTGTTCAGTAAGAAAGTGGATCGACTCTGGATCGATTCGCGAGAGGAGTACGACGCCATTCGGAGTTTTGTCCAGCGTTTTTCTCCGGAGCAAACGGCCCGGATTCACTTATATGACAAGGATGAGCCGTTGTTCGACCATCTTGGCGTGGAACAGGAGATTGTCCGTGCCTTGAGCCGAAAGGTCTGGCTGAAGTCGGGCGGATATCTGGTGATCGATCATACCGAGGCGATGACGGTGATCGATGTCAATACAGGGCGGTTTGTCGGGAAGCGAGATCAAGAAGAGACGATCTTACGCAACAATCTGGAGGCGGCCAAAGAGGTGGCATATCAGCTGAAATTGCGTGGAATCGGCGGGATCATCATCGTTGACTTTATCGATATGGAACGGGAAAAAAATCGCGACAAGGTCTACCATGCGCTGGTGGATGCCATGGGTTCGGATAAGGCGCGGACCAGGATTTCTCGGATCTCGGACCTCGGCTTAATCGAGATTTCCCGTGAGCGAGTCCGAGAGGATCTCTTACGCTCGTTGTCGGAACCCTGCCGGTATTGTGAAGGCCGTGGGTATACGAAGTCTCCCACGACCGTTGCCTACGAGATTTTTCGTGAGATCCGACGGATTGAGCCCTCTGCCGATCAGCAACGGATTATCGTGGGGGCGCACCCGACGGTTGCCGAGCTCCTTCAGGATGAAGAGCGTCATGGGGTCGAATCGCTGGAACGAGACTGCTCGGCAAAAATCATCGTGACACCGGACAGTCAGTTGCATCTAGAACAGTATGACCTTGTCGTATTGTAGTGGTGTCCTGTCGTAGCCGCTGATAGTCCACGGGGCAGCCGAATCCTCCTGCCGTGAGATGACTCCCCTTTGTGTGACCGAGGCCGAGTATGGAAGAAGCCTTCCTGACCGCGTGGCTCTCCCTTCACGCCATCGACGGCGTCGGAGATCGGACGTTACTGAAGCTCATTCACGCCTTTGGATCACCTGGTGCCGTGCTGCATGCCGCCAGTGATGAGTTGGTTGCAGCAGGGTGCAGCTCAGAATTAGCGGACGCGATTCGTCGGGGGCCGCCGGCGGAGATTCGTCGGCAGATCGATCGTCAGATTGCCTACGCTGTACGCCACAAGATTCAGACTCTGAGGTTCTTCGACGATGACTATCCGGCACGATTGAAAGCGATTCCTGACCCGCCACCGCTGTTATACGTGAGCGGAGCGCTGTCGCCCCAGGATGCGGTGGCGGTGGCCATTGTGGGCGGACGACGGGCGACTCCTGTTGGAAGAGTGATGACGGAAGAGATCGCAAAGGACCTCGCGGAATGCGGCGTGACTATTGTGAGTGGTTTGGCGCGTGGGATCGACGCGGCGGCTCATCGAGGCGCACTTGCAGGCAAGGGGCGAACGATTGCGGTATTGGGTTGTGGCATCGATCGAACCTATCCGTCTGAACATCAGACGCTCCGGCGGACGATCGAATCACACGGTGCCATTCTCTCGGAATTGCCGATCGGTGCGGCTCCCCAAAGTCACCACTTTCCACGGAGAAATCGGATCATCAGCGGGTTGTCGCTGGGGGTCTTGGTCAGCGAGGCGACAACCGATAGCGGGTCATTGATCACTGCAAAGTTGGCATTAGAGCAAGGACGGGACGTGTTCGCAGTGCCAGGTTCCATTAAAGAAGAAGCTTGTCGAGGGTCAAATCGCTTGATCAAGGAGGGAGCGAAACTCATCGAAAGTGCGCGAGACATTCTGGATGAGATTCTGCCCCAAGTCGATGCGCGACAACGGACCATGTTGCGGTTGGATCGCACGGTGGTGGATCCGGTGGCTCCGTTGCGTCACGAAGAGGCCAGGGTCTACGAGGCGCTGTCTTATGAGGCACGGTCGGTCGATATGCTTATTGAGCGCACCGGGTTGAGTGCGGCACAGGTCGTCGCAACATTACTCTCTCTCGAGTTGGGAGGGCGCATCCGTCAGTTGCCTGGTCAGCAATACATCCGTCTCTAGAATGAGTAATGTGTGGAGCTGACGTCAGACGATAACCATAAAACGAATGAAAAAGTGGCTACGCATCGGGGACGGGAGTCCCTTTCTCTGATACAAATAATCTGCCGTCAGAAGCCCAAAGCCAACAGTATCCTCGTTGCATCACCATTGGCCCATTCCCTTGTCTCACCGCAGCCGATTGTTCCCGACTGCCAATCTAGTTGCATGAATCTTCGATATTTGGTACGGATGATACAGTTCGCGAGGCGAGGACGGAGTTACTATGGCAAAAAATTTGATTATCGTTGAGTCGCCGACGAAGGCGAGGACGATTACAAAATATCTGGGCCGCGGTTATACGGTGATGGCGTCGGTCGGACACGTCAAAGACTTGCCAACCAGTAAGCTGGGCGTGGATCTTGAGAACGATTTTGAGCCGCAGTACGTCACGATCAAAGGCAAGTCGAAAGTCTTGTCCGAAATCAAGAAGAAAGCGGAAGAGGCAGATAAGGTCTTTCTGGCACCGGACCCCGATCGCGAAGGGGAAGCCATCGCCTGGCATCTTGAGCAAGAGTTGCTCGGAAAGTCGAAGAAGAAAAAGCAGGAAGGAAAGATCTTCCGGGTGTTGTTTAACGAGATCACGCAATCGGCGATCAAACGCGCGCTGCAATCGCCAGGCGAGATCGATATGAACCTTGTCAATGCGCAGCAGGCTCGCCGCGTTCTGGACCGCATTGTCGGCTATCAAGGTAGTCAGTTGCTCTGGAACAAGGTGCGCCGCGGTCTCAGCATGGGGCGGGTGCAGTCGGTTGCGATGCGGTTGATTTGTGAGCGCGAAGCGGAGCGGGAGGCTTTTCGAGCCGAAGAGTACTGGTCGATCACCGCGCTCCTGGCCGGTACCGATCCGCCTTCGTTTGAAGCCAAACTCCATAGTATCGATGGCGGAGAAGCTTCGATTGAACATGCCGAACAGGCTGGTCGCATCGTCGGCGAGGTTCAAGGCAAGACATTCGTCGTTCAATCGATTGAACGACGCGAAAAGAAGCGCAACCCTGTTGCACCGTTCATTACCAGTCGGCTGCAGCAGGAAGCGTCGCGCAAGTTACATTTCTCGCCGAAGAAGACTATGACGTTGGCGCAACAGTTATACGAAGGGATCGAAATCGGTGCCGAGGGGGCGACAGGGTTGATCACCTACATGCGAACAGACTCGCCGCGTATTTCCAATGAGGCGATGGCTGATGCACGGGAGGTGATTCAGTCGCGGTTTGGAGCAGAGTATCTTCCGGCTACGCCGAATGTGTACAAGACCTCGAAAGCGGCACAGGAAGCGCATGAGGCGATCAGGCCGACGTCAGCGGCCCGTGATCCTGAGTCGATCCGCCAGTATTTGGAACAAGACCAGTACAATCTGTACAAGCTGATCTGGAATCGATTTATTGCATCGCAGATGGTGCCGGCGATCTTGGATGTGACCCGCATCGATTCATCCCCGGTTGGCACGACCACTCGGTACATTTTCCGCTCGACGGGAACCGTCGTGAAGTTTCCGGGACATACCATCGTCTATATGGAGGGTGTCGATAAGGAAGCCCCCTCGCAAAAGCCCAAGGCTGACCAGGAGGCAGACGACGACGAACGTCAGCTGCCGTCACTCTCAGAAGGGGAGCAGTTGCGGCTTGTGGAACAGGAGGCGCAAACGGTACCGGGGTTGCTCTCGAAACAACATTTTACACAGCCACCACCGCGATACAACGAAGCGTTGTTGATCAAGGAACTGGAGGAAAAAGGGATCGGGCGCCCGTCGACCTATGCGGCAATTATTTCTACCATCCAAGACCGCAAGTATGTGGAGAAAACCGAAGGGCGATTGGTTCCAACGGAGACGGGGAAAACGGTCAATGATTTTCTGCTCAAGGGATTTCCTCAGCTCATCAACGTCGATTTCACTTCACAGCTTGAAGAACAGCTGGATGCCGTGGAAGAAGGCAATAAGCAGTGGGTGGCGGCGGTTCGAGATTTTTACGCGCCGTTCACCATGGAAATGGAGCGCGCCAAGACGATTCCAGGTCCCAAAGATATCGTCGAGCCACCGACCAATATTCCTTGCGAGAAGTGCGGTCGGATGTTGGAGATCAAGTGGGGGCGCAACGGGAAGTTTCTCGCCTGTCCGGCCTATAAAGACGATCCACCGTGCAAGAATACCCAAAACTTCGAGAAGCTGCCGGACGGGACGATCAAAATTGTGCCGAAAGAGGAAATTACCACTGATCAGAAGTGCGACAAATGCGGTAGTCCCATGGTGGTGAAGACCGGACGCTTCGGGAAGTTCATCGCTTGTTCCGCTTATCCACAGTGCAAGACGACGAAACCGTTGGCACTCGGCGTGAAATGTCCCCAGCCGGATTGCGGAGGTGATCTGGTGCAGAAGCGGACGAAGAAAGGCCGATCATTCTTCGCCTGCAGTAACTATCCGAAGTGTGAATATGCCCTATGGGATCGTCCGATCCCCAAAGCCTGCCCCACTTGTCAGGCTCCGTTCCTGGTGGAGAAAGTCAGCAAACAGGATGGCCGGAGTGTGCAATGTCGCAATCAGGAATGCGGTTACCGCGAAGCGGGGTAATGCAACGAGGCACATGGTTTCTTTCCTGCTTTGAGCAAACCGCAATTTGGACGATGCCGCCGTATCTCACTTGCATCCGTGCATACTGCCGCAGGCTCGATAGTTTCGCTGAGCCGTTGAGGAAGTTCGTACTCCTACCTCACTCATGAAGCTGATCAATTCGGCGTGTGTGATGTGTCTGCTTTGCGCAAGTATGGCCTGGTCCTTGCCGGCTGTTGCGGATGATTCGTCTTCGACATGGGTTGGAAGGCAGACGGTTGGGCTCGTGATTGGTGGGATGTTGCCGGTTCGCTTGTTAGCGTCGCAGTCCTCAAAACTTAACGGGGTCGCGGTCCATCCTTCGTGGCAGGTGACGCTGACTGATCCGATTGGGGAAAGCTGGTGGAGTGGCGCAATGGCACTGGGGGCGGAAGCTGCACTCCTAGGCATTACGGAACCGACCGGGGCCTACGGGATCGGATTCACACCAAAAGTTATCTACACGTTTACCTCATTTGGCCCACTCCAGCCGTACATTGAAGGCGGTGGTGGCCCACTCTGGACGAATTTCGACGGCCGTATTCGGGAACAAGGATCGGATTTCAATTTTCTGGTCTGGGGTGGGGCCGGTGCGAATTATGAGTTGACCCCACGATGGGCGTTGAACATTGGAGTCCGCTTTAGCCACATCTCCAATAGTGGTTTAGATACTCCGAATAGTGGGCTCAATTGCCTGCTGCCGTTTGCCGGCATTTCTACCAGGCTTTTTTGACGAAGCTCGTATGTTTCGCAACCACAATCGTGCCCATAGGCTGCAGCGATGTGGGCGCCGAATCTGCGTGGATAGGCCACCACGATCAAAAGTCGTGGGAGGTCACTCAATCCATGAGGGTTCCGTGACACAGGGGTTTATCATTCTCAGGAGCGTGTTATCGAGAATCGTCTTTCTTGCGCTCGTGATTGGTCTCCCCAACCATGCTTCCGCTGCACCGGCTGAGCGGTCTGGTCCCTTGTTCAGGGTGAACGTCCGGCCGTCATCGAGACGCTGCGGCAGCTTGTCACTATTGAGTCCGGTAGCCGAGACAGGGAAGGGTTGGATCACCTCGCAACGTTAATCGGCCAACGATTGGAGCGGCTTGGCGCGCACGTTCAATTTCGCGAACTGCCTTCTGCGGAGATCTATCGTCTCTTTGATACGCCTGAGGTCTTGGGCAAGATCGTCATCGGTCGCTTTCAGGGGACCGGCTCCCGGAAGATTATGCTCATGGCCCATATGGATACGGTCTATCCACGAGGCACGCTTGCCGCGAGGCCGTTTCGGATTGAGGGGAGTAGAGCCTATGGCCCAGGAATCGCGGACGATAAAGGCGGCATTGCGGCGATCCTCCATGCCATTTCAGTCCTGAACGCGATGGACTTCCGTGAAGTTGGAGCGCTGACGGTGGTGCTCAACGGTGATGAGGAAGTGAGCTCACCGGCTTCACGCGCCCTTATTCAACGACTCGCCGCCGAGCATGATGTGGTGTTGTCCTGCGAGCCACCCTTAAGCAGGAAGGACGAGATCACGCTCGCCACAAGCGGCATTGGTCTCGCGATGCTGACCGTGAAAGGTAAGGCGGCTCATGCCGGTGTGAATCCGGAACTGGGGCGGAACGCCATTATGGAACTCGCCCATCGCGTGCTACAAGCGAACGATCTGTCCGATTCTGAACGGCGCATCAAGTTCAACTGGACCCTCATGAACGGTGGTCAGGTGCGCAACATGATTCCTGGCTTAGCCACCGCCTTGGCCGATGTGCGGGTGAATCGGCTAATCGATCTCACGTTTATCGAACAACGCTACCGCGAACGGATTGCGATGCAGGCCCCGCTCGTGCCCGATACTACCGTTGAGATAGGTTTCGAACCGCGCCGACCACCACTGGAACCCACCGATGCCTCGCGGGCGCTGGCCCGGACTGCCCAGGTGATCTATGCCGAGCTTGGCAGAACCTTAAACGTCGATGAGAGTGGGACGGGAGGAGGGACTGATGCCGCGTTCGCTGCTGTGTCCGGCAGGCCAGCCGTTGCGGAAAGCTTCGGCTTGATGGGCAATGGTTTTCACTCGTCAGATGAAGAGTACCTGGAGCTCGATTCGATCGAGCCACGACTTTATCTCCTCGTACGACTCATCATGGAAACCTCGCGGGCATCGAAAGGGTGAGATGGCTCACAACACTCGTGAAAACCTTTCATCGCCTTGTTCATGTGACATGCAAACAGCGCTATAGGTGGCCAGTCTGCTAGGATGCGGTGATGAGCCACCAATCGGTCACAGGACCACCGCGCCAAGCAGCAGTCCTCTTCATTCTCATCACCGTGCTGCTCGACATGTTGTCGTTCGGCATCATCATTCCGGTGCTGCCGAAACTCGTCGAGGAGTTTTTCTCTGGTGATACCGCACGGGCAGCTGTCCTCTACGGGTTAATGGGAACGGCTTGGGCGTTCATGCAGTTCTTCTGTTCGCCGATCCAGGGTGCGCTGTCAGACCGATTTGGCCGGCGTCCGGTCGTTCTGCTGTCCAATCTGGGCTTGGGTCTCGACTACATCGTGATGGCGCTCGCACCGAACGTTGCCTGGCTCGTCGTAGGCCGCGTCATCTCCGGGATGGCCTCCTCCAGCTTCAGTACTGCAGGCGCGTATATCGCTGACGTCACACCGCCGGAGCAGCGAGCGGCGGCGTTCGGCAAGATCGGCATGGTCTTCGGGCTCGGTTTCATCTTCGGTCCCGCCTTAGGTGGCTGGCTTGGTGCAACCGATCCTCGCCTGCCATTCTGGGGTGCAGCGGCACTCAGTCTTCTGAATGCCTGTTACGGATACTTTGTGCTCCCAGAATCCCTACACCCAGGAAAACGGATGCCGTTTTCCTGGGCGCGGGCCAACCCGGTCGGTTCGCTTGTGCTACTCCGCTCGCACCATGAGCTCTTCGGTCTTGCGACCGTTGCGTTCTTTGGCTATCTGGCTCACGCGGTGTTGCCGAGTGTATCGGTGTTGTATATGGGCTATCGCTATGGGTGGGGACCAGCCAGCGTCGGGTTGATGATGGCGGGCGTTGGCGTGGCGGCAATGATTGTGCAAGGTGGGCTGATCCGTCCGATCACCGCTCGGTTTGGTGAACGTACGACGCTCTTGCTCGGGTTAAGTTGTGGAGCGATCGGCTTCTCCGTCTATGGCATCGCACCAGAAGGCTGGATCTTCTGTCTTGGTATTCCCGTGATGGCCTTCTGGGGGCTCGCCGGTCCCGCCAATCAATCGCTGATGACGCGCCTTATCAGTAGTTCAGAGCAAGGCCAGCTGCAGGGGGCCATCGCTAGCATCAACGGCATGACCGGCATGATCGGCCCAACGCTCTTCACGCAGACCTTCGCTTTCTTCATCCGATCTGATTCCGGTCTCAGCTCTCAATACTCAACCCTCAATACCTCTCTGGATCTTCCAGGTGCGCCATTCATCCTTGCCTCACTCATGCTCCTCAGCGCCGCCGTGATTGCTTGGCGGACGACGAAAACGGCGAGATAGATTAGTAGGCTATGGGGTACCGACATGAGGTGGACTGTAATGAGATGCCAATCTACTTTGTGTCGGGCCGTGCAGAGATGACACTTGGGGGTCTGGGGCATTCTTTAGGGGTGCAACGATGTATTATGCAAAAATCTGCCGAACTAGCATCCTGCATGATGAAGAATGGATTCTTATCCTTAAGATTAAAAGGGGTCGGGAATATTGTAAAAGAACAAATCGCGTTACGTGCTGAGATAGCCTTGCCGCAGGCCACGTTTTCTGTTGGTTTAACACTCTTGCCGAATGCGAGATGAATAAAGAGATCCGTTTTCGTTAGTAGCCTCCCGCTGCACCTTGCCATAGCATGTCGTACCCCAACTCTTTGGTCTCGGAACACATGGCTGCTAGTTTCGCGAACTTCTTCTTGAAGATGTCGTCCGCATG
Organism: Nitrospira sp. CMX1; assembly: GCF_054902215.1. Lineage (NCBI taxonomy): Bacteria > Pseudomonadati > Nitrospirota > Nitrospiria > Nitrospirales > Nitrospiraceae > Nitrospira > Nitrospira sp. CMX1. The sequence goes on along the minus strand of NZ_JBUBKD010000074.1, from coordinate 13,092 downwards.
GGAGCGTTCGTGTGCGTCGAATGAGCGCCAATAGGTGACGATCACATAATGGTTGTCGGCGGTTCCGGATGCCGAGAGGGAACCCTCGGTTGACACGAAGCCGGAGAACTTGAACACTTGCCCGGCGATGAAACCGCCTTTCTCTCCTCCATAGGCTCCTTTGACCACAGCACAGAGTTCTCCGACGGCCATCTCCACGTCCTCAAAGGTGACGCCCGGCTTGAGCGTGACGGTGTTGAACAGCATTTTGGCTCCAAATGGAATTGTGATGGGTCCGAACATGGATGCCCTCCTGGTTACTCGTCCCTTTACCACTGTCGATTTCTTGGAGAAAAGCTATGATGGTTGACGTTGTTCAGCATGGCTCGACGAGTCTTCTAGATGGTCTATTGTTTATGAGATCGCGTCAACTAAAAGCATTTGACTGTCGAATTGCGGACTATTCGTGCGCCGGCGCTGTGAAGACGACGCCTGAAGGAGAGGGGTTTGTTGGCATGGGGTTGGTGAGGGGATTGATGGGTGCTACTTTCTAGGAGAAAGAGAGGGCACCGGCAATGCAACCAGTCAGCAACGTCGTCAAATAGGCGGTCCATAAAGCACGCAGTCCCAGGAGCGAAATATCTTTTGCCCGATGCGGCACCAATGCGGAGATGCCGCCGACAAAGATGCCCATGCTCGCCACATGCACGAATCCGCAGAGCGCATAGGTCATGGTCGTGAGGGACCGTGGAGAGAACGGCGGCGGAGACATGGATTGCACGGCGGCCAACTTGAAATAGGCTGCGACTTCCGTCTCAATGAACCGCGACCCCAGCAAGTCTGCGCCGATCTGCCATTCCTCAGGACGGAGACCGAGGAGAACGGCGAACGGCCAGGTCAGCCAGGCGAGGACCCGTGTCATGGAGAGAGGTGCTCCACCGATCGTCGGAAGCTGTGCCAGTACCAAATCTACCAACGCTTCCAATCCAAGAAACACGATCAGTAACGCGGCAATGCCGGCAGCCATTTTCATTCCCTGTCCTGCGCCATCGATCAACGCGACGATGAAGTTGGATGGTGGTGGGCTCGTGTCACTGCCGGATTCAGGCGGTGCGTTTCGGTCGGTGGGTTCAAAGGGCACGCCGCCCAGTGTCGCGGGCTGTCCATCTTCGGGAAATGTAAGTTTGCTGATGAGCACCGCACAAGGAATCGAAATGATTGAGGCTGAAATCAAATGTCCGGCGATCTGAGGCACCGTATGTTGTAGAGCCGACACGTAGATGCCCATGACGGTGCTTGCCACGGTTGCCATCATGCAGGTCAGTACTAAGAGCAGTTCCGACTGTGTCATGGCCACGAGGTAGGGACGGACAATCAAGCTTGCCTCAATGCCGACAAAGATATTCGCGGCGCCGGAGAGGGCCTCGGCCCCCGATAACCCCATGGTTCGGTAAAAGAGCCGAGCAAACAAGCCCACGATCGCTTGCATGGCGCCTATATAGTAGAGGCCCGCCATCAAGGCGGCAAAGAACACGACTGCCGGCAGTGCTTGCGCCGCCAAGATGAACCCGATCGAGACCGTTCCATCCTGCAACGTCTGGCCGGGACCAAGTGCGAGAGGCCCAAGAAGAAATACCGTACCCTTTTGCGACGCGGTGAGCACGGCGACCACCAGATCGTTGACCATGCTCCAGAGCCAGCGGGAGCCCGGAAACCAAAAGGACACGATACCAAGTCCCCAGGCCAATGCTGCGCTGCCCCCTATGGTTGTCCAGTTCAGCCGATTGCGCTTCCCTGTTACCCAGGCCAGCCATGCGATCGTGACGAAACCGATGCTCGCAGTAAGGCGATAGAACAGTTCCTCCACCGTCATATCCTCCTTCCGATGAAAGCCCGGCGGGAGGCTACGCGGAGAGCTGGTTGCCGTCAAGGGAAAATATGGTGTGCACTCATAACAGGGCGATAACAGGCAGAGGTTGGACCTTTAACTGTTTACTCAATTCTATGAACGTGTGGTGAGGTTACGGGGCTCTTTCTGTTACCAGCTACCCGCTGACTCTTATTACAGCCTGTTGTGTTCCTGTGCCTTTGTCTGCTGACCCATCGTTCGCCAGAGCTATGAGTGCTGTCTGTTTGGCTGAGAGACTATCCGGACTTGCGCGACTAACCTTCCAGGCTTCTTCTGCTCTCCCATATGGGTGGGTAATCCCCCTACAGATGAAGGATTGGATCCCGTCACGGCGAGGGCAAAATGGAAACCGTGACGCACGGGCTTATGAACCAACACCCTGTACAGATTCACTCGTACTGGAAGGAGAGGACAATGGGCATGTTCATTCATCCCCAAGTGGGTCATGTATTTCACCGTGGATATAAAGGGGTTCTCGCGCTCGGGGCTCTGCTGTGGTTGATGCTGCTACTGATTGGCTGCTCTGTCTCACGGAAAGAATACGTGGTGGATCATGCCCGCGGGAATGATGTGACTGCGAAGGGTTCGCACGAGCAGCCATGCCAGACCGAGGGGCGCTGCCGGGTACTCGCTGAACGTGACGGGGTTCGGTCATATTGGATGGTGTATCAATGAGGAGGGCGAGGGCTTGAGCGAGAGACGCATGGGGCTACGAGGGTGAGCGTTCGGTTGTATGATGGTTGCCTCGTCGTTCTGTGGAATGAAGAACTCTTCATGCTTCCCTCATACAGGCTTCATTTTGGAAGTGTATAAGGAACGCAAGTAACACAAGAAAAGGGGTGACACACCATGCTGTATTTTGTTGAAGCGTACGCATTCGTCGCGATATTTGGGATGCTCTACGGAATGTTGCAGCTTGCCAGTCGGTAAGAGGCTCGATTCCCGAGAGGATAAGAACCTTGATGATTCACCAAGGTTTGGCGACATTCACCTTCTATCGTCTGGTGCGAGCCTCGTCAATTGCCATCAGAAAGGCCAGAATGGCTGGCTGGCGATCTGTAAAACTATCGCGTTAAGACGCTGCGGTGAGAGGGAGCCGTGCATTGAGCTGTTTGTGGAGCAGCCATGTCAGTATGTGGCCTTTCGGGGTCAGGGCGAGAAGTACATGTCGATCATCCTGTGACGAACGCTGTTTGTTGATCCAGCCCTTGTGATGTAAGCCACGGACGAGGTGACTCATTGTTGAGCCAACCACACCAAATACTTGGGCACACTGCTGAACAGAGCTGTCGGGATTTCGCTGGAGATAGAGCAAGGTACGGGCTTGAGCAGGGGTGACCCCAAGATCAGACAGTTCCTTTTGATACTCATTCAACCACTTTAGACTGATTCGCCACGTGCCTGAGGTCACAGACTGTGATTCTCGGAGCAGCCGTACAAGTCTCATAGCGGTATGCTGCCTCAGGATTTCAAACCTGACTACTGATTCTGCAATTCCTGCTGTCGTCAGTTGTATAACCTGGAACGGGTCATGTCTCGGCGGATGCTATGAGGTTGGGTTCTACCCCGTCTCCACGGACAATTCCGTTGAAAACTTCCGCCTCTGGATCATGACACTTTCCTGGCCCATTATGGACCTTCGATCAGGTGTCCGTAAAATTGGGGCAGAACCCGTTAGGGGCGTTTCAGCACATCCCATAACCTCGCCGTATCTTTTTCACTAGTCGCGACGCAGATCTGCTACGATCCTCCACCTCGACCTTCTAACATCTGAGTGTCTGGCGATCAGGTGTTGTTTTGTTCTGCGGAGATCCAACGGTATCAACGAAACAACTGATGGACAACCAAACCTCCGAAAACCAGATGGCCACGCCACCAAGTGAGGGGCCGATCTGCGGGTGGGAGACGATCCCGCTCTATGGGCGCATCGTTATTGCCTTGGTTCTCGGTGTGATAGCAGGGCTGATGCTTGGCACTCAGGCCTCAGTCCTTGCTATTCCAGGGAAGCTGGTATTGCGTCTCCTCGGTGCGCTTGCGCCGGCGCTTATTCTTGCGGCAATTATTCACACGTTTATGACGACGCAGCTCGGTGGACCACTTGCCGTGCGGCTGCCGCGATTGCTGCTCTTGAATACGTTGGTCGCGATCACGATAGGTCTTACCGTCGTCAATGTGATTCAGCCAGGGCAAGGCGCGGGACTCACACCACCACCTTCACATGAAGAGACCACGAAGACTGCCAATCCGCTCGCACTCTTTCTTGAAAACGTCCCCAAGAGTTTGCTGGGACCACTCGGCGACGACGGCAAGGTCATCGCCGTGATCTTCATTGCCGTGGCATTTGGCATGGCGCTCCGCAAGGAACGTGAGCGGCCAATTGGGACGGTGGGGCACCTTCTTGAATTATTTTTAGAATCCCTGATCACGATTCTGCATTGGATTATCGCGGTGGTGCCGCTTGCCGTCTTTGGCATCGTCGCCAGTATCGTGGGGACGGAGGGTTTCGTACAGTTCAAAGCATTGGGGGTCTTTGTCGTAAGCGTACTGCTCGGTCTGACGATTCAGGCGGCCTATTACCTCGTCCGTGTCCGATTCGGTTCGTGGGTGTCTCCTGGACAACTGCTGCGGGGTGGGCGAGATGCCTTGGTCATGGCGTTTTCCACGGCCAGCTCAACGGCCACGATGCCGGTGACCTATGCTGCCCTGAAAGATCGTGTGGGGTTGCGCGAGCAATCCGCCAGTATGGGAGCGTTGGTCGGTGCGAACTTCAACAATGATGGGACGGCACTCTACGAAGCGATGGCGGCACTCTTCGTCGCCCAAATGATTGGGATGGACCTGAGTCTTCAGCAGCAACTGATGGTGGTGCTGACGAGCATTATTGCGTCAGTGGGGGCTGCTGGGATTCCTGAAGCGGGTCTTGTGACGATGACCATGGTCTTTACGGCCGTTGGGTTACCTGTGCAGTACATTCCTATTCTCTTAACCGTTGATTGGTTTCTTGATCGCTGCCGCACGGCGATCAATGTGATGGGCGATATGAACGTCAGTTGTCTCTTGGATGGGAAACAGAGGAGGGAGACTTAGCAGAATTCGGAAATGCCAATGTCATGCTTTGTTTGATAGACCCGTCCTGAGTCAATCGAAGGGCTCAGGACGAACAGGGGATTCAGCTAGTCGCCGATGATTTCGTTCGTGCAGCTTGTCCAAGAGCACGCGTATTTCTTGGCGATACCGCTAGGCTGTAGCTATCTTTTGTTTGTGCTGGTGTGTCAGAGTTGCCCGCAGTTTTTCTTCCTGCTCCTTGCTGAGTGAAGTCTTGAGGATCGTTCCTTCATATCGGGAGAAGCTCGTCAGCAGCTTGTCTTGGTCAGCGTTCCGGATCAACAGAAAAATCGCGGAAGTGCCTCTCTGGATCGTGCTACCCAAATCTTTGATGAACTGATCGGGAATCCCATAGTCGCTCAGGAGTCCAAACTCGCTGGCGCTCAACGAGACCGCTCCGCCACTCGCTCCTCCCGCAAGGCTTCCCAACAGGCCTGCGAGAGGGTTAAAGAACAACAAGCCTATCAACCCTCCCCATAACATGCCCAGGGCGACACCATGAGACGTGGCGCCTCCGAACACATCGACACACTGTTTCAAGTGGACCTTGCCATCCATATCGCGAATGACGATGACGGCGTCTTCCAGGTCGAAGATATATTTTGATTCCATGGCGCGCAATTCGTTGAGCACTCGATCGGCAGTGCTGGAGTCCTTAAACGCGATACAAACCAGTTCACTCATGATTCTTCTCCTTCACGCGATATCCCACAGCATGATTCACCTGGCCGGATCCCTGATCTCGGGGGTACATGTCTTAGTTAACAGGAGGATCATGCTCAGGGCAAGACGGGTTTCTCGCCCCTTGTTTTTCGACGTCTCGTTCCCTTACCCTCAACGGTTCTTGAGTGAATCGATTGACTATGTTGCAAGCTGTTGCCCTGAGTTGTCGTCGCGGCGAACGCCGATTGTTTTCGGACCTCAATATTACGGTTGAGTCGGGGACGCTATTGGCGGTCGTGGGGGAGAACGGCAGCGGAAAGACCAGCCTGCTCCGTATTTTCTCCAGCTTGTTGCCGCCAGAAGATGGTTCCGTACGATGGGAAGGGCAGGATATCCATCAACTCAAAGAACTCTATTCGGCCAAGCTGATGTATCTCGGGCACCTCAACGGGATCAAAGACGATCTCACGGCAGTCGAAAATCTAATGAGTTCTATGGCTCTCGCCGGGGAGCCCTGTTCGGAACGTGGAGCTAAGGAGGCGTTAGAGGCGATTGGGCTGAAGCGGCTGGTCCATCGGTTACCCTCCAAAGTGCTCTCACAAGGACAAAAGCGTCGGGTGGCATTGGCCAGACTGTGGCTGTCGACGCGGCCATTATGGCTGTTAGATGAGCCATTTACGTCGCTTGATGCGGCGTCGACGAATGTGGTCACTCAGCGATTTCTTATGCATTTGCAGCGTGGCGGTCTGGTGGTCGTCGTGACACATCAGGAAATTGCCCTTCCCACGGAGCGGCTGCAGCAGCTGAGGCTGACTGGATGAGTCACTCCAGTATGTGGGACGCGATCAGTGGAATCATCCAGCGGGATCTGCTGCTGGCCATGCGACGGTGGTCAGACGCCGCGATGTCGGTCTTTTTTCTGGTGATCGTCGTGAGTCTGTTCCCCTTGGGAGTAGGGCCTGAACCGGCCGTCTTACGGACCATTGCCCCGGGGGTGTTATGGGTGGCGGCTCTGTTGACCTGCTTACTCTCCCTAGGACGCGTGTTTACCCCGGATTATTTGGATGGTGTTCTTGAACAGATGGTTCTGGTTCCCCAGCCGCTGTCGCTTTTGGTGCTTGGAAAGGTCCTAGCCCATTGGGTGATCTCCGGGCTTCCCGTCGTTCTGCTTTCGCCGCTCCTCGGGCTCCAGTTTGGTTTGGATGGAGAGGCACTGGGGGTACTGGTTTTGTCGCTCTTGCTTGGGACGCCGACGTTGAGTATGATTGGTGCGATCGGCGCCGCGTTGGTCCTTGGCGTGCGGGGGAGTGGTCTACTGGTTGCCCTCCTGGTGCTTCCACTCTATGTTCCAGTCTTGATCTTCGGGGCCGGCGCCGTGACCAGCAGTATGGCTGGGATCGGCGGCGAAGCAAACTTGTCGCTGCTCGGAGCCTGTCTGGTGCTCTCGCTCTTTCTCGCGCCCTGGGCCACGGCAGCGGCGTTACGTATCGCGTTAGAGTAAAAGGATTTCAACTCGTGATCTGGTCGAAGTATTCAGCGCCTCAAGCTTTTTATCCTCTGGCAGGCCGTCTCATTCCCTGGTTCGCGGCGGTAGCTGTTATTCTGATGGTCGTTGGCCTCTACATGGGGTTCTTTGTGGCGCCCACCGACTTTCAGCAGGGGGAATCCTATCGGATTATCTTTGTGCATGTTCCCGCTGCGTGGATGTCGATGTTCTTGTATGTGGTGATGGCCGTCTGGGCTGGCGTCGGGATGGGACTCAATGCGCGATTGTCCTTCATGATGGCGCAGGCGATCGCGCCAACCGGGGCGATGTTTACCTTTTTGGCCTTGTTGACAGGGGCTATGTGGGGCAAGCCTACATGGGGAGCCTGGTGGGTTTGGGATGCCCGATTGACGTCGGAACTGATCCTCCTCTTTCAGTATGCGGGAGTGATGTTGCTGCGGACCTCGATTGATGACTTGCGCCGTGCCGATCGTTCTAGCGCGGTGTTCGCGCTGGTTGGGGTCGTCAATGTGCCGATCATCTATTATTCCGTTCAATGGTGGAACACGTTGCACCAAGGGGCTTCGGTGAGTATGGCGACTGGTTCGAAAATGGCGGCGACCATGCTGATGGCCATGCTCATTATGACGATCGCATTTTGGATGTACAGTATTGCGGTGATTCTGGCTCGGGTCCGCTGTGTCATGCTTGAGCGGGAATCTCTGCCAACGTGGGATGAAAAGCCGACGGTAGTTCACGAAGCGGTGGAGGCGCGCTGATGCAGTGGGGGAGTGCATCGGAGTTTTTTGCAATGGGAGGCTATGGCCTCTATGTCTGGACCTCGTTTATCGCCACGGCGTTGTGCATGATATGGGAAGTCTTGGCCCTGTGGCGGCGACGAGCGGCAGCGCGCGCTGAGCAGCGGGCTGCGTTGTTAGGAGGTACGGATGAAACCGCGGCATAAACGTTTTGTATTTATCGGGTTAGGGCTAGTTGTCTTGGGGATTGCGACGGTTTTGGTCTTGAACGCGTTCCAGAGCAATCTGGTTTTCTTTTTCACGCCGACGCAAGTGGTGAACGGCGAAGTGCCGCAAGGGCGCAGCTTCCGGATTGGGGGCATGGTTGAAGATGGGAGCCTCGTGCGCGAAAACGATGGACTCACCGTTCGGTTCATCGTGACCGATACGGCGAAGCGGGTTCCGGTGACCTATAAGGGGATTCTCCCGGATCTCTTTAAAGAAGGAAAAGGCGCGGTTGCTCAGGGAAAACTCATCGGTGACGGCACGTTTGTCGCCAGCGAAGTGCTGGCTAAACATGATGAAAACTATATGCCACCTGAAGCGGCCGAGGCACTTGCGAAAGCCAAGGCATCTGGTGCGCAACAAAGCAAATCGCTCGTGGTTCCTGAAGGTAGGAAAGATTCACTATGATTCCAGAGATCGGTCATTTTGCGTTGATTCTTGCACTGTGCGTTGCTGTGGTGCAGGGCATCCTCCCCATCTATGGTGCGGCAGTTGGAAATTCGGCATTGATGGCTGTGGCGAAGCCAGCCGCACGTGGGCAGTTTCTCTTGGTGCTCACCGCGTTCGGCTGTCTTGCGTATGCGTTTGCCGAGAAAGATTTCTCCGTCCTGTACGTCGCAGCCACAAGCAACTCTCAGCTCCCGCTCCATTATCGCTTGGCGGCGATCTGGGGTGCGCATGAGGGGTCGCTGCTTTTATGGACCTTCATCCTGACCATCTGGATGTTTGCGGTCACGTTGTTCTCCGCTCATCTTCCCGAGTCCACGCGATCTCGTATTCTCGGCGTGATGGGCCTCGTCAGCATCGGATTTCTTTTGTTCATGCTGACGGTCTCCAATCCGTTCGAGCGGCTGATTCCTGCCGCTGCTGAGGGGCGTGACCTTAATCCCCTCTTGCAGGATCCAGGCATGGTGATCCATCCGCCAATGCTGTACATGGGGTATGTCGGGTTCTCAGTGGCCTTTGCCTTTGCCATTGCTGCCCTACTAGGTGGAAATCTCGATGCGGCCTGGGCTCGCTGGTCTCGCCCATGGACGACTGTCGCGTGGTGCTTTCTGACGGTCGGCATCGCGATGGGGAGTGGCTGGGCCTATTACGAGTTAGGCTGGGGTGGCTGGTGGTTCTGGGATCCGGTTGAGAACGCCTCCTTCATGCCGTGGCTGGCAGGGACGGCTTTGGTTCATTCATTAGCTGTCACGGACAAACGGGGTGGATTCAAAGTCTGGACGGTTCTTCTTGCCATCATGGCATTTTCGCTCAGCTTACTTGGGACCTTTCTTGTCCGCTCCGGTGTGTTGACCTCCGTCCATGCTTTTGCGACCGATCCGAAGCGCGGCATGTTCATTTTGGCGTTTTTAGCGGTCGTCATCGGCGGGTCGCTTGCGCTCTATGCCTGGCGGGCCCCGCGTGTCGGATTGGGCGGCAGTTTTGCGTCGGTGTCGCGTGAAGGAATGCTGCTGGCGAACAATGTGCTGCTGGTTGCGGCGATGGGATCCGTGTTGTTGGGGACGCTGTACCCTTTGTTCTTGGACGCGCTGGATCTTGGGAAAATCTCCGTCGGGCCTCCGTATTTTGACTCAGTCTTCGTTCCATTGATGGCTCCGGCGATCTTCTTGATGGGAATCGGTCCGTTGGCGCAATGGAAAAAGGCAAGTCTTCCTGATTTGGCAAAGCGATTGAAATGGGCATTCGGAGTGAGCGTGGTCACCGCCATTGTCCTTCCCATGGTGATGGGCAATTGGACTCCGTTGCTCAGCCTTGGACTCCTGCTGGCGATCTGGATTGTGACGACTGCCGTTGTGACGCTCCGAGAACGGTTGACGCATGTCACTGGCAATAGTCTCATGGAGCGTCTGGCTGCCGTGCCAAGATCCTACTGGGGGATGCTCGTTGCACACTGTGGGATTGCAGTGTTTATTGTCGGTGTCACGATGGTGAAGGGCTTCGAGACGGAAAAAGATGTGCGGATGAATGTCGGAGAGACGGCGACGATCGGTGACTATACGTTCCGATTTGACGGGGCGCAGGATGTTGTTGGCCCGAATTACACCGCCGCGCGGGGGACGTTCGCGGTGAGTCGTGATGGCCGAGAGGCGACGGTTCTCTACCCTGAGAAGAGGCGGTATACGGCTCAGAATCAGGTCATGACCGAAGCGGCGATCGATCCTGGATTGTTACGAGATCTGTATGTGTCGTTGGGGGAACCGCTCGATGACGGAGCCTGGAGCGTGAGGCTCTACCATAAGCCGTTCGTCGATTGGATTTGGGGCGGATGTTTTATCATGGCTCTGGGTGGTGTGCTCGCCATCAGCGATCGCCGGTATCGCATCGCATGGCGTCGGCAAGAGCCGGCTGTGCCTGCGTCCACTCGAGCCGCAAGGCGAAAAGTGGCATGAACCGCTTTCTTCTGCCGCTGTCCATTTTTATCGTCGTCGTCGTGTTTCTCGGGATCGGGCTGAAGCTCAATCCAAGGGAAATTCCCTCTCCGCTCGTCGGGAAGGCTGCACCGGATTTCTCTCAGCCACAACTCTTCGAGCCAGCCAAAGCGTTTTCGCCTGCGGATATGAAAGGGAAAGTTTGGCTGCTCAATTTTTGGGCCTCGTGGTGCAGTGGATGTAAGACGGAACATCCCGTCCTGATGGATCTGGCCAAGTCCGGTCAAGTGCCGATCTACGGGATGGATTATAAAGACCAACGGGATGAAGCCATGACCTGGTTAAGCCGGTGGGGAAATCCCTATCCGGTCGTAGGCGTAGATGACGCCGGCCGGGTCGGGATCAATTATGGGGTGTATGGCGTGCCGGAGACGTATGTCATCGACAAGCAAGGGGTCATTCGCTACAAACAAATCGGCCCCCTGGATCCTGATACCGTTGAGACGAAGATCATCCCCCTTGTCAAGCAACTTGAAGCCCAATGAATATGAAATGGATCGCACTCATCGTCGTCTTGTTCCTGTCGGGGCCGGCCTGGGCTGGTGAAGCTAGGCCGTTGGCTGATGACCCGGCGGGTGAGGCACGACTGAAACATCTTGCCGTTGAACTGCGCTGCCTGGTCTGTCAGAACCAGACATTGGCCGATTCCAACGCCCCACTCGCCGAAGATCTGCGTCGGGAAGTTCGGGAAATGATCGCCAAGAACATGAGTGATCAGGAGATCATTGAATTTCTGACGGCGCGATACGGTGACTTTGTACTATATCGACCGCCACTCAAAGCCTCGACGACCCTTCTGTGGGCCGGGCCGTTTCTCTTGGTGATCGTTGGTGCGACGGCGCTGATCATTACGCTGCGGCGTCGAGCTGGGAAAGTAGTTGATGTGACGGTTACGGAAGATGAGCATCGACGGGTTGAACAACTCTTGGCGGAAGGAGGCAAGCGATCATGACAGCGACATTCTGGGCGATCGTGTCGGCTATGACTCTTGCCATTTTAGGAATCGTTCTACGCCCGCTGTTGATGCGTCAATCGACTGTGACAAATGAACAGGAGAAGAAACTGCCGGTGTATCGGCAGCAATTCTCGGAGCTGGAACAAGATCTTGCCAGTGGCTTATTGACTGATGACCAGTACCAGGCAGCGCGCAGTGAACTGGAACGTCGAGTATTAGAGGAAACTGGTTCAACTGAACCTTCAACCATGACCACCGGAGGACTTGTGAATCTTCGACTCGTGGCGCTTTCGTTAGCGATGATTATTCCGGCGTCCAGCGGTGTCCTCTACTGGACATTGGGGAATCCTGCCGCTATGACCCACCCAACGGCGTCCTCCGCTTCTCAAGGTGGCCCAGGCGGCGGTGCGCAGATGGCGGAGAGTCTGAACCAGCTTATCGAACAATTGCGAAAAAAGTTGGAGCAGAACCCGAATGATGCAGTCGGGTGGGGGTTGCTTGCTCGATCTTATATGGCGATGGAGCGGTATGCGGATGCGGTGCCAATTTTTGAACGGGCGACAAAGCTTGATCCTGACAATGCCAGTCTTCTGGCTGACTATGCCGATGCCCTCGCCGTGCACCAGGGGCGGAAGCTTGAGGGTAGGCCGGAAACGTTGATCCAAAAGGCGTTGAAGCTTGATCCTCATAACGTTAAGGCCCTGATGTTATCGGGAACGATTGCCTACAACCGGAAAGACTTCGCACGGGCGGCGAAGGAATGGGAGGATGCCCACACCTACCTTCCTCCCGACGATCAGGAATCTGCGGATCAGTTGAAGGCCAGCATCGCCGAAGCCAAGCGTCGTCTTGGTGGTCCCGGTATGAATATGATGGTGGCGAATCCGCCAATGGAGGCAGCCAAGCCTGCTAAACCAGCAGCGCAATCCGGGCAGTCTCGTGCAATTACAGGGAAGGTAATATTGGGGCCGAACCTGGCGAGCAAGGGTTCTCTGCCGGACACCTTATTTGTGTTTGCCAAGGATGTGGCTGGTCCACCCATGCCGGTCTCGATTGTGAGGGCATCAAGAAAGGATCTCCCATTTACATTCCGGCTTGATGACTCTACCAGCCCGATGCCGTCAAGAAAGCTATCGGATATCGACACCGTTGTCATCGTGGCGCGTCTGTCAAAATCCGGAAAGGCGATGCCAGAAAGTGGGGATTTGGAGGGTATGAGTCAGCCGATCAAGCCTGGTGCTGAAAATATTACGGTCGTCATTGATCGAGAGCGACCATAAGCGTGGTGGAATCTTTATCATTTTGGTGAAGAAATCTGCGAAGTTCCAAGGCCGTTGTGTGTGAAAATTTCTTGACACTCCTATGGGGCTGAGCTATATTTCGCCGCCATTCTATTTTAATCTTGCGCAATAGAAGTAAGTAGATACAAGCGTGCAATGAATGAGTGTTTGTTGAGGGACAGAGCGCACTGGCCATCAAACGGAAGGAGTCGAGCTGTGATGGTGAAAAACATGGTGAAGTATGCCCTGGTGGTCTGC
>NZ_JBUBKD010000073.1:0-13012 GCF_054902215.1 Nitrospira sp. CMX1 | reverse complement strand
GCCACCACGCCGCGGTGGTCGGATGGCCAGAGGGCGTCACCGTTTGGAAGGTGGCCAGGTTGGTCAAATGCCAGCGTGCTTGAGTGCACCACAGGACTGGTTCCAGCGCCTTCGTCCAGGACGAAAATAAAATCGACGCGGCGATCGGTGGTGGGCCAATCGACGTAGATGTTTTGCCAGACGGTTCCGCCGGAGACACCTGGATTGGCAGCCCGGAAGACGTCGATGAGGCCCGGGTCTTTTTGCCATCCAAGGAGGACCGGGGATTGCTCCCCCGTATTCAAGTCACCCATGAGGATGGCGCGTCCCGTTCCTTGATGTTCACGAAACAACTCGCCGACTCGCTGGAGCTGGCAGTCATCCCCCTTGGCAGTATGGGCGGAAAAGACCTGTACTGGTCCATCCGGCGCGGTGATCTCAGCCCGCAAGAGAATGCGGGGATCCAATTTACGTTGGCAACGAGGCAGATCGTAGACCTCCGAGGCAGCGATCGGATATCGACTCAAGATAGCCGGTCCTTCCTTGAAGCCGATGGCTGAGGTGATCAGACGATCCAAGAGACCGATCCCAGAGATGTGTTGGGTGGCAGGTTCGAACACCATCTGATACCCGAGCGCCTCAGCAATCCGTTGCGGGACGTTGCCATGCTTCCTGCTATCTGAGGCCTCTTGTAGTGCGATAATGTCTGGCTGTAACCGCCTCAATTCTTGAATAGTCATCTCCAACCGCTCTTCGAGGTGCGTGCCGCTCTCGAAAAATCCAGACCATCCCCCATCGTGCAGCAGGTTGTAGGTGAGTACGCGCAATCGAGACTGGGCATCTTGGACTGGTTCGGCCAGTGCCGGTGAATGGAAGAGTCCAAGTATGGCGGTAAGCCAGAGAAAGATATGGAAGAAGTGGCGAAACATCCCCCAGTACCATACGCCGATTTCATTAAGCTTTCCAGCGGCCAGAGCTGGCTTGCGACTACCTGAAAGGTAATCCCAATCTCTCGAGAAAGTGCCTCAACAAGCCTGTTCTGAGTTGATCGAAGGACCTGTTATGAGCCAATTAGAAGGGCCCACCACGAACGAATTTCCAGAAATCGATATTGGACCGTCCTTGCACCGACTTTTGAGCGGGTGCTAAGATTCGACCAAGAAAGGTTGAGGTCTAGCTTCATTCGGCTTGACCTTTGCGTAACCGCAACTTATTTTCTGTTTGGAGTATGGCAAACATTACTTTGCTGGTCTCACCCAGTTGTGGAGCCTGTCCTTCTGCGAAGAGCCTCTGGAAGCAGCTCCGGGTCAAGTACAGTTTTTCTTATCGTGAAGTGGATATCACCACTAAGGACGGACAGGAATTGGCTGATCGTCATTCTGTGCGGGCCGTGCCCGCGACAATTATCGACGGGAAGCTGACCTTCGTCGGGGTACCGAGCCGCGAGAGTGCAGAAAAGGCCATTCAATTGAAAATCAAACAACGGGAAGGATAGGGGAGTCATGGACGAAGACGATATCGAGCTCCCGGATCTTCTCCCACTCATTGCCAAGGGGCCTCCGCCGGACTGTCCGATCTGTGGTGATCCAATGTCCTTCATCGACGGCGATTGGGCCTGCGTCGATTGTAACGGAGAGCTCTTGGGTCCAGAGACCGGCTAAGCCTGTCGTTCGCCGTTCGTGAAGCGCAATTCTATGAGGATGCAGACCATGCAGATGTTTGCACGATTCACGCTTCACGTCTCACGAAGTACACGCTGAATGCTCCGCGTTGTCACCGGGCGATTCCATCCCTCACTTGAATCAGCTCTCGTCGATCAACTCCATCACGCACAGACAGACGACCTCTTTGCCCCTGTTGCGATTCTTGTCCCATCGAAAACGCTGCTTGATCGACTCAAATGTCTGCTCAGTCGTGAGCGACAGAGTACTCTCCTCAATGTCCATTTCCTCACCTTTCATCAATTCGCCCTTCGCCTTGCGGATGAAATCCACAGTCAGGATGGGACGACGAGAATTCGTGTTGTTGACGATCTGTTTTTCGAGCAGCTTGTCCGCTACCTCACAAGAAATCGGCCCTCTGGCTTGGCACCCCTTCAACAGATCGGACATGCCTCCGGGACATGGGCGGCCCTCTGGTCAACCATTCGTGACCTGAAGGACGCCGGGGTTGATCCGATTGCAGCGATCCAAGGTGTCGCAGAAGAGTATTTTGGTCAAGATGAACCTGATCAGCTCCAAGCCCTCTTTGCGCTGTATGCGGCTGTGGAGGAGGTCGGCAAGACACTTGCGGTGGGGACGGCTGATGATTTCACTGAATCCCTGATCCCGTTTGTTCCGTCGTCTCCCTTCCTGGCGTCGCTCACACACCTGTTCTATTACGGATTTTATGACCTCACGCAAGTGCAACTCTCGCTGCTTGAGACAGTACGTGCAACAGTGCAGACCACACTCTTCTTCCCGCTGGAGGAAGACACCTCTTACAAGTTTGCGCAACGTTTCTTCGATCGGCATATCAGCCCACTGGGTGCAGGTCCCAACGCACGTGCGACGTTGCCGCAACCGGGTGAGGCTGTCGGTGCCGGCCCTGTGACCTTGTCGATCTCCAGCGTCATCGGAGCGGAAGAAGAATTGTCTTCCATCTGTCGCCAGATCCTCGATCTCGTCGAGACGAACGGATATCAATTTGATGAAATCGGGGTCGTGGCCAGGACCTTAGATCCCTATGGGGGGATGCTGCGGGACGTCTTTGATCGGCATTGTATTCCCTTCGTGACGAATGGAAGCACTCCACTGATCCACGAGCCGCTCTGCAAGCTTCTGTTACAACTGGCCTCTTTGCCGATCAACGATTTCTACGCCACGATGGTTTTGGACGTCATTACCTCACCGCTGTATCGATCGTCAAAGCTCATGGAGGGGAGCCCGCACTATCGACCTGAACAATGGAAGGCCATGGTCTCCGCTCTGCGTATCACTCATGGCCGTGATGAATGGGAGCGGGTGAAGCAGGCGAGCCGGTCCGTGCTGACGCTGCAAGATGAAGGGGATGAGGAGATTCAGGGAGGCGCTCTGGATGTGGCACCGGAAGTGGCGACTCTGTGCTGGCAGGTCGTCGAAAAATTGTTCCAATCCTGTGAAGCGGTGCCCGCGCGAGGTACGGCCCGAGAGCTCGTGGATGCGCTTGAACAGCTGGTCTCTCGCCATCTGTCTCGACGGGAGGAAGCGAATCCCGGGAAGGAAAGCCCTAATGAGACGCGATGTGATTCGATATGGCAGGTTATCGAACAGACCTGGGACAAGGTGCGAGCGCTCGATGTCTTGGGAGAAGAACTGAGTTGGGCAGAATTTGTTGAGCTGCTGCAGCATGCCTTGGAGCGTGCCTCAGTGCCGATCAGTTCTGTTCCCAATCAGGGAGTGGTGGTGCTCGATGCCATGACGGCACGCGGGATTCCCTTTCGGGCGCTGTTTGTCCTTGGGCTGAACGAAAAACACTTTCCCCGCTCTATTCGCGAGGATCCGTTTCTGCGGGATCGTCATCGAGTCGTCCTCGACACCACCCTTGGATTTAAGATCGACGAAAAGTTGGCCGGCTACGATGAGGAGACGTTGTTGTTCACCCTGCTCTGCCAGGCTGCCACCCAGCGGCTGTATCTCTCCTATCAACGGGCTGATGAAAATGGGCGTGTATCCGTCGTTTCGCCCTACGTCGAGTCGGGGACTAGGCGGCTTAATCAGAGTGATTGTCCCGTTGAAACGGTCCCACGTCGTCTCACGGATCGAGTGACCTACCGGCCTGCCATACGCCAGTATCTTTCACCCGCCGAGCTCGTCAGGTGGATGGTGCTGCAGGGACAAGACCCAGCTTCGTTCTTGCAGGCCAGGGGGCATGATGCCGAGTTGTGCCGTCATGCAGTAACGGCAGTGGCCGGGATCGAACAGGATGTCCCGTCGCTTACGCCATTCGATGGTCAAACTGGTCCGCTTCTCTCTCACTGGGCTCGCGTCATGCGGCGTGGGATGGCTCCGACCCCGCTTGAACGGTATGCGCGCTGCCCCTTTCAATACTTCGGGACGGACGTGCTCCATCTTGAGCCCGTTCGATTCGTACGCAGGAAAGAACCGGATGCGTTAGCGCTTGGGATCCTGATCCACTCGGCGCTTCGGCACTGCTATGAATCGTTTATTGAAAAGGGCTGGCCAGCCACTGGTCTGGCTCAGGAGACCATTCGCCGATCAGCTGAAGAAGCCGTGGCAAAGGCGGCAGGAGACTGCGAGCGGGCGCATCCGCCTGGACTGTTTCTCTTGTGGGAATTGGCCAAGGAACAAGCTGTGGCCTTAGTGATCGCCACGATTTCATTCGATCAAGCGGCCTACGCTGAGCTGCCGTATCAGCCGATTGCCTTCGAACAGGAGGCGACTGGCACGTTGTCGCTGGTGGTGGAGGACGAATCAGTCGAATTGAAGATTCAAGGCCGGCTCGACCGTCTAGACCGACATCGGGACGGTGGCGCTCTGCGCATCATCGATTATAAATACAAGACCGGCAGCGTCATGAAGACGGAAGACCGAAATCTCCGTCAGTCGGCGGTTCGGGGGGGGCGATTGCAACCGCCGTTCTATGCGCGTCTGGACCTTGCCGAGCTAGGAACGACGGAGGAAGTTCAACTGCTCTTCCTGGCTCCACACTGGCCGAGACCAATCGATCACTCAGTATTCATGAAACGGGATTGGTCTGGAAATGCTGGCGCATTACTCCAAGACTCGATTGAACGGCTGGTGACCGGGCTCAAAACCGGTCAGTTTTTTATTCTGCCCGGCACCTATTGCCAGACTTGTGAGTACCGGGTGGCCTGTCGTCGTGAACATCAGTTGAGCTGGTGGCGGTCGTATCGAGCGACGGAGTCCAAAGATCTCCGATCCTTGCGCACGATGAAGGTGCAGGATGAGTAACCGCAACGAGATTCCGGATCATGCTGCTCGAGAAGCGGCTGAAACAACGTTTGATCGAAATGTGGTCGTGATTGCGGGAGCCGGAACCGGCAAGACGACACTCTTGGTCAATCGTCTTGTGCATCTGGTGATGAAAGAGCCTCGTCCCGTACCCATCACCCAGGTCGTTGCCCTCACGTTTACCAACAAAGCAGCGATGGAAATGAAGGTGCGGTTGCGGGAACGGCTGACATGGCTGGCTGATCCCAGGACTGATGTGGCGAGAGCGCACGATAGCGGGGCGGTGTCGGCTCAGGAACTACAGGAACGGTATGGGCTCACCAGGGATGAGATTGCGGTTCGTGCCCGTGCCGGTCTGGTCGATATCGAGAAGGCTCAAATCGGGACGTTGCATAGTTTTGCCGCGCATCTGCTGCGACTGCATCCCCTGGAGAGCGGCGTCGATCCGGATTTTCAAGAGGACGATGGCTCACGATTCGAAGAGCATTTCGCGCAAGTCTGGGATATCTGGATCGATCAGGAACTAGGGCGTCAGGGTCTGAACCATGATCGGTGGCGTCGGGTGTTGCATGTGGCGACGCTTGAAGAGGTCAGGATCCTCGCTGACGCACTCTGTAGCGAACTGGTCGACCTCAAAGTTCTGCAACAACAGCTTGACCAGAACACTGTGAGTCCAAGTGTGCGTCAGTGGGTCCGAGGGCTTGCTGAGAAGGGGCAACGGTTACTCAAGTCGTATGATCGCCCTAAGCGACGAAAGATCGAAGAAATGCTTGGGGCAAGTGTGTTGTTGTTGACACGGGTAGTGAATGAGGGCCCATCTGCGCTCCAAGGATTGGATGGTTCGACTCGTGAGTGGCTCCGCAAGGACTTGGGGAGTAAGGTCAAGGATTGGGACGAGGCCGCGTTCCAAGAGGCCAAGCGACTCATTCAAGCCAGCCAGTCCCTCCTCGATGTGGACCATGCGTTGTTCGATGATCTGTTAGAGCTGCTTGGGCCTCTGCTGGAGTCGATCCGCTCTTCATTCGTGGATAAAGGGTGGTTGTCGTTCGACGGCCTTCTGGCAAGGGCGAAGGTCCTACTTCACGAGCACCCAAGAGTTCGGGAAGGGATCAAGCGGGAGTATCGGGCGGTGCTGGTCGACGAGTTCCAGGATACAGACCCGATTCAGTATGAAGTCATTCTTGCGGTGTCGGAGCAGCTCGGCCGTCATGAGACCGCCTGGCAGGACATGAGACTGGACCCGGGGAAATTGTTCATCGTCGGTGATCCGAAACAATCCATCTATGCGTTTCGCCGCGCGGATATTGAAGCATTCGATCGTGTGGTCGACAAGATCATCCAGGGAGGTGGGGTCATCCAGACCCTCACGACCAACTTTCGCAGTGCTGCAGCCGTGCTGGACCCAGTCAACGACATCTTCGACAGGCTCTTCGTCCGGCACCCTCTGGTGCAGCCGGCCAATGTTAGGCTTGAAGTGCGCCCACAGCGGCGTCCGTCAACGATGGAAGCCGGTGTTCAGCTCTTGGTGACGACTCCGGCAGATGTGAATCAATCGTTTGATGCAGATCTTGCTGTGCGAGCCGAAGGAGAAGTGCTGGCACGGTGGTTAAAGGAGGAGATCCTCTCGCGGCCCAATGCGGTGGCAGGCCAGGTAGCGTTGCTCTTCCGAAAGCTCACCCAGGCCGATGCCTACCTCGATGCCCTGCGTCGGCACAATATTCCCTATGTGATTGAAGGGGAGAAGCACTTTTACCGCCGACAGGAAGTGATCGATTTGGTCAATGTCCTGCGTGTGCTCGACCATCCGCATGATCGCATTGCCATGACCGGGATCCTGCGCTCTCCACTTGGTGGGTTGACGGATCGGGAAGTGTTCGATTTTCATGAAGCCTCCCATCTGGACTATGTGGCATGGCCAAGGCTGGATTCGTTCGATCATCCACGAGCGGCAGCGATTCGCCGTCTCTATGAGCAGTTGGCTTGGCTCCGTCAGGCCGTCCCCGCTGTTCCGCTTGCTGACGCGATTCAATTGATCTTTGATCGGCTTCCTCTCTTGGAAGCTGCTGCGGCCTCACTGCACGGTGAACAGGCAGTCGCAAATCTCCTGAAAGTGAAGCAGACAGCCGCTGCCTTGTCTGACCGGCCCACGATGACGTTGAGTGCCTTTATCGAGCTGATGGTGGAACGATCGGAGGAACAACCGGAAGAAGCAGAGAGTCCATTGGCTGAAGAGTCCGCCGATGCGGTGCAGATTCTGACGATCCATAAGGCCAAGGGACTGGAGTTTCCCATTGTGGTCCTGCCGGGATTGCACCAGGGAACGGGACGGGATCGGACGGTGCCGCATGTGGCTCACGATTGGTCGAGTGGGATGTATGGCTTGTCGCTCGGAAGCCATCGAACGATTGGGGCGGTGTTGGCTCAGGAAAAATTTTCAGTACGGGAGGAGGCCGAACGCCGCCGCGTGTTCTATGTCGGGATGACGAGGGCCAAGGAGCTGTTAGTGTTATCCGGCGGGAAAGTTGCTCGTTCGATGGGGGAGACTACGTTTGAGTGGCTGGAGCAGATTGGGACAGGGCAGGTTGGCGAGGTCGCTACTCAGCAGCTGGCCATCGGAGCGAGCGCGATTCCCCATCGCGTGGTCCATGCACCGGAGCGGACCTGGCAGCGCCGGCCATTGATGGGTGACAGCCAGGCTATCTCGATCGATGTGCCTTCGATTGCTCGACGGTGGGGGCAGCGGAAAGAACGGTGGATGGCTGTCGGAGAAATCCCATGGCATGTGACACCGACCGGATTGGTTCGACAAGAAAAGCCACGTAAGCCTCTTCCCACTCAGAACGGTCAGCCCCGTGAGGTGGGGCGATTGACGGGGATTGCCGCTCACCGGATTCTTGAGCGCTGGGACTTCTCGTCACTGCCGAGTGGATTGCTGGATCAGATCAAGCCAGTCCTTCAGATGATACTCCAACCGGAAGACCAGCCCCTGCTCGCGGCTGTTACGGATTCACTTCGCGAACTATTCACCACATTCGGCGGGTCGCCGCTCTACGATAGGCTTCGGTCATCGCAGATTCTCGGCCGTGAAGTGCCGTTCACCATGCCCTGGGGAGACCGGCAGGTCATGGAAGGAGTGATAGATGTGCTCTATCGGCATGACGGAGAACTCTGGATTGCCGACTATAAGACCGATGTCGTTTCATCTGATCAGGTAACGGTTCGCGCTGAGCAGTACCGAACTCAGGGCGAAGTCTATAAGACCGCGGTACGACAACGTCTGAAGCAACCGCCACGATTTCATTGTTTATTCCTACGCTGTGCGATGGCTGTTGAGTTGTAAAGGCTGAGATGTTGACCATGGGAATGCCTGGACACATGTCTTCCGAAGCATTTGCGAAACTCGTTCAGCAAGCCATTGCCGATTTGCCTCCTCCCTATGCCAAGCTGATGGAGTCGATCGCAGTTGTGGTTGAAGAGGAACCATCTAAAGAGGTGCTTGAGGATCTGGAGCTTGAGGACGAAGAGGACTTGCTCGGGCTCTATCAAGGCCGGTCACTGACAGCTGATTCATTTTTCACGCCAGGAGGAGAGTTGCCTCCACAAATCTCAATCTATCGTGGGCCGATTCTCAGGCTCTGTGAGAGCCCAGAGGAAGTGGTGCAAGAAGTGTATGACACCGTCGTGCACGAACTGGGACATCATGTGGGGCTGGACGATGATGATATGCCGTACTGAAATGGTTTCGGGTTTCTAGTCACGAGTTTCGAGCCACAAACCCGCTACTCAAGACTCGCAACTCGAAACTACTTTGTGGGTGAGTAGGTAGGTGAAGCCTTGTAGTAGCCCAAGATCAGCATGAGGGCTCCGACCAGCACCATCGGTATTGAAAGAATCTGGCCCATCGTAATTGGGCCGAAAATAAACCCTAGATGCTGGTCCGGTTCACGGAACAGTTCGACGATGAGTCGGCTGGTGCCATACCCGGTAATGAAGGTCCAGAAGAGGGTACCGGGTGGGGTTGGGCGGCGGTCGATCCACCAGAGCACCGTGAACAGTGTCAATCCTTCCAGCGTGGCCTCATACAACTGGGAGGGATGGCGGCAGGCAGGCCCTCCCCCTGGAAAGACCATGCACCAGGCCGCATCGGTTGCCCGGCCGAAGAGCTCACCGTTGATAAAATTCCCAATTCGTCCACATCCCAAGCCGATCGGTGTGACGCAGGCCGCGAGGTCCGCGACGGTGTAAGCGGGAATCCCCTGTTTTTGGCTGAACCAGATCAAGGCAATGATTGTTCCCAAAAGTCCGCCGTGAAAGGACATTCCTCCTTCCCAGACGGCGAGGAGTTTCAGTGGATTTTGGCTGTAGTACGAAAAGTTATAGAAGAGCGTATAGCCGATTCGCCCCCCAAGAAACACGCCGAAGGCGGCGTAGACGACCATGTCGTAGACCTGGTCCGGTCGGATCGGCAATTCTTTTCGGGCCACCTTCCGTTGAATGAGAAAATACGCGGTCGTGAGGCCGATCAGGTACATCAGCCCATACCAACGAAGCTGAACAGGGCCAAGGGCGACAATGACTGGATCAATATTGGGATAAGGGAGCGCGGCTGGGGGACCCATCAATCTTTTTCCAAGACCGTCCGTTACGAGAGCGTGCCTTCCTCTTATATAGGAACACGAACCATCAGTCACGTGCCAGACCCTGAGGCAGCTAGGCAAGACTTGCCCGTGGATAATACGGAGGCTTACGTGCCAATGCAAGCGCATCGACAATGAGGAAGTTTTAACGTTCAATGGCCGGCAAGTCGGCTTCCATGGCCGTCAAACAGGGAGAGGCACGAGACACCTGTTGGATTTCTGAGACGGCTGTGCTCAGATTTGTTGAGAAAAGGAGACCAAAAATTAGTCATTCCTCATTGACAAAAAACGCTCCCCGCGATTTTTCAATGAAATCTGCTTCTCGACGTCGAGTCAGGCCCTGGCACGGAGCATGCTGATAATTCGTGTAAGGGAACGGGGTGCGAAGCGATCTTCCGGCTCATTCACCATCATGAGGAGGTTCATCATGTCGGAGCAGCAGAAGCAAGTCGCCAAGGTAGCTGCATTCGTCGCTGGTGGGGCGGTCATCGGAGCAGGGTTGGGGCTCCTCTTTGCTCCACAGACCGGTGCTGAAACCCGTCGAACGATCAGTCGCTATGCCCGAAAGGCACAGGCACAGACCAATCGATGGGGACGGGCCGTCAAGTCAGGCGTGGAAGAAGTACTGAACCGTAAGCCGGAAAAAGAGAAAAATTGTGAGGAGGAGCGGCCACAACTCCTGGCGATGATGAACTGATGACCCCGGTGACCATCGGTAGCAGCTCGGCCTGGCGCCTTCCTCCGTCGGTGCCGGCTGCCTGCTACCGATGGTCCAGGGGAATGTGGATGCTGATCGCCCCTGCCAACTCCCCCGCCCGAGCCCCTTCTCGTGGGTAGCCGGAAATATCCAGGATTCCTTTCGGACTGCCGTGGCAAGTGAGGCAATCCGCTGAATAGTAGATTGGTGTCAGAGCCCTGAGGGCCTTTTCTTCTTCGATCCACTCAACGATCGGCTGGCTCGACCCTGGTTGCCTGGATAGCCTGGTCAGCACTCTTTCTTCATAAGCATCGGGTGCATTCTTGGGATTTCTTGGGACGAGGGTCGTCTGTTTGATCGTGACGTACGAGCGTGAGGAAAACCTCCGTGCGGCTTGGCTGCCGAACGTGGCAGGGATAAAGTTCTTGTACCCGATTCCCCTCTGGTTGATTACGAATTGGGCATCCGATACGACCTCCGTACTCGCCGACAGTAGCAACGTCAGCAGCTCCTTTGTACGTGAAGGTACGGCTGTGGAAGTATGTCTCAAGTCAATATGAGCTTGCCGGCGAAACTCGTCGACGACTTGATGCTCGAAGACTTCCGGCGTGAATCCCTTGTCGCCTTTCCGTGGGTCGTTGATCAACAATTGATTGTGCTCGATGACGACACGCCCGGCATTGAGCAACGCCGCCAGCAACTCGGCCGCTTGTTCTGTTTCCTCTTTGGTGGGCTGCGACCAGCCCTGACGGGGGACGAAGAGGACGAACAGCATACTGCAGAGGAGGGCTACCTTTAGAAGCAGAGTCATCGTACCTTCCATGTCCTCATCGTTCATCCGACAGACGGCACTGGCCTTGGTCATAATGCTCGGGAACCTGCGTGATTTCCAGCGGCAATCCCTCTGTGGTTGCGCGTCGAGTGGGGGCATATTCCTCCTCGATCCATCGTTTGCGCATCTGTTGAAGGCGTCCGGATTCCTCCAACCGAAAGACTAGATTGTTCAAAAACCATTGTAGATGTCTGTGTTCTTCGCTCGTCACAAAGGAAAGGTCACCAGTTGTCAACATCAGGGGGGCACCGTCGATTCGTGACAAGGGCTGCCAGTCGTGCCAGACCCGCTTCGTCACATACCTGATGATGGAATAGTCAGAAAGGATGACATCGATATGCGGGTCTTTCATTTCGATTGCGGCGGGAAGTGAATCACAGACCACCAAACGAATCTTGTTGAGATTGGCTTTGGCATACAGGTGAGCCGATCGTCCTTTCTGAACTGCGACGGTCAGACCGGCAAATCCTTCCTGAACGGCTGCGAGCGTATCCCACTGTCCGTTCTGTTTTCGAAATTGTGTCGACAGGCGTTCTGCCACTTCAGATCCTTGGGAGATGGCCCCCACCCCATCGTCACGAAGATATGGGGCGGAAAACCACAAGCCGGTCGGCTTTGTTCCGGGAACGGTTCCGCTGACGGATGAGACGAAGAGATCGAGTTGTCCTTCGTTCATCTTGATGAAGAGATCAGGAAATCTGGTGAGATGCAAGGTCGGAACGATAGGTGTTGAGCTGCCGCAATGAGAGGTGAGTGCGTCGGCGACGTCTCGGATCAGTTCGATATCCAAGCCAGTCACCCGAATGCCCTGGTCCGTGTAGACTGCAGGAAAGACAAATGGGCGAAATGGTTCAACCGAAATACCGATGCGCACTTTCCCACGCACACAGATCGCAGAGAGTTCATCTCGGTTCAATGGCTGGATCATGCTTGCGGCATCGTAGAGCAGTCCGCAGCCTTGTAGGAGGAGAGGGACCAATCCCAGCAGGAGAGGATACCGCCAATAGCTGAGATTCCCATTGTGCAGCGATCTGAGGGATCGTCCTTTGGGATTAATCCATTGCATAGGGGATAATTACAGACGAATCCCGATTGTAAACAGCCATTGCTGGGAGAGATCAGACTTGCCTTTAAAATCAATCTCAAACCGAGTGTATTGGAGTCCCATATCGACCGAAAATCCACGAGCAACCGGGAATCGCACGCCTATTTGACCTCCGTACAGATAGCCAGGTGAACCTTGGCTCCGTCCAGGGAGAGTGCCACCAATTAGTGTGCCGACGTAGGGGACTGCTCGATCCTCGAGCGGTCCGAACAGCACATGTCGGATGATGCGGTTGATCGGTCTGGCGCGAGGGAAATCCAGGACATCAATGAAGTTATTCCAGCGGGGGTTGAGGAACAGCGAGTGCTGGTCGGTTATGAACGTCGGAGTGTGGTGACTGTAGTATTGATAGACGGTTCTCATTTCAAGTGGCCCATACCGAAGAGCAGTGATCCCGACCTGCGCCGCGATGACCCTGGCCTGAGGTGCAAAGGTCCGTTGGTTGAAGGAGATATCAAAGTTAAAGGGGCGGAGGGGGAGCACATCGAGCACGGCTTCTTGGCCGGCTGCTGTCGGTGGTAGTGCCAGGCTGAGCAGGAGCAGACCGGCAAACAAGAGGGAGACCGATGTGCTCAACCGCATCACCTCCGCTCAGTCCCCTCGTTTCCTGACGGTTGCACCGCTCATCACTTACATTCTACTCTACCTCACTATGGTTTGTTGAGGGCTTATGCCGATTTCGGGGTTCTGGGGTATCGGAGTGGGTGAGGGGCTTGCATGAAGGCTAACGAGAAAGTGGCTGTGGGCAGCCTCGTGGCTATGCTAAAATCCGCCCTTCGCCGGAGTGGCGGAATAGGCAGACGCAAGGGA
>NZ_JBUBKD010000072.1:0-13381 GCF_054902215.1 Nitrospira sp. CMX1 | reverse complement strand
TTGGATGAAGAAAGGAAGTCATGAAGTCTCTGAACTATCTGAACGAAACACAGCATGACGATCCTCGAAGCTGGATCGGCGGAGAAGCCACCGTTGGTTCCCAAGCCGGCCGCTATATCCGTCGCCAAGCGGGACCACCCACCTCGCTGCTCGGTGTGGTCCTCGGCCTGACCTTCTTTAGTGGCCTGGCCCTGGGCAGTTCCTTGGGGCTGCTTCGTCGTGGTAAGAGCGAATAGCGCGCTCACGGTTTGCGCTGTCTCCAACCTTTTCTTGTGACACCAGTTCCCCCGTTCTCTGCTTTACCGTGTTCTGATAGTGCTTCAATCTATCGGGGAGTCAGGCGAAGATGCTGAATCGACCAATGTGTCTTCGCTGTGCGGTTTCATGGGCGACCTGCAGCGATTTGAACGAGGTTGTTTTCCCACCATGAGTTGCCAGCTCTAGGACCATTGAGCCCTGGCTCGTTTTTTCCGATCGTGTTGCTCTGAGACGGTTCTATCTATGAGCAGCCTCATACATTCAGTGTTGCTGAAACTGTTGCAAAGGTACGCTGGTCACGCCCCTCCTCCAGAGGGGCGTGACCAGCCGCGACATCGCGCTTTGCATGGCTTGAGGTCTTGTTCAATGCTCGGGTGGGCCTGGTCACACTAGAGCGACCAAGCAGAAGAGAGACATAGGATCTTGCCCTTCGGTGGTATATCCAGTTTCGTAGGACGATGTAGTTCATTGCTCCATAATCCCCGTTGCCGATCCATCATCGTCCCATTGACGGCCGGCAGTTATCGTACATAAGGCTTAACACATCCTTGCCCTGCTCGAAAACCATGCTCTCAATACTGGGCACCAAGCGGATATGCTGTCAGTCGGGGGCAGCTCTTGCGGTAATGACGTTCCTCTTCTGTCGAAATTTGGTTTCAACGGCGGCTTGTCCTCCACAACAAGACAACCAGAGATATGAGGAACATGGTCGGCAGCATCATGTCTCCAGCTGCGCCAGGGGCGACTGTGCAGCCACCACCATCGTTGGGTGGCGGTGCGATGTTGAAGGTGGCAGTGACAGTGGCATTCGGGGTAATCGAGCAGGAACCAATTCCTGAACAATCTCCGCTCCACCCGGCAAAGATCGATCCTGGATCGGGTGCTGCGGCGAGGTGGACCGTGCTACCCAGAGGGAACTTCCCGTTGCATGTTGCTCGACAGTCAAATCCAGCAGGATCGGACGTCACCGTACCAGTGCCGGTACCGGCTTTGTTGACGGTGATGGTGGAATTTGCCACTACGCTGGCCAACGCGGTTCGGGCATTGATACGCCCGCCACTCAACATTTTCCCACTCAGGGATGTCTTCCGATCCACGGTGCTCAGGATGGCGCTCCTGAGTTCGGTGATCGAGAGGTTAGGGTTGACGGAGAGCAATAATCCAGCCAGTCCTGCCACATACGGAGTGGCCATCGAAGTGCCCTCAAAAAACTGGTAGTCTGTAGTATCTGACGGCAGCCCTGCCACGCAAGTGACGCGGATGTCGTCCAAATATGCGCCGTCAAAGGTGAGACTCTCATCCGAGACGAATCGGAACCGAAACCGTGAACCAGCCGCGCCGTCTGCGATGTCTCCCCAGGTAATGGGACGAAATTGGTTGTTGCTGTCTCCTGAAATACCCCGGATGGCTTGCCAAGTGGTTCCGCTGTTCTTTGAGACGTCTGCAAAAACTTCGTCGCTTTCCAGCTCGGTTTGGTAGCGAACGCGACTGTCCAATCGACAGCCCCGCTGTCCCTCGGTAGAGAACACCGGTCCAACTGCGAAGGAATCGGTGTGGTTCTGATAGCTCCCGGTCGGACTGTCGGTCAGGCTGTTTGGTTGGCTGGATGATGTGAAATCGGTGAAACCCCAGGTACTCCTGGTTCCTCCAAAGACATACCCGAGTCCGATTGGGTTCGAATCAAAGTGATGCAAGAGAACCGTCGTGACGTTTGCGGTGGGCGTTGTGCTGTTGATTCTGATGCCCGGCGCCCCCACATGGACAGTCGTGGCCCCGAAATTTGAGAAGGTCGCCAAGTGATCATTTTGGTCCGTTGCGGCGACCGCGATCACGTTTGCCAACGCGGCTTTCGATTGCCCGCCACACACCGAGGCGGCGCCGAAAGTTGCGGGAAACATCGAGACGTTGTCGTTATCCTCGCTTTCATTGCCTGCCGCTGCAACCAACAGGACCCCTGCATCATTCGCGGCACGCACGGCATCATAAAAAGCCAAGCTACAGCCAGATCCGCCAAAACTGGCGTTAATCACGCGCGCGCCTTTGGCGACGGCATAGTGGATTGCCCTGATAATGGCGGCGGTGGACAGAGATCGATTCACACCGCCGGCTTTCAGAGCCATCAGTCTTGCGGTCCACATGATCCCCGTGGTTCCAGTTCCGTTGTTTCCGACTCCCGCGATGATTCCAGCGACATGAGTGCCATGTCCAGGGTTACCTTCTGAATTGAGATCGACGGGGTCCATCGGGTCATTATCGTTCATGAGAAAATCCCATCCATGCACATCATCGACTAATCCATTCCCGTCATTATCAACGCCATCCCCCGCACGCTCTCCCGGATTCGTCCAGATATTGGGTGCAAGGTCCGGATGATCGTAAGCCACGCCCGTGTCAATAACGGCGATGATCACGTTTGGGCTTCCCGTGCTGATGTTCCAGGCTTCCGGTGCATCGATGTCGGCATCTGTCGTTCCCGCCGTTCCATTCACAGCTTGACCGATGTTATGGAGGCCCCATAGTGTGCTGAACTGGGCATCATTGGGAATGGCTTGCAGCTGGTAAAGATAGTTGGGTTCGGCGTACTCAACGGCGGGGTTACGTTGGTATTGCGCGATGGCCTCGTCCACCGATAAGGCACCGTCCAACTTGTACTGATGGATCACTCCGGCCTGTACCGACACTGCTCTGAGTTCTTTGGCACCTACATCGGCATTCAGCGATCTGATCCCCGATGAAGGCGCCTCATCCCTGAACTTGACGAGCACCTCTC
This sequence comes from Nitrospira sp. CMX1, assembly GCF_054902215.1. Taxonomy (NCBI): domain Bacteria; kingdom Pseudomonadati; phylum Nitrospirota; class Nitrospiria; order Nitrospirales; family Nitrospiraceae; genus Nitrospira; species Nitrospira sp. CMX1. The sequence continues at coordinate 10,353 of NZ_JBUBKD010000072.1, read as the reverse complement.
CCGGGACATAGCGTGCCGGGTGACGCAGGTCCCGAGAGAACGCTGTCATGCTACCGGATGTCTGTTTCTGCTTCGCATACACCAAGCGATTTCCGGGTATGAGGTCCGGCAATGTGACCATGGGTATGGTAACGCCAACGATGATCCCGAACGAACAGAGCACGATTTTCATCATGCTACTTCTGCGTTTCGTACAGGTAATTGGGCTCCGCATACTCGACCTCCCGATATGAAATGAGTCGGGTGATCGCGGATTCAACCGACCGATCATCCAAAATACGGACATGATAAAGACGTTCCCGCTGGAGTTCAGTGATTACGTCGGTTCGGTTGTCTTTGAGGATCGCCGCAATCCGCTCTGGTGACACTCCGCCTTTGAACTTGACCAACACTTCATTCGAGGCGAATCGAGGGGGAGGGGATTTCGTAGATGGATCGAAAGTGTGTGGCGTTGTCACAGCGTGATCGGTTGCGTTACAGGATGTGGAAATCCACACAGCCGATACGCACATCGTGATTGCAGCAAGCTGTACTATGCGATGAGAGAGAGCGGGCAAGTAGGACATTGTCTTCTCGGTGTTAAATGGACTGATCGCGCTGGTTCATCCGGACCAGGCGTTACATGTAATAGAACTGGCGTTCATTCATGTACCCCTCTTCCGAGGGGAAAACTGGTATAAAGTGATGGATCAATCTTTGGTGTAGAGTGCCCTGTGACCGGAGGAGGTTACGTGTCGGCACGGATGTGTAACGAAGGATTGTTCGCGGAGCAGGAGGTAGCGCAGGTCGAGCATGTGCGAGTGCACAGCCCTCACATTTGCACAAATCGTGTGATGGCAGTTTCGATGATGTGTCATGGATTCGCTGGATTTGGTGTCCGTATTTGGTGATAGATGAGCTGAGCGTTATGCCGACGAGCGCCGCTTCTCGGATGGTCAGCCTTTCCCCGGAGTCACTCGTTCCACCGTTTGATGGACCCATCTTGATGGTGTCGTAGCAGTTGATAGGAAGGCTTGGCCGAAGCCGAGCACAAAGTGGGCATCGTCAAATTTGATTTCCCAGAGAGCGAAGTCGCCAAAACCAAACATCATCTCAGCCTGGGGGAACCGCTCCAGGTATCGTTCTTTGATGACATCGTAGGATGATGTATCAGGCGAGAGGATGGCTGCTTCGCCCTGAAGATTGATCCGTCGTAATGCCAGCGGGTTTTTCTCGGGCCCATCGGGTTCCGCAATGAACAGTGATACCCGTGGATCAGCCAGCAGGTGCTGTGTGTGGAGCGCGAGACGGCTGAGGTGTAGATAGACTCGAGTCCAGTCCGATCCGAACACATACGGCACATGTGATCCAAAGGGCCGTCCATTTCGCATCGTCAGTAATACGGCGGTGCGCACATCTTGCCCCAGTGCCGACCATGCGTCGTGAACGTTCTCACTGGTCAACGCGCTTGCCATGGGTGGTAGCCCTCCAAGTTCTGAATGTCCGAGACTTGTCGTACAACTGAGTGTCACTCACCATATCACCCGTCAGGCGGAATCACCACAGAGGGGAAGGAGGTCGTGGCGAATTCCCTCTGCCTCTTGACTCACCTCGGTGTGAAGCCTATGGTACCGGAGTGGGAGGAGTTAACGCCCCGAGGGAATATGGTTCAAAAGGGGGTCGAGTGAAAGAGGATGGTGTGCAAGCCCAGCTTCGACTGGGAAGCCTGAAGTCCTCCCAAGATCTCCGCCGTACCTGATCGTCCTCGGTTAGGTGCGTGCTCCTCCCACCCTAAACGCATTCCCTTCCAGTCCTACTCCCATAGCCATGGCCCGCTCAGTTGGTCTTCGTCCAATTACGCGAAGGTACGTGCACAACTGGAAGCAGCTGCTATACTTTGGTCCATTGAGGCAGCGTGTGGGCTATGCAGGCATCTTCCATCATGAAGGCATTCATTCTGAGCACAGCAGCCGGACTGCTTTTCTCTCCGACCGTGAGCATGGCAGAGCTCTATAAATGGACCGATGAACAGGGGCATCTCCATATTACCGATGCGCCGCCTGCCGGTACGCACAAGAAATCCGCGCTGATCGTGACGCCAGCTCCGCAATCAGCATTGCCGCGGAGGGCGCGAGCTCAGCCGGTCGCGCCCGAGCGGCCTCGCGCAGAGGCTCGCCCGCTTCAGGCGCCAAGCGGAATGTCTCCAACGAGTGATCAACCGCCTCTAGAACTGACCATCGAAGGGTTGAACCCCTTCCGGGCCATGGCGATCAGTCCGTGGCAGGTCTTCAACGGCAGTGAGCGGGACGCCAGAGCACCGGTTCAATCATGGAAGGACAAACAGGGGCTTGAGCACCTTGTTGACGTGCTACCAGCCATGAAGGGAGGCGCGGAGGCGGGGGGCAAGGTCGAGGATTTGTCGATCCCGCGTCCTATGCGTAAGGGCAAGGAGCAGGCAACGGGAGTCGCGCGCTCGCGTCATCATGTGACAGAATGACGTCATGACAATGGTTCGGTGGACAGGACAGAACTTCATAAACCTCGCACTGGCGACCCTCTTGGCCCTCATCACGTTGTCCCCGAGGGATGCTGAGGGGGCTATCCCCAGAGCTTCTGCTGCCTTCTCTGATGATGGTCGGCTCCTTCTCGTTCAAACGGAGGAGTTGGCTGTATGGAATCTGGAGACCAAGACACTGGTGGCCAAGATTCCAGATCTTCCCTGTCAACAGATTGCCTTGATGAAGCAAGATGGGTGGGTGCTGTGCGTGGGGCATAGCGTTGTCATCTACGATTGGAAGAATCGTACTGCGGTCGCCACGATCCCCTCAGAGTCACGCGAGCCCTATCAGTTGCTTGCCTATTCGAGCGAGACTGATCAGCTGATTCTCCGTCATTGGAATGAGGCCGTATCCGTCTGGCAGCTAGGGAAGAAGCTTGTACCGCTCAAGCATATCGCGTTGGATCAGAAGAAGGACCTGTCGGCGGTTGCGGCTTCTCCCGATGCCAAGCAATTGGCGATTGCCCAAGGGCAGACGATCCATCTGTACGACCTGCGAGGGACGACCATCCGTGATGTGGCCGTAGACGGCGTCGTGCGGGATCTGCTTTTTGCACCGAACAGTGAAACCCTCGCGGCGGGCGTTGGTCGTGCCATGCTCTTCATTGATACGAGTGAGGCAGCGATTTCGGTTCGGGCGACATTGACGAGCGGAGAAGGGACAGGAGGAGAGGCGACGCCTCAGCTGTTTTCGCGTGACAGCCAGCACTTGGTCGCCGAGAACGGTGAATCGAGTTATGTGTCGGTCGAGGTGAGCACGGGTAAGCAGGTGGCCTTGACGGAATTTCTCTATGAAGACCGCGAACGCGGAGTACGGGTGCCGAGCCATCTGCATCCGGTCGATATCTCAAGTGATGGGGACTATCTGGTCGGACTATCCGACCATCTCTCTACGCTTCAGATCTGGGACTTGTCGACCGGAACGATGTTGCAGGATTTGTGCGGACACGACTGCCGTCAGATAGGGACCCGTGTGTCGTTGCTGAAATGGTCGCCGAACGGGGCCAAGGTGGTCGTGGCACTGCAGGGGGGATTGAATTCCGAGGTGGACGGGAAGGTCTCGGTCTGGGATGTCGCGTCACGTTCTCCGGAGTTGGTGTTGGATCCAAGTCAGCCACAGGCCAAGGTCTTGGCAAAACGAACGGTGCCGCAGAGTCCGGTACCGGTGGCAGCGCTCACGTCGACCGCTGTGCCGACATTCGTTCATGCCATGGTGGTGCGTGCAGTGGTGACCTCTCCCAGCGCAAACCAGCTTGTGACGGCCAGTGACGACGGGTTTCTGAAAATATGGGACCCGGGGCAGGGGATGCTCTTGCGTCAACTGAAACTGGCTGTCGCGGCCAGCGCCCTTGCGTTCAGCTCCGATGGTGCCATCTTGGCAGCAGGGACCACTAATGGGGAGATCCGTCTGTGGGAGACCCATAGTTGGCGTGAGTTTTCTCCCTATGCCAGCCAACAAGGGCAGATCAACGCGTTGCAATTTCTTCCAGGCAACCGTGTCTTAGTTATCGCTGGGGGCCAGCCGCACGTTTCGGTCGTGGATCTCGTCACCCAAACAGTCGTGAAGGAGCTAGTGCATCTCAACCGATCGTCGGCTTGCGTTGGGAAAACCTGTGCAAAGAAGCGAGGCGTGCAGGGGGAGGTCGTCGAAGGCTTGAGTTTCTTGGATGGTACCGCGTGGCTCATGACGATCTCGCGATCCGGTCGTGTCATATGGGACAGTACAACCTGGCAAGAAGTAGAGAAGCCAGCCGGCATGCCGGAAGCCTGGGCCGGTCTGGGATGGAACCAGCCCTTTGTCTGGACGACCACGCGAGCCCGTGATCCGAAATCCAAGACGCTGGTGATTTGGGATCCCAAACACAATACAGTGTGGGCAGGCCTCGATACCTTCACCAGTCGGGATACGGAGGTTGATCATGGACCGCCTGTGGGGTTGGGGACAGCCATGGCTGTCGATCCACAGCAAAGATGGGCAGCGACTCGCGTGGGAGAACATATCTCTGTCTGGGACCTGTCGGCCAAAGCCAAACGAAAGACATTTCATGTCGGGACGCCATCCCATCTGCATTGGACGAGTGATGGGAAACATTTGATCGTGTCGACCCTCAACCGAAAAATTCTGGTCTGGTCCGCAGAAACCATGGGACCAGCGCACTATCTGCGGGATCCTTCCGCCACCCGATAGGGCAATTCGTTTTGCGCACAGGTCTATTTCCGTTTGTGTCGTTCACCATCCGGTCCCATTGTTTCCGAATAAGTTTTGTGATACCACACAATCAACGCTTGTCTTCAAGAGAGGGTGAATGGCACAAAAGAATGTATCTGTAACAGTGACTTCATCGAAATCTTCCGCTCCTCCATCAACTCCTGAATCAGCCGCGCCGAAGAAAGCTGTCGCCAAACAGGCAGAGCGGGTGACCGCGGTGGAGATGGGAGCGCGCCAGCGGGAAATTTCCGTTTCGGAATTTTTCACGAAGAACCGGCATCTGCTCGGCTTCGACAATCCACGCAAAGCGCTGCTGACGTGCGTGAAAGAGGCGGTCGACAACGCACTCGATGCCTGCGAAGAGGCAGGGATCCTCCCTGACGTGACGGTTCGGCTTGAGATCGTGTCGAACGGGCAACCGATTGCAGCAAGCCAAGCGAACCGATTTCGTGTGACGGTCACCGACAACGGGCCCGGTATCGTTCGTCAACAGATCCCTCGAATCTTTGCAAAGCTGCTGTATGGATCGAAGTTCCATCGTCTACGGATGAGTCGAGGGCAACAGGGGATCGGTATCTCCGCGGCCGGCATGTATGGACAGCTGACGACCGGCAAACCGGTCAAGATTATTTCCCGGATCGGGCCGAAAGCCGCCGCGCATTTCTTCGAAGTCCAGATCGACACGAAGAAGAACGAACCGCTGGTGCATGAGAACAAGCAGATCGATTGGGAGCAACCGCGCGGCACTCAAGTGACGCTGGAAGTGGAAGGCAAGTATCAGAAGGGCCGTGCGTCAGTCGACGAATGGCTGGAGCAGACCTCGATCGCCAATCCCCATGTAAAGTTGATCTATCACACGCCGGAAGGGGAGACGAAAGAGTATGCGCGCACCTATCACGAGCTCCCGCCGCAACCGCGCGAAATCAAGCCCCATCCCTATGGGATTGAGTTTGGCATGTTGCTCAAGATGTTGCAGGATACGAAGAGCCACACGGTTGCGGGGTTTCTCGAAAGTGATTTTTGTCGGGTATCTGCTCAGATTGCAGAGGAGATTTGTAAGGCGGCGAAGGTATCGCCTGAGGCCAAGCCACGTGAGCTGAAGGGGCCGGTGGCTGAAACGCTCTACAAAACGCTGCAAGAGACGAAGCTCATGGCGCCGCCGACCAATTGCATTTCACCGATCGGTGAGAAGGCCATCCTCTCCGGGCTCTATAAGCAAATTAAAGGTGAGTTTTATACGGCAGTCAGTCGGCCGCCGGCGGTGTACCGCGGCAACCCCTTCATCATTGAGGCTGGGCTGGCCTACGGCAACAGACCTCAAGATCAGAACAAGCCTCAGCAGCCAGCCATGCCGAAAGCTGAGGGTGAGGGTGAGGAGGAAGATTCAGAGCTGGCGCGGGTGATCCGTTACGCGAATCGCGTGCCGCTGTTGTATCAACAATCGGCCTGTTCGACTTTCAAGGCCGTGCTGAGCACGACGTGGAAGAACTACGGCTTGACACAGTCGCGAGGGGCCTTGCCTGGCGGGCCGATGGTGATCTTTGTGCATATGGCCTCGGTCTGGGTGCCGTTTACGAGTGAGTCTAAAGAAGCGATTGCGGACTACGATGAGATTCAAAAGGAAATCACTCTCGCACTTCGGGAGTGTGGTAGGCGGCTGGGTCTCTTCGTGCGTCGTCGCGAACGGGCTGCGAGCGAATTTCGGCGGCGAAATATCTTTGAGCTGTATATTGAAGAAGTCGTTGAGGCGTGCAATCGGCTTAAGGGGGGCAAGCTACAGAAAGAGAAATTGAAGGAACAGCTTCAGAAGATCGCTTCTACCCGCACCGGTGGTCAAAAAACTGACCAAGCCCTGGGTAAAACCGGAGCCGGGCCTGAAGGTCTGCCGCACTCCATCATCGTGACAGCCGAAGGTATCGAAGGCGAGACGGCGGTGGCCAGTCAAGTCGAGGTAGATCAAGCAGGAATGAGACCGAAGGCCACGTCCGATTTGTTGGGAGAGACACCGTCTGTTGAGGAGCCGACCTCGAAAGAACAAGCGATCAAAGCGCGACCTACTGAGAAATCGACGAGGAAGGTAGCTGTGAAATCAGAGCAGACGATGCTCTTTGCGCGCAAGTCTGGTTCAAAAGCGGAGCCTGTCAAGCAGGGTAAGTCCACTGCTTCCCGCAAACATAAATAGGACACCAATTAGACACCATGGCGACCAAGACAAAACCCCCCACAGTGGTTGAGAAAAAGCTGATCAGTCTGGCCGATATTGTCATCCAAGCGGCCCAACGGTCGAAAGACCCAACGCTTCAGATTCCGATTCGTGCCCTCTCGAATGTGTCTTTCAACGAGCGGAAGGGCCTGATTGAGATGGGGGACAAGAAACAGGAACGGTCGTTTTTCAACGTCGGTATGGCCAAGAGATTCATGCAGACGGTGCTGGTGGCGGATGCGCTCTCTGAGTTGCAGCGTGCCGATCTCACGACCTCGCTTCGAGAAATTTACTACCGCACGAAACACACGATCAAGGATTCTCACGAGAATACCTTCGATGCGCAGGACGAATCCGATCCGGTTATTGAAGATCTCGAGGTGTCGCTCGCCGCGCTTCGAGAAGAGCTCCATGTCAGTGCCGAAAACAGAGGCAGTATCGTGGGGCCGGTGGTCTTCGGTGATGACGGCGATCGTGTCGATTGTTCGAAGCTCGGGAAGGGCGGGTACTCGGTTCCCTCGATCGTCGAGCCGGAATATCTGGAGATCCGGCGCTGCACAGCGGACTTCGTGCTGCTCGTCGAGAAGGGCACGCAGTGGAACAGGCTTTCGGAGGACAAGTTCTGGCGTCGCTATAACTGTATCCTCTTAACCGGAAACGGTCAGCCTCCTCGTGGTGTGCGGCGCCTAGCCTGCCGGTTGCACGAGGAACATCGACTGCCGGTTTATGTGCTGGTCGATAACGATCCCTGGGGGTACTACATCTATTCCGTCGTCAAGCAAGGCTCGATCAATCTGGCCTTCGAGAGCGAACGGATGGCCATTCCCAAAGCCAAGTTCGTGGGCCTGTCGAGTGCCGATCCTGAGAACTATGAACTGCCGCGCAATGTCGGCATCAAGCTCAACGACAAGGATATTGCCCGTGCGAAGGAATTGTTGAACTACCAGTGGTTCAAGAAGCCGGCCTGGCAGGCGGAGATTAAGCGCATGCTGGCCAGTGGATTGAAGTACGAACTCGATGCGTTGGCGAATAAAGACTTCCAATATCTCACCAAAAAATATCTGCCCAAAAAACTTCAGGAACGGGATTGGCTTGATTAGCCTCTTCCCTGTGACCTGGCCATGATGCACCGGCCATGAAGAGATTGCCTGCCTGGACTGCACCTCTGCGTGACTGGCAGCAACGAGCGCTGTCGGCGGTCTGTACCCATCAGACAAAAGACTTTTTGGCGATGGCCACGCCTGCCGCGGGCAAGACGCGGTTTGCGCTGAGGGTCGCGCATGAGTTGATGCACACGCAAGCGGCGGTCCGAGTACTGGTCGTTTGCCCGACCAATCACCTTCGTACCCAATGGTCGGAAGCCGCGGGGAAGATCGGGCTCCAGCTTGATCCAACTCTGACCAACGATCAGCCGGCTGAAGCGTCCGACTATCACGGAGCGGTGGTGACCTATCAACAGGTTTGCCTTGCTCCAGAGAGTTTTCAGCGAGTATGCAAGAACAAGAAGACGTTGCTTATCTTCGACGAGCTCCACCATGCCGGTGATGGGAAGAACTGGGGAAAGGCGCTTCGCTCGGCATTTGAGCCGGCGGTGTTTCGGTTGATTTTATCTGGTACGCCGTTTCGGTCGGATAACAATCCGATCCCGTTTGTCCGGTACGAACATGACGAAAGCCGGGCCGATTTTGCCTATGGGTACACCGAGGCGATCCGAGACGATGTCTGTCGGCCAATTGTTTTTCCGAGCTACGAGGGTGAGCTGAGTTGGCTCTCCGACGGTCGTGAACATCAAGCGACATTTCAAGACGGATTGACATTCAATCGGCAACGCGAACGGTTGAAAACGGCGTTGCTGCAAGATACCTGGCTGGGTCCGGTCATTACCGATGCCCATGCCCAGTTGACACGCCTTCGGAAGGAGGAGCAGCCGGATGCAGGCGGACTAATCGTCTGCATGGATCAAGATCATGCACGCTGGGTGGCAGAGCTCGTCGCGCGAGTGACCGGTACGAAGGCGGAGGTAGCGGTGTCTGACGATCCCGCCGCCTCACACACGATCGAAGAGTTTGCCACGCATAAAAAGCAGCAGTGGCTGGTGGCGGTCAACATGGTGAGTGAAGGTGTGGATATTCCACGACTGCGTGTCGGTGTCTATGGCACGAACGTGATCACGGAAATGTATTTCCGGCAGGTCGTGGGCCGGTTTGTCCGTATGCAAGAGGGCTTACCGAAGCCGCAACGGGCCTGGCTCTATCTGCCGAAGGATCCGGTCCTCGTGCATTATGCCAAGCAGATCAAGGCGGAGCGTGATCATGTGTTGGAAGAGATCATGCCGGCAGGGCAGCGGGATCTCTTCGGGCGAGTGACGGTCTCGACGAACGAGTACGTTCCCTTGATGGCCGTTGCGAGGATGGATAGCCTGATCGGTGAAGAGGAGACGCGCGGTGAGGGCGATGCGGCGGCAGTTCAAGAACCGGCGGTTTCACTCTATGAGCAGAAGCAAGACCTACGAGACCTTCATCGCTTGCTTGTCAGCGCCGTTTCCAGAACCAGTGGCATCGATCATCGCCGACTTAATGCGGAACTGATTGCACGAACCGGCAGCCGTGTCGACCAAGCGACGGTCGAACAGCTCAAGAAACGCATTCAACTGCTCGAGAAATGGAAAGAGCGAGGCTACGATGGAAAACGATGAAGGGGGCCGTGTTGGACGATCAGTTTACAGCAATTTCTTTCTGACGAAGATGTTTGTCGAACACGAATGGCCCAAACGGGAGAAGAGAGGCCAGAAAGGCATAGAAGGAAAACCGGTTATCCCATTGATAGGTAGCCCGCAACTTTGCCAACTGGGCAACATAGACTAAAAACAAGATTCCGTGAATCGCTCCCACGACGGTCACCACCCTCGGCATTCCCATCAAGTACTTCATCGGCATTGCCACGAATAGTAATACGAGAAATGAACAGCCTTCAGCCAAGGCGGTCATTCTGAATCGTCGGATCTGACTCATGTGCGTCGAGTTCTCTCAGTGACATGTCTGGCTAAGGTTAGCAAAGCGTCAGGGTCGGCGGGAATTGTTTACGAACTTGTGAACCAGTGTCAAGGACTCTCCTGCCTCAGATTCCCAGGCTGGTCAGTGCTGACGAGCGGATCGAAGAGGGACTCCGATGTTCTGGTGAGCTGTGGGTACGATAAAAATGCTGACCGGATGTATAAATGCAGGACGCGACCTCTGCCTGATGTCGTAGTCTCTCACAAATGCAGAATGGTACGGTGTGCACGTCAACCGGTGGCAACATCGTGTTGCCATGCTTCAATTTCTTCTCTCTCAACCTCTTTGAGGTAAGACCTATGAAGCTTCATCGCATGCTACTGGTGGTGGCACTGATCGGGATGCTCAGTAC
>NZ_JBUBKD010000071.1:0-56048 GCF_054902215.1 Nitrospira sp. CMX1 | reverse complement strand
GCAAGACTGCGGTGTTCCCAAAAATCGACAATGAACGCAAGGTACAGTCCTCTCAGTCCTCTCAGTCCTCTCAGTCCTCTCAGTCCTCTCACTCCTCGGACTCTGAAACTGTTTGATGACCGATGAACCTATCGCACCCAGTCGCGTCGACTCCGTCAGGAGGACTCGGCCCTCACCGCCACACTGGGCTTTGCAGTCGTCCTGATTGATAGTGTTCTACTCGCTGATCGCCGCACAATACCAACAGAATCAACATGGTGCAGCGTTGGAGGACGTCGAAAGTGAGACACTCACCGTAGCAGGAGCTGAATCCTAAACAAGAATCCTGGATTCTCTGTCCGCTTCATTTCAGCCGTAAGCTCAGACAGTCAACAGTGAAGGGAGCGTATGATCCGCCACGAGAAGCTGGGAACATGCAGCGATCATTTGATGGCCGGAACCGACAATCTTCCGACGATAGAGAAAAGATGGAGGGACGTCTCTCCCGGGAGGACAAGAGACGCACTACCCGGTGGGCACCAAGGTATCCCTCCATCCGGTTTTACCAAGCTCGCTTTCTAATCCTGACTGCCGCATGATTCACCGTTAGAGCCGCGGGCGTAAAGGAAAACTCAGCCCCCTGTCCCAGGACCTCCTCGAGCGAGAGGTCATCACGTTTCTCGACCTAACCTGGCACACTCGTCAGACAGCAGTGTCGCTGATCGCTTCACGAACCAGAAGCCGATACTGACTTATCAAGGTCTTGTTGAGTTCTAGATTAGGGCTTCTTTGATTTTTGCACTTCGCCATCTAGCTCGGACAGTCGTTGCTGGAGTATACGCACCTCCTCCTTAAGTGCCTCTCGTTCAGCTTCTTTCCCTGGAACCGGCGCGAGAGTAGCTCGACTCGCATCATCCGATAGGGGTCGCCCGTCGTGAGGAACCGGAGCACTGTTCATCGGAAACATTGGCTCAATGATCTGCCGGAAAACAGATGCTTTTTCTGGGCGAATCGGGCGAGAGTGAACCAAGGTGGGCGAGAGCGAAGTTCCCTCGATCAGAGCCTCGTAGTCTAGGACCAGTGAGACGAGCGGAGATGAAGCGATCACATCCGGCTGTTCATTGCGGCTCGACCTCTTCGCTGCTGCCGGGCTGAACACGATCTGATGTTGATCCAACCCGGTAGGGTTGGGGTCCAAACGACCCGACGGACCGGTCTGCTTGAAATGCTGGTGCAATGCACGGTAGTGCGTCAAGGTGAGATGCAGCAACCGCCCCTGTACATACAACATCCCGCCGGTTGTCTCCTGCCTGCCCTTCATGTCGTGCACTACACGAAATCCGACGACCTGGCTCTTGTTGGCCTTAGCGAGAGCGTTACTCATCAGCATACTCAGGAACTGTGTATCTTCGTCTGAGAAGATGCGATCCCCTGTCGTCCTGTCGGATGACGAATCCAGAACGCGGACACCCCGAAATATCGCCGTGAGAAGGTCCGGGCTTAGATCAAAGGGGTGGGCTGTTCGGAACCACACATCCTCAGCTTTCTGGAGAAATACGGTACCGTGTGGATTATCGACTAGTACTTCGTCGACTGCCTTCAATTTGGCAAAAGCACAGGCACCGGTAAGCAGAGATATCGCTCCGAGCAGCACGAAACTCTTCAGCCGGTCAAGTTTTGTAACGTATAAGACTCGATGGCGTTCAATTCTCATATGTGGATCACTCCCTCAAAGGTCGCTATGCAACACAATATGTTTCCATCAACGCGGCATAGTCATAGGTCTTCATGTAGTGCTTCATCGCAATGATAGTCGCGAAATCCCAACGACGCATGCGTGACTGGATGTTGTGACGATTATTTACCAACCAGGCGATCATCTCCGTCGCTTCAAAGGGAGCCCTGTCGATTATGGAGATTTCTATGGGTACGCGATCTCGATAAACCACGTTTTTGATCTGTTTGAGCCCTCCAACTCCTGGTTGCTTGCTACTCCCTCCCCAAACCCGACCAGAAAGCTCTTGAAAGCACGCATGGCGATCAACGACCATCACGATCTCAGCGGGGCGATCAGAATCATCATCAAGATCACTCGGCCATTGCAGACAGGAACTCGCACAGATAGCCTCAGGCTCAATCAGCTGTGGATACTCCTTTTTCGCCTGACGGTAATCCTTCATAACCATAGTGCAGGAGACTGCCGTAAGATTTGATTTCAGTCCGATATCACCGTAGCTGAATTTTCCCAATAGATTCCAGAGGTCACGAAGCAGCGCATCAACACGTTTGTCATCCCACCCATGATGACGCGAATACTCCCCCTTCAGATACATGACGTCACTCATGCGAAACGACCATGCACCATGGGCCTGAAGCACTTCCTGCCATTTGACCTCAAACACCTCCCACACACTCTCGCTGGCCACCAGGCCGGTCATGGTCAGAAATTCAGAATCTTCCTTTCTCCCATTTATGTCGTAGTATCCACGTAACATCATATAGAGAGGGACAGGGTACATTCCGAAGGTACCCGACCCCAACCTCAATGAAGCTGCTCGCAGCTTGCTGCGAGCACCTTAGATCTCAGTTTCTAAGACCTCTGAAAGCAGCAGAGAACCCCGTGGCGGATTACGGGGAACGCCCGAGATCAAAAAACATGGGACATTATCTCCCTCTCAGTCCGCAGCCTTGATACGTCTGATACGACGAGCCTCCTGAAAACCCGGCCAGAGCTGAGTTCAAGTTTCTCAACCTGATCGGTTAAAATCCCGCATTGACGAACAATCGTCCCTGCAACGAATCCTGTTCGAATTGCACGGGATTCGGTTGTCCCGCATTGAACGAGTCCGTTACCCGCCACTCTCCTTGAATGTAGACACTGGAGGTAATGTGGTACCGAATCATGGCCGTCGTCCGTGAACCGGAAGGGGCTCCCTGTTGCATCAAATGATCCCATCGAGCACCAAAGGACCAGGTTTTGTTGGCGATGACGAGGCCCTCCACCAACACATTCTGAAGATCGCGGTGATCGAGCGCCGCCGACCGAAAATACCCCGCCGTAACGATCAACGGTCCCCACTTCGCTTCACCAGCCACTCCCCACTTATTCAGGGCTCTCCTTCCATCAGGGATGACGACCGAGGGATTGTTGACGACATCCCGCTTATAGATGGCCCCGATCTGATAGTTGTCAAAAATCGTTGCCGCATACGTGGCATAGACCCCTGGATTTTCGAGCCGGTTTACCCCCGTGATCTGCTGCGGCTGAAATACCCCCACCAGATACCGATGGGTGACGTTTTCCCCGACCCATTGCCCGTTGAGCTCCACCGCGGTGTTGTAAATCTCCAACGCTTCATCGGCGACCGGAACACCCGGCGGGGTGACGGTCTGAGCGCGAGCCCCGAGGACCCCGAGCGCACTTTGGGCAAAGTACCGCTGTCGCATCACGCGTTGCGAGTGCGACAGAAACGGCAGCGCGATATCGAATTGGCCGAATCGAAGATTCAATAAGCCCTGGCCGGTGGGACCGAGCAGGTCATTGATCTGTCCATATGCTTGATTGACCGCGAGCGTACGATTCGCATAGCCGATATCAATGTACGGAGAAAACACCCCCGTCGTACCCACTGGCGCCCCAGCCATGAGTTCAATGGTGGCCACTCCCAGCTTGGAGGTCGGCTTACTGTTGTCCGCATTGTTGTATTCGGCTTCCACGATAATACGCGTGGAGACCGGGACGTGCTTCATATCTTGGATGTCGGTCCACTCCTTGTCTTCCGGAAATCGGAATCCGTTCATCCGAAAACTTTGGCCTGTTTGATTAAGCTTAGGGAGTGCTTGATGACAGGTCGAACAGGACTTTTCTGTCTGCCGGCTGAACGCGGGGATGGCCTCGGCCTCTTTGGGGACCAAGACTGTTGATACCACCGATCCCACAACCCCGAGCATAACTGCACATGAGAACCATCTCTTTGGCATTCTGTTTCCTTTCTTGTTCCAGATCTCGCGTGATCAGCGCATGAATGTGCGAATGTAGTGGACGAGCGCCCACATCTGCTCTTCCGAGAGCTTTTTCTTGTATGCCCCCATCTCAGTTGCCTCTGGGTCACTTCCATTGGCGATGATCCAAAACAGCTGGCCGTCAGGAATTTTTTCCATCACGGACCTGTTCGTATAATTCCGTGGTTTCACGTCCAAACCCTTCGTGGCAGAGCCTTTGCCATCCCCCCTGTCACCGTGACACTTGCTACATTTGCTTTCGTACACACTCGGCGCCTCTTTCACGACTTCGGCATTGGGCGGGACCGGGTTCGCCATTTTTTGGAATTCCTCGGGGGCGATCGGCGTCTTGAATTCTCCTGCAAGCACCCCGATGGGCCACGCCACGATCGCTGCACCCAGTACCGCAAGACCTCGCTTGGTGATCTTCATGTTCTCCTCCTTTTCCAATTTCATGTCCGAGGCTGCCATCCCCTTCAACAAGCATGACCTCGGCACATGCTTGAGAACGCTTTGTCAGCCCTACCTGCCTACGCATCCCACTTCCTACAACCGTTCTCCAGAACACCTGCATTTCCCACCAAGGCACGACTCTTTCGGGACAAAGAAGTCCCTGCACGGGATACGATCATTAAAAACATGACCGCCCCACGCCCTGGCCCAACCTCGCGTTTTGCCCTTACGCTCGTCCTGAGTGGTCTATGGAAGGTCGCTACGTAAACACATCCGCCATGGTGCACAACCACAGCCGGTCGACGCTAAAGAACTGTTCACAAAGCTTGTGTTGCATGCAGTGCATCTGGAGCAACAGTCATGCCTTGCAGGCGCCTGCAGTGAATTGTTTTGCAAATACACGCGTATGACTTCCTACTTTTCAAAGAGTTAGGAAGGTGAAGACGCTCCGAAGGACGAATCCATGGAGTATATGGATGGTATTTTTGAGCCTTATTGTCGTAGGGCGAGAACTACAACCACACAATTGCTTCGAGTGAATATGGTCGCGAGCATTATGCGATACAGCGACGACACGCGCTGCATAGTTGGGATATTTTCCCCACGCTATTCATCAGTTGCTAACGATTTCCAAGAACACAAAAGTAAGTTGCAAAGCCCGATTGATGAATGTTTTGCAATGAGGCGCCAGGATGTGGTGTATGCCTACACGAATACAGTTGCCTCAATTAATCAGCTTTTAATGAACTGGGATAATTATCCCACACTGAATCATTCTCACAACGTAGGGGTTCACGTACGTATGAATATGCGTACGCAGCGTACAGTCATCAGTCGTACGCGAGAGATCTTGAGCACTCATCTTGAGCGTGGCCATTGTTTCACCACCACCCTCGCGTGTTTGTTACAGAGATCGGATTGAACGAAGAATCTCCCCTTCCCGCATGGGTCATCAAATACACGCTTTTACAGACAAAAGGCATCTCACTGAGAAGAAGACGTGCACAGCCTCACGATCAAGAAGGGACTGTCATCGCTAAACACTCATGCTCGGCCGATTGGTACCAGCACATGAGTTCTTTGAGCCGGAGAGGGTGACTGCCGTCAGTAAAGCGCCACTCACACTCCTTCAAAGCCAAAGATAGTTTGCTTGCTGCTGCCCAGGCACGTGGCCCTTGCGAATCTCCCTAGAGGCAAGTTCGTCCGCCTCACCCCCCACACGATAGGGCATAGCTTAGCGAGCTGTGACAATGAACTGGCAGAGCCGGAAAATGTTCGCTCAGGCTAACCCGCATTATTCATGGCAATTCGTCGTGAAATTACCAAGGCGCGTTGTGAGACCGGCGCACGGAGCCCGGAGGGTCTAAGGCGTCCTCGTGTAGGACGTCGAGGATACGAGGAACGAGCCGCCGATCGCAGGTGTGTCAGAGCAGCGGGTTGACGATTGCGGCAAAAGTGTTCACGAATAATGCGGGCTACTATTGCATAGTTCTTCATCGCGGTTGAACTGCATGGATTCCGCTGTGCATTCGTCTACTTGAATTCGGATGATATGTTTTGCCCGATGAAGTGTTTCAGCGCAGATTAGGGGGGGGCGTCACTCCATAGTGACTGAACTCATTGAGATCGTTCAAGGAGGGAAAGATGGAGGGACGTCTCTCCCGGGAGGACAAGAGACGCACTACCCGGTGGGCACCAAGGTATCCCTCCATCCGACGGCTGACTATCGACACATTACCCAATTGCGTCGGAACCAGTTTGTCAGATATGTACCGATCAATTCTTCAGGACATCGGCTGCGAACATATTTGCCCGGCGCCTGTCCGCTTCGAGCCAGATCAGCACACCATCAAGCAAGGCTGCTGCTTGCATAGCAGCCCCCATCCAAACCATTTAAAACAAGAGGATCTCTCCACACAGTCCCCGGAATCGCGTTAGACTGTCTTCGTCAACTGCGGTCGCGCATCTGATAGCCGATCGGACATGGCAGGCTTCATCCTTAATGCGTCGCTCAGATAGATTGGAAGGTGAGTACTGATGATTTGTTTCGGCAGATATCGAACCGACGGAAAGCGGTGCAGAATACACAAGAGCACAGATTCCTCTATTCCATCGGACATCAGAATAATCGGGAGAGTCGGCTGGCCGGCAGATACCATCTGGATAACCTCCTGCCCGTTCATGCTCGGCATCGAAAAAGCAGTGATGATCAGGTCGAATGTGAACGATCTCCAGTATTGACGTGCCTCTGTCCCATCGGCAGCTTCCACAACTCGGTGATGGTCCAACTCCAACCGAAGGCGAATGTTTGCACGGAGGTCGTCATGGTCTTCAACCAGTAGGATCGTAGCCATCGTCGTCATCTTTCATAAGGCCTGCTTATTGTCCGTACCAATCACCTTGGCAAAATAACAGCGCAGTCCGGGATCTTTCTCATGATGTAACAGTGAAAGCCTTCTGTGCCCGGCGCACCGCTGCACACTCACCCCAGTACGTGAACATGAGGCCCGCTGTCGACTGACTCCCTTAGGGGTTCTGTTCGCGCAGCGGCGAGTTCAACGGTGGGACCTCCCTCTCGGAGAGCCTCCGGCGCAGCGCACGCATATCTTCCTTCAGCGCATCGAGTTCGATAGCTTGTTTTTCCACCAATTCTTTGAGCACCCGGGTCTCCTCACTCGGTGAGGTTCGAGTTGCTTGCGCAGCTGGGATTCCGTGATCGGGAGGCAGAGGAGCATCTCCAGAAAGCGGCTGAGCTGGCGCAACCTCAGACGGCAGATTCAACACGGTGGCGAGCATGGTGTAGTCAATGACAAGGGTGGCGAGGGGAGGGGGATCGATCACGTCCGGTTGTTGGTTGTGACTGGATCGCTGAGCTGTTTCTGGAACAAAACGCAGCTGGCGAGGTGCCAGCCCTTGCGGATTACGAGCCTGACGATCCAGCGTGGTTCCGGCGTCTGTTCTGATATTGGGGGCTCGGTAGTAGGTCAGCCACAAATGCAAGAGTCGTCCACGGGTAAACAGCAGCCCACCGGTCATGGCTCCACCGGGATCGGTGCTCTGCGCCACTCTGAAGGCCACGAGCTGATTCTTTGTGGCTTTGGAGAGGGCCGTACTCATCAACGGGCTAAGAAAGGCTATCTCTTCGTCAGAAAAAACCCGCAGCGCCGTCGTCTGGTCATCGGGTGCTGGTTGAACCTGGACGCCACGCAACATGTGGGTCAGCAGGAGAGGACTCACCGAGACGGGATGGGCGGTCGTGAACCATGAATCGTCCACGTGTTGGAGCAACACAGCACCTCGAGGACCATCCGAAAAGATGGTGTCTTCGACCGTACCAGACGTAGCACAGGCACTGATGAACAGGCACAACCCGCTCAGCAGAAATGGAATGCCGACCCTTTTTCTATTCATTCGAGAAGTTTCTGCACCACCGATTCAGTATGGTGCGGTACAAGACGGTCACTCGATTTCATACGTGTAGGGAAGTCTTACCCATACTTTACCCATCACGAAGCGGACTCTGTCAAACGGCACCTTTAATACAGCGCAACGAGAAAGCCACGGGCACCAAATGAATCTTGTGCCGAGGTGCCCGCCACACTGCCCCCGTCATGGACGCGCCATTCTCCCTGTATATACACACTGGGGGCAATATAGTACCGACCCATGAAGGTTGTACGACTACTCGATTGGGCCAATTCCTGATCGATATGGTCGAAACGTCCCCCTAGCACAAGTTTCTTGTTAGGGATGAACGGTATATCGTGTGGAATGAACAGGATCTCGGCCATGTAATTTTGCAGTGTCCTATTGTGAGTGGTGCTCGTTAACGTGCCATTTCCGGTGTCCGGAAGACCGTCCGATCGAAAATATCCGGCAGTGGCAATGAATGGACCCAGCTTGACTTCCCCTGCGATACCCCATTTATCGACCCCTTTCTTGCCAGACGCGACGAACGGATCGAGCGCGGAATTTACCACGTCTCGCTTATAGATGGCGCCCAGGGTAAATCGCTCCAAAAATTGAATGGAATAGGTGGCATAGAGGCCAGGAAAGCCGAGATGGTTGATACCGCCGAGCGATTTCGGTTGGAACATACCGACGGCATATCGGTGGGTGATCCCACCGGCTTCTTTTGAGACTACTTGCCCGTTGAGCTCAACTCCCGTGTTGTAGTATTCAGTCGCCTCGCCCTCTGTGCTCCCTCCATCCCCACGGGCACCGAGCACACCTAGCGCCTCCTGCGCGAAATACCGCTGTTTAATCACTCGTTGGGTGGACGAGAGAAACGGCAAGGCAATGTCGAACTGGCCGAGTTTGACATTGAGTAGGCCATGGGCTTTTTGACCGATGAGATCATTGACTTGCCCATAGGCCTGCCCCACTGCCACATTGCCTTCGGAAAAATTCAGTACCCCGTAGCCAGAAAATCGGCCCTCTTTCCCAAGCGGGGCCCCCGCTAAGAGGGCAAGTTCATCGATCTTCAACAAGGTCTCCTGGCCACCCGCTCCCACGCCACGATCCTTATTGAATTC
This sequence comes from Nitrospira sp. CMX1, assembly GCF_054902215.1. NCBI lineage: Bacteria > Pseudomonadati > Nitrospirota > Nitrospiria > Nitrospirales > Nitrospiraceae > Nitrospira > Nitrospira sp. CMX1. Next base: position 47,079 of record NZ_JBUBKD010000071.1, on the reverse strand, counting down.
TGCTTCGACCTCAATCTCGCCAGAGATTGGGACATGTTTCATATCTTGGATGTCGTGCCACTCTTTGTCTTCAGGAAAGCGAAAACCATTGGTGCGAAAGTTTTGTCCTGTTTGGTTCAGTTTAGGAAACGCGGCATGGCACGTCGAGCAGGATTCTCCGGTTTGCCGACTAAACGCCGGAATCGCTTTCGCCTCTTGCGGCGCGAGCAGCGTCACAAGCCCCGAGGCCAAACTGCCGAACATGACGGCCAACATCAACACACGCAAACGCATAATTCCTCCATCTAGATTGAGGCCCGCTACTGTGCAAAGGCCCGAATGTAGTGCACGAGACTCCACATCTGCTCTTCCGAGAGCTTCTTCTTGTATCCCTTCATTTCCGTGGTGTCCGGATCGCTTCCGTTTGCGATGACCCAAAGGAGTTGCCCGTCCGGGATGGTCCGCATCAGACTCTTATCGGTATAATCCCTTGGTTTAACGTCCAAATCTTTGGTGGCGGATCCTTTTCCATTCCCACCGGATCCGTGGCACTTGCTGCACCGGCTGTCATAAATCGTCGCGGCCTCCTTCAGCATCTCAGCTGTCGGTGTCACTGGATTGGCCATCTTCAGAAACTCTTCAGGGGCCGTCGGTGTCTTTCGGTCTGTGGTGTCGCCGATCAGAGGCCAGACAACGATGCCGGCGATCAGAAGTGTGCGCCATAGGTTCGTGATCTTCATATGTGTCCCTTCCTCAATCCGCACAACTAGTTCAGGCATACACCCCCTGTTCGTAGCCTGCGGCTTTTTACGACATGTGCAGACCACGACGTCCATCAGGCAACACAGAATCCGCGTCGCATCAGAGCAACACCGAACAACGATTAACCGTGGAGCAAATGTGGTGCCGCGCCGCACGCATACCCAACATAAGTACTCATCCCACACATGGAACGATGCCGGTTGTGGCCTATTAACGTGAGAAACAGAGTTGAATGGATGAGGAGGATCAATGAGTCGATGGACAACCTATTTCCGTTCACAGCAGGGTCATTGCAGGAAGATGACTACATCGACATCAACACTCGTCGTGAGAGCGATGCCAATCCACGCCGCCGCAATGACCGTTTTCATATTTGGGAAATATATCCCAATTTAAGAATGTTAGGCAAGGCATGTCCTGATAGTCGGATGGATGGGATGCCCGAAAGAGGCGCCTGATTTCGCAATGTAGGGGAATACCTACAGACATACAGCCGTTCCTGCCATAATGATCCAGGTGCCACGCCAATGTGCTGCTTGACTCGATCGATGACTTGGGATACTTTTCCCACAAGCAAGATCTGCAGCCAACGGCTGCGTTCACCGCGTTCCGGCCGATCACAATCCTGATTGCGAGGACGCAGTTGAGCTCATGCCGTTATTCCGTTACGCCGAAATCAGAATATCGTACACCGATGTGGGGCGTCCTCACGCATAGACGGAGTGATGAGCAGGACCGTATCAAGTCTGACCGCTGCAGGTCCCTGTCAAGAGATCGGTTCAGATCTGAGTCCGGCGACAGACGCCGGTAAGGTGCAGAACGGACGGCAAGGACGGGAGTGAAGAGCAATCATGCAGAAATACAAAGGTGAAACCTGCTCGCGCACAGAAGTTTTCTGATTCTGTTGCTGATCCCTTACCGAAAAACGAATAGGTGCAATGATGCGTTGCAATCGAGCGCTGTCTGACCCTTCGAATCGACGAACACAACCTTGGATCACGGCACGGTGTGATCGGCAGGAGGAACTGCGGATCCTGTTGTCTGAGGTCTCGCCTCTTGCTCAAACTCCACTTTCGTTGCGTTGACGGTACCATCGACCACCGATCCATACACCTCCACATGCGCTCCAACGACAATATCGTTGACGGTCCCTCCCGTAAAGACGGTCACGGAGCTCGTCAGCACCTGGACCGTGCCGATGACAAATCGACTCGGATCGAGCACTTGCGTCACGAGGCCTTTCAGATCGGCATCCTCAATTTCCACCTTTGTCGCCTTCACAATCCCACCGACTAGAGTGCCGTGCACCTCGAGATGTCCTCCAACGAGAATGTCGCTGCGGGTACCCCCTTCGAAAATCGTTCCGGCATTCGTCACCACCTGCACGTTTCCGAGAAAGAAGTTGTCTGGACTCAGCATCCGAGTTACAAATCCCTCTATCACAGCCTCTTCGCTGTCTATGGAGCCCAATCCTTCCAACCGCACACGCATCGCAGTAAGACGAAGGCCGGAAGATTGTCCACCCGCTGCTACCATCTGTGTTCCTATGACATCAACCAACAGACCATCCCACACGCTGTTTGATTGCCCAGGCAAATCATTCAATACCGCCCCCTTGTAATCGACCGTCAGCGAACCGATCTCGAACGTACGTTGATCAGGCTTGTGGCGTGTGATGAATCCCTTGACCTGATAATCCGGAACGGCGGGCCCCGCATGGAATGTTTTCAATCTGATCAAGGTTCCTCTGATGCTTCCCTCTCCAATAACGAACCCGCTGATTTCCACGAGATCCCGACCAGGCACCAGATTCAGAACGGTGCCTCCCGGGATACTGGCATCGATGCTGGTGGTTGGCGTGACGGTGACGATCTGACCCAAGACCACGAGGTGGGAGCCATCCGCAGCCACGGATTGGACGAATCCTTCGAGCGTATCCTCATACAGCAACGTATTCGCCGCACGCAGCGGTAAATCCTTCGTACCGGATCGCTCAGTCAACGTGGCGTCCACGCGTACGATCATCCCTTTTTGAAGGTCGCTCTGACTTCCCGGCTTCCCGTCGATCAGCATCGAGGTATGCGTCGTATCATACTCAGCGCCTGAGACAAAAATGCTGCCGAACCCGGTGATGGGGCCTGAAGCAATGGAAGCAATCTGTCCCGTTCCACCGATCCCGCCGCCGGCTTGAGGACCAGGGCTACACGACGCCAGCAACGCAAACAAGGCGATGATGGAAAGAAGATGCTGATCCTTGCGAGGGTTCATAGTGAGGGATTGCCCCAGGTGGAATCACTCAGATGAGTTGTGTTCTTCAAACTGAAAAATCCCGAGTCCTACACGCACACGGCCGCTCCCCTGTGACGCCGGATTCGTATCGCGATCACGATGTGCAAGCCAACGATCCAGCTTCTCCAACAATTCTTGCCCCTCGGCAGCTGCCAACGTACGAAATTCCTTTACCGCGTCTATGGGTACGTTGTCATACATCACTTTTCGTTGAAAGCGCGGCTGCCTAGGCTTCAGATGGATATTGTGATCGATCGTCGAGATGAGATCGGCGGTATCCGCCCCAAGCACCTGCAATTTTTCCGCCGAACCCTTCAGAGGGATATAGCCCCGAGAGACAAGACAAATCCGTCCGTCTTTCAATTGCTTCACGACACCAACCCGCAAGAGCTCATCCAGCACAGCTCGCACCGGGATATCCCCACTGTAGGATTTCACCAACGCACTGAATGTTGCGCCTCTTCCCTCCAGAGGAATCGGGCGAGGATGCCCCTTCCCATCGCCGTATTTTGGATCGCGGAGCCACCCTGTGATCACTCGCGATCCGCGATGGTATTCCTTCTCCGCAATGGATCTGGAATCAGGCAGCGGCATGAGCAACCGCTGCACTTCCTTTCGCGTCAATCCGGTGAGAATGGCAATTCTCGATACCGTCTGCTTCTTGCCGGGAATGCCGAATTCAGCGTTCGCCACCTCCACATAGACTCGCTTGGCCAAGTCAGCAAACGTTCGATGAGACACGTTGTTTCGCAAAAGAATTCGAACGAGCGGACGTAGAAGCTGACGTGTAGCAGTTGAAAGCGCTGCGGTGTGCTTGGGTTGAGGCATGGTGGTGGCCTCGACTATAGACTTCTCATTGCTCAAATTCCAAGTCAACACGACAAGCCCGGATGGGCACGTACCATGCCATGTAGCTCATGTCCGAGAAGCTTGCGACACCTGTCGAATTCAGGTTTCCCCAGCGACTATAGTATGACCAGTTGATCCGGCTACCCCTAAACTCAGAGGAGGACCCCATGGCGACGAAGAGGAAAACGAAAACACCGAAGAAGAATCGGCCAGCTGCCAGCATTGTCTGGTTCGAGGTTCCTGCCGATGATCTGGACCGGGCCCAGAAGTTCTATCGATCGATGTTCGGCTGGACGTTTGCCAAGCTGCCCGCCGCCATTAACGACTACTGGCATATCGACACCGGAGGACCAGACGCGTCACCGGATGGCGGCATGATGCCACGGATGCATCCGCAACAACCGATCACGAACTATGTCGGTGTCCCGTCAGTCAGCAAAGCGGCGACGAAGGTGGAGAAGCTCGGTGGAACCCTGTGCAAGCCAAAGACCGCCGTGCCGGGGATGGGCTACTTCGCCATCTGCCTTGACACGGAGGGCAATACCTTTGCCCTGTGGGAAATGAACGAGCGAGCCAAGTAGCCCAGATATCCGCCTACTTCCCACACACATGACCCAGGAGGCTATGATGAAATATCTCTGCCTTGTCTATCTTGAAGAACAGATCTTGAATGCATTCCCGAGCGACAAACGGCGTGCCATCTCGGATGACGCCATGTCGTACTGCGAGAAGCTACAAAAGGCCGGCCAATTGCTTGCCGCCTCTCCGCTCCATCCGATAGAGACCGCCACCACCGTCCGAGTCCGAGAGGGCAAAACCACGACCACCGATGGCCCCTTTGCCGAGACGAAGGAGCAGCTGGGCGGGTTTCTCATGATCGATGTCCCGGACCTGAATGATGCGATCCGCATTGCGGCACAGTTTCCCGCCGCTAAATTCGGCAGTATCGAAGTACGTCCGATGAAAGAGCTCGGATGCGCAGACTAACGGTCACATGAACGACGATGCAGCAAGAGGAGCCCGCATCAAGGTTGATGAGGTCTACCGCTCTGAATCGCGCCAGGTCCTTGCTACCTTGATCCGCCTGCTTGGCGACTTCGATGCGGCGGAGGAAGCGTTACAAGAAGCATTCGCCGTCGCAATGGAACAATGGCCACGTGACGGAATCCCAGCCAATCCACGAGCCTGGCTTGTCTCCACCGGACGGTTCAAGGCCATCGACGGCATGAGGCGTCGTACCCGCCATGATGCATCGTTACTTGAACTGGCAAAACACATTGAGGCCACCACCAGCGATCCACTGGACCAGACGGACGAACCCATTGAGGATGACCGTCTGCGGCTGATCTTTACCTGTTGCCACCCGGCCCTCTCATCCGATGCCCAAATCCCGATGACACTCCGTGAGGTCTGCAACTTGACGACGGAAGAAATCGCCCGCGTCTTCCTCACTAAGCCAACAACTATTGCTCAACGGATCGTCCGTGCCAAGGCAAAGATCCGTGATGCACGCATCCCCTACGAGGTTCCTCCACCCTCAGAGCTACCGGAACGCCTTGAGGCTGTTCTACGCGTGGTGTATTTGGTGTTCAACGAAGGCTACTCCGCCTCTTTCGGAACATCGCTCACGCGAGCCGATCTCTCCGGCGAAGCGATTCGTCTTGGCCGACTCCTCTTACAACTCTTGCCGGATCCCGAAGTCATAGGACTCCTGGCCTTGATGCTCTTGCACGAATCGCGAAGGCAGGCCCGCACGTCGGCCAACGGCGATCTTGTGCTCTTGGAACAGCAAGACCGGTCACTCTGGAATCGAGCACAGATCAGCGAAGGCATCTCATACGTGGAACGGGCTTTGTCCATGAAGCGCATCGGACCCTATACACTCCAAGCCGCCATTGCTGCCGTCCATGCGGAAGCGTCCAGCGCAGGGGAAACCGATTGGGCACAAATCGTCGCACTCTATGACCTCCTCTTGCGAGTCGAACCGTCACCGATTGTTCAGCTCAACCGAGCAGTCGCAGTGGCCATGCGTGATGGACCGGCAAAAGGCTTGGCATTGGTCGATAGCCTACTGGAGAACGGGACATTGGCACAGTATCACCTCGCGCATGCGGCACGAGCTGACCTCTGTCGACGATTGGGCAAGAAGACCGATGCCCGCACCTCATATGAACGAGCCCTGGCTCTCACAAAGCAAGAGCCAGAGCAACGGTTTCTCAGACAACGTCTGATGGAATTGAACTGAACAGAAGATGCTATTCCTTCAGGAGATGGGTCGCATGGGTGACCGCCGCTCCTGCACGGAGCGCAGCCGCGACGAAGCCCGTCTCGGCAAGTTCCTCGTCACTTGCTCCCGCCTTGCGAGCCGCGTCTACGTGGATATCGATGCAATAGGGGCACTGCGTGGTCAACGCCACTGCAATGGCCATCAGCTCCTTGTACTTCCTTGGAATGGCCCCGTCGGCAAGCGCGGCTTTGTCGAACGCGACAAAACTCTTCCACGCTTCACTGGCGTGAGAACCAAGCTTGGGCAGTTTCTTGATATTATTCACATCGTACATATGGAGTCTCCTTGGTTTGAGGGATTCAGAATGGTTTCGCTTTCTTCCAACCATCACACTGCGATCGTCGTAAGCCCAGCACACCTTTGTAACACCGGTCAACCCATCGGAAATCCATTACTCGGTAACAGATACTGGCAATCTAGAGCACCGTCATGCTCTTCTGCTTTCTTCAACAACTGATCTGCCGGTAGTGGAACAGCATCGTTTCCGCTAGACTGCCTCTCCGCATCACCACATTACCCATTCACGTGTGAGGTGTGACATGTATATCCCTCCCGGCTTCAACACGGTGACACCCTATTTCTTCGTGACCAATGCAGAAAGCTTTGTGCGCTTCCTCGCCCAAGGTCTTGGCGGCACAGAAGTATGCCGGACCATGCGACCGAACGGCCTGATCCAAAACGTTCAAGTCAACCTTGGCACCTCAACCGTCATGGTCAGCGAAGCCACCGAACGCTACACACCCATGGCTGCCGCCTATTATCTGTATGTTGAAGACGCCGATGCATCCATGCAACGCGCTCTCAAAAATGGGGCAATCTTAGTGATGGAAGTCGCCGACATGCCATATGGCGATCGACAGGGAGGTGTGAAAGATCAGCATGGAAACATCTGGTGGATTTCACAACGTACCGTGCATGAGCCTTACACTCCGTAGAAAAGTGAATGGAGCAGAAACTCTCTCCTACAACAAGTGGGTCTGGGTAGCAGTAAAACGCATCCTCACCAGACGAATCGGTTTCATCCAGATTTTCTCCGGTGGATTGTCACGGAATTACCGTCAGGATCAGAAACGACGGCCATGTGACACACAGGCGTTTCCATCGGTTCTACGCGAAAGAGACAACCACTTTTTTTCAGTTGTTGAATCGCAGCATCGTAATCCTCTACTTCGAGCCCAACCGACCCACCACCAGACGACGGTTTCCAATCAGACGCACTGTAATTGGTGATCGCAAGGGTACAGGGACCGATGTCATACTCGACGAACCCTTGTTCCTCAGCACCGAACATCCGTGATTGCTTCAGGCCCAACACCTCTTCGTAAAATCGTCTGGCCCGTTTCAGGTCAGTAACCGGGTAACAGATAAACGCGATTTCAGTGACCTTCATAGGCTTCTTCTTGCTTTGAAACAACACCGAGTATGAACCGCAACCTGACCCCAATGGAAATGTTATGGTTATATAGCCATACGTTCAATGGTTTTCAGTACCTTGCACCCTACTTCAGCTTCTCCAGCCGCCCTTTATGCCTGACAAGATTCTTATAGTCCCACTGAATCGCCTTGGCTTTCTTCAGCCATCGTCGCAAATCCATCTTTCTTACTTCTGAGACATCGTTATAGAACACGGATGCATCTTTGAATTTCTTCCCGACGACGTTCAATCCTGCTTCGTCGAAATCTGCCCCGCTCCAAAACATCAGTCGTACACCTGGCTTCTGTTTGCTGTATCCGACAATGGGATTCCCGTCCAAAAACCAGACCGGATGCGCATGCCATATCTTATTGTCCGCTCCAGACAGATGTCGGTCGATTTCCTCGGCAAGACAGTTACACACTTCCTTGTGACGAGGCTCTTGCTGCTTGTTGTACCTGATGGTCTCTGGAGACATCTCATTCCTCGTGTTGCCTACCAATGGGTAGGACGATCCGCATAAGACACGGCGAACGTAGGTACAGCTTATGCCATGTGAGTCGTTGTTTCTACAAGTTGTAATCGTAGGTCCTTCTTCACAGATTCTTATGCGGATCGATATCACATGAAAATCTAGGACAGAATGCACTGTCGGGAGGGCAGCTCATGGCACGAATGACATTGCCAGCTCGGGGCGGTTTCGGCCACATGAGAAAACGTCACACAATTTCAACAAGTTTGAGCACACAACTCCCTTGTGTCGATTTCCGCCTATTTCAACGACTATCTTATGTCACGGGAGGCACCTCATGAAGTACTTGCTGCTCGTTCATCACAACGAAGACGTGTTCAAGGGCATGCCCGAAGGAACCAGGAAAGACATGCTCGCGGAATCCATCCGACTCTGCCACCAACTCGCAAACAAGGGACAATATATCCATGCCTCGCCGCTGCAGCCTGAAAATACTGGGACTCTTGTTCAAATACGAGAGGGTAACGCCATCGTCACTGACGGCCCGTTCATGGAAACCAAAGAACAGCTTGCCGGGTACTTCTTGATCGACGCCGAGAATCAGGAAGAGGCCATCAAGATTGCCGAACGAGTGCCTGGGGCACGCATCGGAACGGTCGAGGTGCGACCGGTGACCAAGATTTCTGGATTGCCTGGAACCGGACAGTGCTGAGTATGAAGACTAAAACCACTATGCTTGTGCGAGATAAAGCGGAAAGGAGTCGCCCATGAGCACCATTCGGCTACTCGTCGGAACAAGAAAGGGTGCGTTCATCATCGCATCAGACGGCAAACGCAAAAACTGGACGGTGAACGGCCCGCATTTCGGCGGATGGGAGCTGTATCATCTGAAGGGCTCTCCTGCTGATCCTGATCGAATCTACGCGTCGCAGACCAGCAGCTGGTTCGGTCAAGTCATTCAACGCTCAGACGACGGTGGAAAAACCTGGAATCCACCAGGCACAACGCCCGAAGACCTCATGGGATCCGACGGCATGCCGAAGGGCGAGAGCAATATGTTCCTCTACGACAGTTCCGCCGAAACAGGACAGCCACTTACGACACACCAGCACTACGATGGTTCTCAGCGGCCCTGGGAATTCAAGCGGGTGTGGCATCTTGAACCGTCGCTGACCGATCCGGATACGGTCTATGCCGGTGCGGAAGACGCGGCCATCTTCAAGTCCACGGATGGAGGCAAGACCTGGAAGGAATCGGCAGGCCTGCGAAGTGCCAAAGGTCAGCTCTGGCAGCCAGGCGCGGGGGGAATGTGTCTGCATACGATTGTGCTGGACAAGAACCATCCCGATCGACTCTTCGTCGCCATCTCAGCCGCCGGCACCTTCCGCAGCGATGACGGAGGCCAGACCTGGCGTCCAGTAAACAAAGGTTTGAAGTCTCAGTTTGAGCTGCCCGATCCTGATGCGGAAGTCGGTCACTGCGTGCATTGCATCGCGATGCACCCATCGCGCCCCAACGTGCTGTTTATGCAGAAACATTGGGACGTGCTGCGAAGCGACAATGCCGGAGCCTCATGGCAGGAAATCAGCGGCGATCTGCCGAGCGATTTCGGATTCCCAATCGCGGTGCATGCGCACGAGCCGAACACAGTCTTTGTCGTTCCCATCAAAAGCGATTCTGAGCACTATCCGCCCGAGGGAAAACTGCGCGTGTACCGTAGCAGGGTCGGAGGAAATGAGTGGGAGCCGCTGACAAAGGGATTGCCGCAACACCATTGCTATATCAACATCTTGCGGGATGCAATGGCGGTCGATCAGCTTGATCCCTGCGGCATCTATTTTGGCACCACGGGGGGTCAAATCTACGGGTCCCCCGATGGAGGAGATCGTTGGGAGCCGATCGTACGGGATCTGCCGGCAGTGCTGTCGGTCGAAGTCCAAACACTGTCAGCCTGAAACGCGAACAATCTCTAGTTGCTGGTTTCGGGTTTCCATATCCTGGATTCGAAACGTGAAACTCGAAACCTCCGAAAGTGACTTATGGTACGTGTGATTCTGCCTCAACATCTTCGGACACTCGCAAGGATCAGCGGAGAGGTCACACTGGACGTCGCCGGCACCGTGACAGTGGACTCTGTGCTCGACGTCTTGGAGAGTCAGCATCCGATGTTGAAAGGCACGATCCGAGACCACGTAACAAGACGCCGTCGACCGTTCATCCGCTTCTTTGCCTGCGAACAGGACTTGTCGCATCACCCGACAGAGACTCCCCTGCCCGGCACCGTGGCAAGTGGGGCCGAGCCGTTGTTGATCGTAGGCGCTATGGCGGGAGGATAGCGGGCTGTCGATTTCGATGTTCCTGATCGACTAAATGCATAGAGGCCGGCACAAGTATCTCCGGCCGGCCACGCGCATACTGAAAAACCAGGCCACTCATATCCGGAATGAGGAGAAAAAATAATGGACACCAATACCATTCGCCTACACCGTGTGTTTCGTGCAACACCCGAGCGGATCTATCGAGCGTTTCTTGATTCCGATGCAATGACGAAGTGGCTACCACCCAATGGATTTACGGGGAAGGTGCATCACATGGATGCGAAGGTCGGGGGAACCTTCAGGATGTCGTTCACCAATTTCACAACCGGCAAGAGCCACTCGTTCGGCGGCAGGTACCTTGAACTCGTGCCACACCAACGACTCCGTTACACCGACGCATTCGATGACCCAAACCTTCCGGGTGACATGCACGTGACAGTGACGCTCACACAGGTGTCGTGCGGAACTGACGTAAACATCGTGCAAGAAAACGTCCCCACGGTGATTCCTCCCGAGGCGTGCTACCTCGGCTGGCAAGAGTCACTGGTCTTGCTGGGCAAACTTGTGGAGGCTGAGATTCCCGAGTAACGCAGCTGGGCTGGTCTGAGAAACCTGCCCGGCAATGTCTGGTAGGTTCTGTGGACAAATCCCCGTTCAATGCAGATGAGGCAGAAGGGCTCCCCGTGCACGGGAAACAATACCTGGTCGAGCAGATTCAATGAATCGGAAACGAGCCATAGTCAAAACAGTGGATGCTTATATCGCCGGTTTCCCTGGTTCCGTTCAGACCAGACTCCAGAAGATCCGGGCGACAATCAAGCGAGCGGCACCTGGCGCTGAAGAAACGATCAGCTACGGGATTCCAGCGCTGAAACTCAACGGCCCGTTGATCTATTTCGCCGGGTTTAAAGCCCATCTCAGCATCTATCCGATGACCACGACTATTCGAAAACAATTCAAGAAAGAGCTCTCATCCTATCTCAGTGGGAAGGCGACAGCAAAGTTCCCGCTGGATAGATCCATCCCCTACACCTTGATCGGACGGATCGTGAGGTTTAGGGTGAACGAGAACTTCGCAGCGGACAGGACGAACACTTAGCGATTGCGCAACAGAAAGGCAGCCGATATGGCCAAGTCTACGATTGCAAAGAATACGATCTGTCTGTGGTATGACCACAACGCCGAAGAGGCCGCGCGTTTCTACGCGGCGACTTTTCCCAACAGCGCCGTGGGCACGATCTACCGCGCGCCGAGCGATAACCCTTCCACCAAGGCGGGCGAGGTCATCACGGTGAACTTTACCGTCGCCGGGATCCCCTGCATGGGTATCAATGGTGGTCCCGCCTTCAAGCATAATGAAGCCTTCTCCTTCCAGATCGCGACCGACGATCAGGAGGAGACCGACCGTTACTGGAATGCCATTGTCGGCAATGGCGGCCAGGAGAGCGAGTGTGGCTGGTGTAAGGACAAGTGGGGCGTCTCTTGGCAGATCACGCCGCGCGTGCTGATGGAGGCAATGGCGACAGGCGGCGAGGAGGCCAAACGTGCCTTCGATGCCATGATGACGATGCAGAAGATCGACGTGGCCGCCATCGAGGCCGCGCGGCGAGGCTGACATATTTATTGAACAGGACACTTGGTATCAGATCAAATCACATGGCACATACGTTCACCAACCACAAGGAGGCCCCCATGCGTTTCCTATCCTTTACCGTTACCACATTGTGTGTTGCGTTGATGGTTTCCCCTGCTCTTGCCAAGGATAAGAAGCACGACAAGCCGATGGACAAAGAGGCGATGATGGAACTCTGGAAGCAACTCGGCACGCCCGGCGAGCCGCACAAGCAATTTGCCGCTCTAGCCGGAAGCTGGACCACCAGCACCAAGGAATGGATGGAGCCCGGCAAACCAGCGATGGAGTCCACCGGCACTGCCGAGATGAAGATGTTGCTGGACGGACGATTCCTCTACCAGGAATTCAACGGACAGATGATGGGCCAACCGTTCAACGGCATCGGCATCGATGCTTACGACAACATGACCAAGAAATATATGACTGCGTGGATGGACTCGATGGGAACCGGGATCTTCATGATGGAAGGCACCGCCAGCCCGGACGGCAAGACCATCACGTTACGAGGCTCACATCCTGAACCAGGCGGAGGGAAGATGTCGCATCGTGCAATCTGGAAGTTGATCGACGACAATACCCAACAGTTCGATATGTATGGTGCCCACCATGGCCAGAAAGAAACGAAGATGATGGAGATCACCTATACCAGGAAACCATAGGGGAGACTCGGCTTCTCAGGCTGAGAGGCAGGCCTCTCAGCCTTCCTTCTCCCCTGTCCGGACATTCTTCCCATCATCCACGAATCCTCTCCATCTCTTCACGCTCCTCAACGGGATACAACAAATCGCCTCATAGCCCCACCCCGTTGTGAAAAGCTTCCATTCCCATCAAGCGGTATTCCCGTACCGCCGATCTGAACCCCTGCGAATCGCACAGACGCCATGCTACAGTGCGTCGATCCATGTTGGGTGAAACGACAACCACCAAGACGGTTCACAATTCCCTCATCCAGAAGGAGACGATCATGCGACTCTCATTCCTCGTCCTGACATCACTCTGCCTCATGCTCGCCGTCTCACCGGCCCTGGCCAACGACAAGAAAGCGCAAAAGCCGATGGACCCGCTCGCCATGATGGAGCTGTGGAGGCAAGCCGCCACACCCGGCGAACCGCATGCACTCTTTGCGACATTGGTCGGCAGCTGGACCACCACCACGAAGGAATGGATGGAGCCGGGCAAGCCTCCCATGGAATCCACCGGCACAGCCGAGTCACGGATGCTGATGGAGGGACGATTTCTCCACCAAGAGTTCCACGGCCAGATGATGGGCCAACCGTTCACCGGCATGAGCATTGACGCCTATGACAACATTCGGAAGAAATACGTCACGGTCTGGGTGGATACGAGAGGCACCGGCGTCTTCATCATGGAGGGAACCGGGAGCGCCGACGGAAAAACCATTACCCTGCGAGGGACACATGCAGAGCCGGGCGGAGGCACGATGGCTCATCGGGCCATCTGGAAGATCATCGATGCCAATCATCAACTGGTTGAGATGTACAGTGCGCACCACGGCCGGAAAGAAACAAAGATGATGGAGATCACCTATACCAGGAAACCATAGGAGCCAATGCCTGACGGCTGATTGCCGTATGACGCAACTCTGCTTTGGATCAATCGAAGGGCCTGGCCTGAGTCAACCGAAGGGCTCATGCTTCGACAAGCCTGTCCTGAGTAAGTCGAAGAGCTCGGCACGAACGGAAAACATCGGGAGATCGAATGACCGCTCCGTTCGGCTTGAGCCCTTCGATCCACTCAGGACAGGTCTCTCGAAGACTGCGGTGAGTTCATCGAACGGATGAACGGAGAGGTGTCCCGCAACCTGATAGAGCAGACACAATTGGAGTGGATTTCCGATGCCGCGTTACGCGGCCTGGCCGCGAGGTTCTTTGATTTGCCGTTCGGCCTCCAGCCAATGGTCTAAGTCGTTCCCGTTCTGGAAACCACTTCGCTCATACAGAACATAGGCGAGTTCCGCGATTTGCCGATGGAGATGGGCCTGGCCTTCCGTGTGAGCCTCTGACCTTCCGTTGGTAGGTCCGACGGAAGGCGACTCCCATTGACCGGCTCGGCGAGCGCCGATTATTCCGCCTACCTTGACGTCCGATGCACGACGCCCATTGCTGTTCGCTTCTCTCTGTTCACCGCTCGTCCGACGCGCCATAATCCTCCTCCTTTACGTGTAGTCCTCTCAACATGGCTTCATTCGCATTGTACCCAGATCAGTCACCGATACAACTTTCTTCGGAGATTTCAAAATCCTGTCTGTTGCCTCTCCTAGTGCGATCCGATCACCAACCATTGATACGAGCTGTTTCTTCAGTCTGTCTCACAATAGAACAGTTGAAATTTTGTGGGTAGCATCACGTGAGATGATGTGGTAGCGTGAAAAGTATCCACACAACAGAGTCTGGAACCGATCGCCCGTCTGCACCCATCTCACTTGCGACCCTTTCCAGTCTACTCACAACCCACTTCTCACAGGAGGTGCCCTATGAGACGTTCATTGATGTTTCCGTCATTCTGCGGTTGGTGCGTGATCCTCTTTTTTGCCGCAGCCTGTGCCTCAGCCGGCGATGTGAAGAAAGGAGGGTCGCCGACGACCGTGTCGAACGGGAAACAAGTCACCCTCGAATACACCCTGAAGCTCGACGATCAATCGGTTGTCGATACCAATGTCGGGGGAGAGCCCTTGAAGTTGACGCAAGGCAATCATGAAATCGTTCCCGGTCTGGAAAAAGCGTTGGAGGGCATGGCTGTCGGGGAGAAAAAGAAAGTGACCGTCGCCCCGACAGAAGCCTACGGGACCGTCGACCCCAAAGCGTTTCAGGAAGTGGATAGAAAAATGGTGCCGGCGGATGCGCAAAAGGTGGGGACGCAGTTGGAAGGGAAAACCAACGATGGGAAGACCGTCTATCCGCGAATCTCCGAAGTGAAGAACGAGACGATCGTACTCGATTTCAACCACCCACTGGCCGGGAAAACGCTGCACTTTGATGTCAAAGTGCTGGATGTCGCGCAGGCCATAACGAAGTGATCTCTTTTTCCCAGTGCGGGGCGGTGACCGCCCCGCACTGATTTAGGCCAATAGTTTGCAGAAATCATTGGGCACCAGCACGAACTTTCTCCTGCAGGGTTGCTAAATACTGTCGATCTTCTGGTGACAGATGCAAGCCTCGCTTGTCGATCTTAGACAGCACGTCATAGGCTTGTTTCCAATAAGTGAGTGCTTCCTTAGTAGCCTTCTGTTTTTCAGCAAGATCTGCCAATCTCCAGTATGAGACATACAGGTCCCGCTGCCACCCGGTGTTCGCCGGATCGCGCATCGCTAAGGCCTCAGCGATACCGAGGCCCGCCCGAAAGGCCGTCAGCGCCGCCGGTAAATCGCCCTGCGCCACCAACACATCCCCGATGGCGTTATTCGCGACCGATTGGTCCCGCTCGTCTTCCGCTGTCACGCCTGCAGCTTGGGCCGCCCGCAATGCACCCGGTAAGTTGCCACTGTCTTCGTACAAGCGCCCCAACTCGATCCAATCCCAATGGACGCCCGGATCGAGCCGCGTGACCTCTTCGTATCGCGTGATGACTTGCGCGGTCGTGAGTTTCCCTCTCGTGCGGGCTTCCAGCGCCAGCGTGGCGATCCGCCGGCCTTCCGCCGCGCTCTCCAGGTCGGCCCGTTTCTGCCGAGCCGCATTGTGCGCCGCCCGTAGCTGATCCAACACCGTGATGGCGCCCGGTTCATCGCCGGCGTTGAAGCGCGTCAAGGCCGCAACCCCCTCCGGTGTGTCCGCAATATCCTTCACCGCCTTCCGAAAGACGACGATCTCTTGCGCGTAGACTCGATCGCGAGCCGCTAACTCAGCCACATATTGCTTTTCCGCATTCGTGAGATCAGCCTGATGCTGTGCTGCTCCTGCCTGCACCTGAGCACGGAGCGCCTCGATCTCTTCGCGTTGGGCTCGCAACACAACATCGTCTGTACGCTCCGATGCAGTTTGGGTTGCGGATGCTGCATAAATGGCTTCGAGCATTGCCGCCACTTTGTCCAGTTTGGCTTCGGCATAGTCTTGTTTGGCCAGTGTGCGAGATTTGAAGCCGGCGTCCTTCTGAAGCCAGTCATCCCATTCCCGCCGCAATTCACCCAGTTTATCGCGCAAGCGGAGGACGATGTTATCTAATTCGGTGAGATTGCTCGCCGTATGGCGAAGGTGATTCTGCTGTCTAAGCCGTGCGAGATAGTGCTGCTGGAGTGTTCGCCGTTCGGCTTGATAACTGGCTGGGTCGGGATGATTGTCGTCGCGTGGCAGGTCAAGTTGGTCGGATGCCTTATCCCGTGGGAAATCCTTGTCAATGACGATGAGCCAGGTCTTTTTCTTCTGTTTGTAGGCATAGAGAAATTCGAACTGCGTGTAGGAAATGCGGCCATAGTCTGGATCGACTTCGGGCGGCTCAGCGCCGTAGCCGACGCCCGCAAGCTGGATGAGACCCTCGGCGGAATCAAGTTGCTCGCGCAGCCACTGACGCAGCTCGCCATACCCGGTGGGAAAGTCGTCTTGCGAGACAGGATCGAAGCCGAGCGTGCGGACCGTCCTGGCCATAGTCTGCCGGGCAGTCCGCAGTTCTTCACTGACGGCAGAGAGAAACAAGCGCGGTCGTTCCACGGTTATCAGCTTTTCCCGTTCAATACACAGTTAGCAGTTTCATCTATTCGCCGGCCCCTCCACGTTTCGCCAATTGTGGCCTCACAACGATGCTGCTGCTCTCACGCTCCTCACGACTCCGGTTCGGCTGCTGCGTTCCTTCCTGACAGAGTGAGCAATTTCGCCGTAGCCTGGCCGTAATGCTGATAGGCTCCCCAGGTCGACCCGCTTGCAAGGATCGCTTCTCTGGCTTTCGATAACGAGGCCCCCAGCTCCTGACCGGACAACGCTTCGGTGTAGAAGACCTTCGCGAACTCCAAGGCCGCCGCATCGTCCACGGGCCATCCGGTGCCGATGTAATTTTCGACCCCTCGCTCAAAGAAGGCCTGAGCCAGGCCGGCGAGGTTACGATTCGATTCCTGCAGGGTAAACGGTCGCCCCTGTCGGATCACTCCGGAGAAGCAGGCATTGGCGAAAATGAGACGCGGCACACGCCGTGCCCGAAAAATCTCCCGTGCCGACAGGATGCTGTCCTTCCCGAAAATCCAGCCGCTCTTAGTGGGATTCTTCTCGTCGAAATCCCCATGTCCCGAGTAATGAATCAGGTCGAATTCTTCGCTCAGGATCAACGCGAGCAGTTCGACCGGATCACATTCATTGGCCCCGATCCGTTGCTCAATCGTGAGATCGATACCCTGTTCCTGCTTCATGGCTTGAAGAATCTTCACCACGGTTCGACCCTCTTCCCGTGCACCCGGCAATTGCCACTCCGCCTCAGGAGCCGGATCAGCGATGACCAACACTCGCAAACGGTTTGGAATGGGTGGGGCGATCAGTCCGGGAGCACCGGACAGGGTGGTTCGGAACTGACGTGTCAGTTGACGCGCCGGTCCGTAGAACAGCACCTGTCCCTGCCGCTCGAACGCCGCCATTTCCCACGGAAAGGCCGCCGTCGAACGATCGACCATCAATGTAAGCGGCGTCATGTCGATCATGCTTTCAAAGTCTTCCGGCATCAGATAGCTATGCAACAGTTTCCCGTATTTGCGCTGTTCTTTCAGCGTTCGTGACTCTTTCAGCAATTCGGCAGCCCCTTCCGCGTACGCGGATTGAACGGCGACCTCTCGAACGGGGATCACGGCTTGCTTCGTGATGGCCGAGAAGCGAAATGCATCACGGTCCCGCTCGATGGTAATACGGCTGCCTTGCATCGTATCGAGGTTGTTCGGCGGCACCGGGGCCGCGCGACGGCTTCGCTTCGGCAATGTCTTTTTCGTCACGGTCAGTTTCAACCCACTCTCGTGATTCTCCTCGATCTTTCTCAAGACCTTTTCGACGGCCTTCACACGGTCTTTCTCGTATTCCACTACACGGAGGACCTTGAGCCGCCCTTGCGCTCCCAATCGTCCGAGGGCTGAGCCCACCCCCTCCAGCATGCCTTCCATTGCTTGATCCAACGACAAATTCCCTTCTCCGGAGCCGACGACAACGGTCGCAAATTCTCGCCAGCCGAGGGCGGTGACCGCATACGTCACATTGGCGAATAACAGATTAAGATCCTCCCGGTTGAAGCGCCCATACTCCCCCATCCCGGCAAGAATCACGGCATTGGCCGCAAGGGCCTTCTGCGGATTTGGAATCAGAAACACTTCACCCAGTCCACCGCCGATCATGCCGCGTGTGACCGCTTTGGAAATCCAGTGGTCGAGCGCCTGGTCCAACGCTCCGACTGCTCGCACCGGTGGGACGCCTCGGTAGTGCCCCACCACGACGGCCGGAGCCTTGATATCGCGAATGTCCCCATGGACCACCTCTATATTGAGGGAGAGCGTCTGCTGTACCGGCTTTTTCTCGACTTGCTCCTCACGTGCCCTCGCCTCAGTCGAATCGGTGACGGCCCGGGATGTTGAAGGAGCCTGCGCCATGACCGCTTGCCTGAGCAAGGCTTC
Organism: Nitrospira sp. CMX1; assembly: GCF_054902215.1. Classification (NCBI taxonomy): domain Bacteria; kingdom Pseudomonadati; phylum Nitrospirota; class Nitrospiria; order Nitrospirales; family Nitrospiraceae; genus Nitrospira; species Nitrospira sp. CMX1. Next base: position 28,487 of record NZ_JBUBKD010000071.1, on the reverse strand, counting down.
GGCCCGACGGCGATCGGCAACCGTGCTGTCGTTCGCCTCCGTTTCTTCCGCAATGCGGCGAATCCGCCCGGCATCCTGACGATCTTGAACCGCACGGACTCGCGCGGAAGTGACCGATCGGATGGCACGGGCAGCGACCGGCTGTGTCGCCAATACGCCGGTCTTCCCGGTACGCAGAATTTCATCCACCGCTTCGAGCACCTGCTCATGCTTCTGCAGGTCTCCATGAATTTCGTCGACATAATAGGTCGGCACGCCGGGCAAGAGCCCGAGCGCATGCGTGACCCGTCCATCACCGTTCCACGTGGCGCCGAACTCGAACAGACCGGGAGTCTCGACCTTGACGGTACATACCGTTTCCCGGTTGCAGCCGGCGATGTAGGTCATCCGCTCCGGATCGATCGTGGCCGACGCCTCAAGATCCTCATGGAACTTTCGCGCACGGACGAGATGTGCCGCCACGATGGGATACGAGCCCCAATTGCTCGGGGTATAGATCGCTTGTTCCGATGCCGGAAGTTTGGCGGGAGCCGGGAGCAGTTGATAACTCCCGACGAACCCATTCAGCACTTCAAGCACCTCATCCAGGTCGTGACACAAGTCTGCAGCGGCCAACCACTTCACAAGTTTTTCCTTGGCGACCATGGCCTGCACAATGGCATGGGACCCATAGTTCGGTGTGCCGAGCATGATGAGTCGCCCGCCCTGCCCTTTCTTCGGTTCCACCATGGCCTTCCAGACTTTGGGATAGAGCCGAATAAAATTCCGGGAGACCAGGCCCCCCATGGAATGGGCGACGATGTGGACCGGTTGGTCCTTGAACGTGGATTCGACAAGCTCTTTCAACCGTTCGGCAGCCAGATCCACGTCTTTTCGCCAATCATAGGCAAGCGGCTCTACGTTCCAATACGCCTTCAACCACAAAATCGTCTCGGCGTAACTGTCCTTGTCGAGTCCGCTGGGCTGTACCCGTAGGTTCGGATCGGCTTCCCGGACCCCATCCTTCGCAAGCCGTAGTCTGTTGATGCCTCCTCCGATAAGTCTGAGAAAACTAATCCACACGACATCATCGTCGCCGTCTTCCGTCACGCTCAATTCGGAACCCATGGTGCCAGGGATAAAGATAATGTTGCCCCGAAGCGGCTCTCGCTTGCTGCGTACCGATCGCACCCGTTCCGCCAGACGTTGGAGACGTTCAAATTTCTCCGGCCCAAAGTAGTCGCGTAACGTCTGATCGGATGCAGCCCGTGATTTCCCTTCTCGGGTAGATCGGGACAGCCGGGCCTCAAACTCATCCCAATCCATATTACGAACCACACGATCTGCATCACTCACCTTCGGACTTCTCTGTTTTCTACTCATGAGTGCATTCCTCCATCAGAAAACGTCCAAGCCTACTCGGAGGGCTCCACGAATGGTTCGGATTTCGTCATGACTGCAGCCGATCCCCACGTATAGAACAGACGTGACATTTCTCCTATGGAGAGAGAGACTTAATTTTTCGTTTACTCCCTTCATGCAACGCGTCGAGCAATTGTTGTCTCCGAGATGTATAGGCATCCGTGGATTCCACCTCTTTCAGCATCTCGGCGAAGGACCATTGTCCAGTAATAGGCGTCGTGGAGAGTTCCACGAATTGTTGTAAGTCCCATTCAAACGCCATGGCAGCCATTCGATACCCACAAGCCATGAGGGCATTAGATTCGTCCTCGGTAAAGACGTCCAGATCCGTCCGCAATTCTGCAACCGCTTTTTGGAAATCCTTGCGCACCCCCAAGCGCGATAAAGGCTCCCGCCGTGTTTCATATGGTTCTTGGGAGAACTTCAACCGAATGGAATCGGCATCTAATCCATCTTTCATGTGAAGAAACAGCAACCCTCTTATCAGCTTCGTACGGACCCGGGCATCTAAGTCTGCATAATTGGCTCCCCGGATCCGCTCCATCAACGTATCTTGAGCACGCAACGCGTACGCGGCTAATCCCGCAACCCCCGGGTTGGGTGCCTGCTCCAACAAAAGCTGTCCCGCCGCATCGCTAACAAGTAACACCGTGCAGTTATGAGCCAAAAGCGCCGCAGTGCCTTGGTTGTCATAGACTCCACCGTCAACTAACTGGATTTTGTATCCCTCATACGCATCATCGATTCGTAGTGGCTCAAAAATTCCAGGAACACAGGCAGAAGCCGCGACCGCCCTCCCCAATGAGATCGCCCATTTCTCATGAGGAACATACCAATGCCTTTCAAGGCGTGGCACACTATCCGCCGCTTTGTGAATCGTCCAAGGTGACTCGCCCATCCAAGTCGGTGTGAACTGCCAGTTATGACCAGTATTCACCGTCGTTGCATTTAGGATTAAAGCCGGCACCCTATCCCTTCGCAACCAATTGTGTTTGCCCGGATGGAAGTGCTGACTACCCGTAAGGGCAGGGTCATGGTCCTTGGGTATGAATGGTAAATAATGCATATCAAGCGGCTTATCATCATTCCACAACGGTTTATAAAAGTATTGCTCCAGAGCCTCGGCAATTTCTTGAGTATCAATCGCGCCTTTATCACCAGTAATAAAGCCCCAGAGAACTTCTCTCTTGGATGGCTGAGCCCTCCCTCGAAGATTTTGATTAACAGCCTGGGAGAAGTGCTCGATCAGATCTTGAACCAATTTGATATAGTCCGCGTGCGCTAGAGGAGCCTGCGCTGACAACCGGTTGCGTAGCATTAACCAGTAACAGGCTCCGACGATGCTCCCTCCCGAAACGCAAGAAAGGACATCAATGTGTCGCAACACATCTAGCTCAGCTAGCCGCGCCAGCACTCCCAGATGATAGAATGACGCCCGAAATCCACCGCCTGAGAGTGCGAGACCTACCTTGCCAATTAACGCCGAACGTGCCACCGTTGCAGCTCCTGGCAGCAGTGCCTCGAACACCGCATGAATGTCCGGATTATTAAGTGGGCGATCATTGTGCAGATGGGCTAGCGTGGCGAGCTGCTGTGCTGTCGTCTGCAACTTCCAGGGTACTGGGCGTTGCGTTACTGCCGCAAAGGCCTCAGCCGCATCTTTATAACGTCCGAGGCCAAATAGAGCCTCGGCACGCGTTGCAGCATTCCACCAACGACAGTCATCTGCTATCTTATCTAATGGGGTGAGTTCTTGGAGAATCTTCTCACGAAGAGCACGAGCTTCTCTTCGAGTATCGCTCTCGACCCCAGAGACATGTGCCAGAAGATCTTGCAAGAAGGCTGCGTTGATGTAGGCATATCCATCGTCACCCACTGGCCCTTTCGCTCCTCGCATGTAATAGTCGGTAGCACGGCGCAAATCCTCATACTGCCCTAAATCCATCCATCGCCTTTTGCAAATTCCTCCGGCAATGCCCAACACTTCCCCATTACCATCGAGTGACGCATCCTCTAGTGGAAATTTTCGACCGAGAATCTCTAGCGCCTCGTCGTGACGCACCTGAACACTCAGTTCAGGGTCTTTGCTGGTCAGTTCAGCATGTTGCTGGCATAGCTTGTTTTCCTTATCGAATGGAACCTTATCGGAAAGGTTTTTATTATCACTCCGTAGCTTGGCAATGACAGAACGGGCCAATGATATCTCATCATCATCTTTGAGCTGTTTCCACAGTCTGTCCGCAGTCTCAAACCGCACATATTTTCCCTTCAGATAGCTATGGGCCTCTCGCTTACGGATCTCACGCTCTAGGGTTTCAGATTGCGGCATCGCTTCCTCCTCTCTGTCGCTTATGCGATACACTGGACAATGAACACGGAAATGCGATTATTCGCCCATGTTCAGAACAAGGATAATTTGCTGATGCGCCTTGCGCGAACCCGTCGGCCATCAAGCACCAAAAACCCGATGTCTGAATATGCTCTGCCAGTGTCCGCTCCGCCTCCTGATCGAATGTCTGATACTCATTACAGGAAGCAGCACGGGAATTGTTGACCGAAATCTCCTGTATCACGCCTGCAGATCTCGCCCTCTCCCGTGGAGAGCAACTTCCCTAAAACACGGGTGCTATTCCCGACAATGCGTTCAAGCCGCTGGGGCCCTTAGCCTTCCTAGCTGAGAAACTGCTTATCGAACGACGCGCGCTTCCCTTCGAGCTGGGGTACTTGGTCGTAATCATTCTGCTTCAATTTGGCGATGGTCCGCTGGTGCAGTTCACGGTAGGTCAGCTGACCACGCGCCTCTTTGATCGACTCGACCAGATAATAGGTGAGCGCACCGTTATACGTACCGCCGATATGGGCATCAGCAGAAGTCTGTGTATCGCGACAGCCCGTGATCAACATCTCTTGAATGTCGGCGTGGACGATATCGCTCTTTCGCTTCCGTCCGCGTGGCGCCTTGCCCAGCTGACCACGAAGCGTTCCGCGCAGCTTCCGACCGGATTCAGTCGCCATCAGATCCAGTGGGCATGGGAGAAACCGTTCTCGGACCGGCGCATCCGGCGGAAGAATGGCGCGCGTATTGGTCCCAGAATGGCAACAGTCCATAATCACGGTGAGACTCACACCGACTCGCAGCTTATCGAAGGTCTTTCGCAACCAGTCGTCGCGCAGGGTATCCTTCCAATCGAGGTCGGTTGGGCACAGAATCTCATCACGGTGATCCGCTTCATCCCCATTGTCATCCGGCACATTCGAGCCATGTCCCGAATAGTGGAGCAGCAAGGTGTCGCCCTTTTTCCCACCCTTGATCAATTTCTCAATCGCTGTTTGCATCGCCTTCTTCGTCGCCTTGAGGTCGATGAGGGTCGTGATGTCCTTGTCCGCAAATCCACAATAGGTTTTCAGTGCCCCGCTCAGATTCTTCACGTCATTGACACATCCGTTCAGATCTGACCCGGGAATTTGATATTTGTTGATCCCGATGAGCACCGCTCGTTTCGCCATAGCATCTCCTTTCTGTGGTCATATTCGACACTGCACACTGTTGAGATTCCATCCCCTCTAGAACACGAAGCAAGCGACTTGCCACTCCGTAAGCTGGAGGAGGACGAGCACGATGTCACACTTAGGCTCTACTACAGGAAGGGAGAATACAGCATTCCCAGGCTTCCCGGAAGGCTCACGGGAACACATCTCGCTCAATGCTAGTGTGGATAGATCAGGATAGAGAATCTAAAAGGATACACCCCTGTATCGAAATGGATTCAGCTCCGTCAGTTTCGATTACAGGGTACGGCTGTCAATCCAGATAACCTGGCCGGTCTGCCTGTTCACTTCTTGATACATATGCGCAGTCCCACCAGGACCGTCACCTCCCCCACCGTCCCAGAGACAGATGAAATGAACTTTTCTGACACCATATGACATGGCCGTCGAGAGAAGCCAGAGGTTGCACCGTTCATAGGGATCGCCACCTGTAGGCAATGGGCCTAGATCTCGTGGCGCGGAGCGAATCTCAGTCGTCAGTTTGGCTTTGGCCGCCAGATATCGGACCCGCCACGCCTCGCTGTGGCACACGACAGACCGTTGGATGAATTCAGGTTCCTCGAAGGGCTGCAGCCACTGCACCTTCACCCCTCGCTGCTGACAGGCCTCGGTGAACAACAGATCGCCACCGCAGGCCCCCTGCGTCAGAGCCAGATCCCCAGGACCAGCGCCGAATCGAGCTAAGGCCTCTGCAATCTTCCGCGCCGCAATCGGTTCCTTGGCCGCAGGGAATCGAGGAGTCGGCCTCGTCGGCGCATCGATCATGTGGCCGCTGAAGAGAAGCACATGCCGTAGCTGCTGATCATCTGGCTGAATCAAAACCATAGTAATCTCAGCTTCTACCTTCTAAGCGGGACCAGTCAATCACCTTACTAGCCCGTTCTCTTTATCACCAAAACTCCATCCCGGACCGTCACCAACACTGCGCTCACGCGAGGATCAGCGGCAACGGTGCGGTTTAACTCCTGAATGGCAGCCGTAGATTCATCAGGCGGCGGCTGCTTCAAGACTTCTCCGCTCCAGAGCACGTTATCGATCAAGATGACGCCGTTCGGCGCCAGCAAGTCGAGCGAGCGTCTGTAGTAATTCAGGTAATTGATCTTGTCGGCGTCGATGAAGATGAGATCGAACGGTCCTGTGAGCATTGGCATGGTATCCAGCGCCGGTCCAATGCTTATACTGATCTTGCTCCCGAATGGAGCCTGCGCGAAATAGCGTCGAGCCACTGCTGCTGACTTTTCGTTGACCTCACAGGTGATCACCGTTCCATGTTCCGGCAAGGCTTCGGCAAAGCAGAGGGCACTGTAACCGGTGAACATCCCAATTTCGAGCACGCGTGTGGCACCGACCAGCTTGGTCATCATTTTGAGAAAGGCCCCTTCCAACGGGCCAACCAGCATCTGGGGATATTCCATCGTCCGCTGAGTCTCTTCGCGCAAGGCGCGACAGACGGCGGATTCCGGCATGGAATGGGCTTCGGCGTAGGCTTCGATCTCGGACGGAACTAATCTTTCCATTGGAATTTCTCTCCGCTATTTGAAAACACGTCGCCCCTTGCGTACACTGCGCCCAACTACGGAATTGCGAACACGAATCTTAGCATAGGGAACAGGAGGCCGATTTGAAAACCCTCACGACGTTGGAACCTCTCACGACAAGACTCTTGGAAATTCAACGGATCAACAGTGCCGCCTCGGTGTTGTCCTGGGATCAGGAAACCTATATGCCGACCGGCGGAGGGGAAGCACGGGCCGAACAGATCGCAGTGCTTCAAGGCATCGCCCATCAGAAATTGGTGTCATCAGAGGTACGGTCGCTCTTGTCTCAGTGGGTGGATCCGGCAACCGGCCAGGCAACCGAACAACCAGGCGACACATGGGATGAACCGTCACGATCGCTGTTACGAGAAGTGTGGCGAGACTTCAACCGCGCCCAGAAGCTCCCATCGGACTTTGTGATGAAGCTCAGTCGGGAATGTTCCCTCGCCCAACAGGTCTGGGCAGAGGCCAAACAGCGCGACAAGTTTTCGATGTTCCTTCCGAATCTGCAAACAGTGCTCCAGCTTAAACGAGAAGAAGCGGAGTACCTTGGCTATCAGGGTTCACCCTACAACGCATTGCTCGATGTGTATGAGCCAGGAGCAACTATTGCGACCCTCCAACCGATGTTTGCCCTGCTGAAGGCTCGCCTGGTGCCGTTGCTGAAAAAGATTACCCAGAGTCGGGTTCAGATTGACGACCGCGTTCTGCACCACGCCTATGACCATGACCGGCAGGTGGAATTCGGACGATTGGTCTTGACGGCAATGGGATATGATTTCCAACGCGGTCGGCTGGATCTCTCAGCTCATCCCTTTACGACCTCGTTTCATCCGACCGATGTACGTGTAACAACTCGCGTGCATGAACGGGAACTCCAGTCATGCCTGTTCAGCTGTATCCATGAAGGCGGACACGGGCTGTACGACCAGGGTCTGGATCAGCGCTATTTCGGCACGCCGCTGGGTGACTCGGTTTCCCTGGGGATCCATGAGAGCCAATCCCGTCTCTGGGAGAACTGCGTCGGACGCTCTCGGCCGTTCTGGCGCTTCTTTTTTCCGATTTTACAGCAGACCTTTCCGGACCAACTGCACGGCATGGCCGTCGAACAATTCTATGCCGCAATCAATCGTGTGCAGCCCTCGCTGATTCGCGTGGAAGCCGACGAACTGACCTACAATCTCCACATCATGTTGCGGTTTGAGATTGAGCAAGGGCTGGTGGAAGGCACGATTCAGCCGGACGAATTGCCTCTGCTCTGGAATAAGAAGATGGAAGAATATCTCGGCATCAGACCACTTTCCGATGCCGAAGGCGTATTGCAAGACGTCCACTGGTCGTTCGGTGCCTTCGGGTATTTCCCGACCTATACCTTAGGCAACCTGTATTCTATCCAATTCTTCGAACAGGCCAAATTGGAGATCCCACAATTGGAGGATACCATCGCTACAGGGCAATTGCTCCCCCTGCGCCGATGGTTGGAGCAGAAGATCCACCACTGGGGCCGCATGTTCACACCAGCCCACCTGGCCGAACGGATTACGGGCTCCTCACTCCGCCCCGAGCCCTTCCTGAACTATGCGGAACAAAAATACGGCGACCTCTACCAACTCTGAGTGTCCCACGCCGGTCTGGCTTCATACCCCAGCGCGGCATTGAGTTTTGCCGCGATACCGGAAGGGATGGTGAATTCAGCCTGCACCTCAATCCGATGCGGCACAAGCAATGTGGTGTGGAACACGATATCTCGAATCGGAATTTTGAGTTCAGGATCCTGGGGCGTCGTCAACTGCACCGCCTCGACCGAGTTCGTGATCGTCCCACTGTCTTGTGGCGCATAGGTCGCCACGACGGCCTCGATGATCTCTTTCACCCGCTCGTTGGCTTCCACCCCTTCAACAGCTGCGAGCAGCAACGGGATCGCCTCTTCCTTGGCCTGATCTGAAACGGTGAAGTTTTCAATCCGACCTTTCCGACGGAGCGACGTCACGTCATTATCCAGCTCTTTACTGAAGGCTCCGTACGCAAATCGGAAGAATTCAAAATGGAGCGCCTTGAACCCTTTGGCGAAGGTTTGGAGCTCGCACAGGAAACAGAGCTGCTGCAGCTTGACATCGCTCAGCAGCCCATGGGGTTCGGCTAGTTGCACAATGTAGAGCAACAGGGCACGATCCACAAGAATGTAACTGGGTGTTCTCACACGTTCCTTGCGCTAAGATCGAGGCCCCCACTATAGACAGTCATGGAAGCGCCCGTCAAAGGGAACCCCATTGCCTCGTGGGAGTCCACAAGAAGCTCTTGACCCACTGCTTCATTTCGTCTTTAATTCCCCCCCTGGGAGGGGCAGGCTGCGATATGTCCAAACATGCCAAGGAAATGAGCATTCTGAAAGAACATCTCGGGAGACATCAACTCAAATTTACGCGCCAGCGTGAGTTGATCCTCGACGCGTTTTTGAAGCAAGAGCACATCACGGCCGAGCAGATGTACCACCAGTTGGCCCGCAAAGATCCCCATCTCGGACTTGCTACCATTTACCGGACCCTTAATCTGTTTTGCGAGGCGGGGCTCGCTCAAGCACGACACTTTGGGACGCAGACCCAGTATGACAACGTGTCCCATAAGGGCCATCACGATCATCTCATCTGCACAGGTTGCGGCAAGATCGTGGAATTTGAAAACTGCGATATCGAGCGTCTCCAAGAGGAAGTCGCGACCAGAAACGGCTTTACGATCAGCACCCACCGACTTGAACTCTATGGACTCTGTTCCCGCTGCCGTCATTGACCCCCATCCATTGATTCTGCTATTCTTTTTGATATAGCTTATCAATTTCAAATTTGTCCGCTCTTGTTCGTACAAAGGTCTTATTGTGACGAGTTTCCTTCACCGGGCTCCTCGTACCGCTCTGTTTGCCAAGCGCTGTCCGCACATCGGCAGAGCAGCGGCCTGTGCCGCCCTGTGCCTCTCCATAATTATTATTCCGAGCGTCGCAACCGCCGCCGACCAGTTGACCGTCTACTCCGGCCGGGCAGAACGGTTGATCAAGCCGGTTCTGGACCAGTTCACCGCAAAGACCGGCATCCGCATCGCATTGTTGTCCTCCGGGACAACCGAACTGGTGAACCGGATGAAAGCGGAGGGCACCCGAAGTCCTGCTGATGTGTTCATCACGAACGACGCCGGAAGTTTGGAAATTGCCCGCACGGCTGGACTGTTCCGACCACTGAGCATGCGCGAAGTCGAAAGGGCGATTCCTCCTCAATTTCGCGCAACGGATAACAGCTGGATCGGCTTGTCAGGACGATTTTGGATCATCGCCTACAACACCACTATGGTAAAACCGGACCGAATCAAGTCGCTGCTGGACTTGGCCGATTCTGCATGGAAGGGACAACTCGCCATTCCGAACGCTGGAAGCGAATATCTGCACGCAGGGGTCTCCGTAATCCGGGCGAGCATCGGTGATGATCGCACCAAGAAATTCTTGGAGGGACTTCGCGACAACGCCGGGACGCACGTCTACCAGAACAGTTCCCAGATCGTCGATGCGGTCGCGAAAGGTCAGGTCGCGCTGGGTATCGTCAATCATTACTATGTCTACCGGCACCTCGCCACACAACCGGCCGCGCCGGTAGCCGTGTTGATGCCTGATCAACAGGAAGGCGGGATGGGAGCCATTATGAACGTGGCCGGCATCGGTATCCTCAAGCACACGCCTCGCATGGAACAGGCCAAGCTGCTCGTCGAATTCCTCGTGGCGCAGACAGGTCAAAAGCTGTTCGCCGACCTCGACAAAGAATATCCACTCCATCCCGAGGTTCAAGCTGACCCGGCTCTCATCGAGCGAAAGAACTTCCGAGCGGCCATGGTGCCATTGGCCAAGCTTGCTGAACTCCGGGCACCCACCCTGCGACTCATCGAGCAAGTGGGCATGCGGTAACCCCGAGTGACCTGTGATTGCCGCCCGCTCATCATCGTTCTCCTCCCTCCAATTGGCTGCTCTGGCCAGTGCCGCGCTGATTCTCTTCCCATTGATCTATATCATAGCCCTCGCCTTTTCAGCCGATTTGGAGGTCTGGTCTCGCCTCTGGACAACCCGTGTACCTGAGCTCCTCTGGAACACGGTGTTCTTGGCCGGGGCTGTCGCAATACTCGCGCTCGGACTGGGTGTCTCGACCGCATGGATCGTCACCCGATTTGAATTTCCTGGACGCCGACTTTGGGAATTGGCTCTCGTGCTTCCACTGGCCATGCCGACGTACGTGTTGGCCTCTGTCTTCAACTACCTCTTGGGATTCGGCGGCCCAGTCGAGCACATTTGGCAACTAGTGGCTGGCCCTCAAGCCAGAATCTTCTCGCCTCAAAGTTTTATGGGCGTCACTTTGGTCATGGCGCTCGCGACATTCCCGTTCATCTATTTGCTTACCCGCAGCGCACTCCTGAATTTCAACGTGTCGTTTGAAGAAGTCGCCCGTACCTGTGGCGCCTCCTCCCTGAGGAGAATCTTTTTCGTCACTCTCCCGCTGTTGCGACCGTCGATCGTCGCTGGTGTCGCACTGGTCATCCTGTATGTGGTCTCCGATTTCGGAGCGGTGTCATTGTTACGCTACCAAACACTGACCTATGCCGTGTTTCAACAAATGACCGGCCAGTTGGACAACCAGGCCGCCAGTATTTTGAGCCTGTTGTTGGTCGTCCTGGCACTCCTGTTCTTATTAACCGAACGATGGTTTCGCCGGAAGAGTCGTTATTATCAAACGGCTGGTCGCTACCGCGCTCCACAACGATTCCATTGCAGCTGGCTCCAGACAGTAGGCTTGACCGCATGTCTCTCCGTGATCATGGGAGCAGCCTTCGGTGTCCCCATGTGCCTCCTGATCATGTGGAGCTTCTCTCCGGAGGCTCTCGCCACTCTCGATGCACGGTTCTTCGGCTTTGTCTGGAACAGTGCCTTGCTCGCGACCCTGGCTGCCACAGCCAGTGTGCTCATCGGACTGCCGTTGGCCTATCTGGCAAGTCGAAAACCCACATGGTTCAACATCGGCTGCCTGCAGGCCGCCTATGCCGGCTACGTGTTACCAGGGCCAGTGGCCGCACTCGCCGTATTGGTCCTCTGTCTCAACCTGATACCGGTCGTCTATGGAACAGTGATTGTGTTGGTCCTCGCCTACGTCTTGCATTTCCTCCCGGCTGGTCTACAATCACTCGAGCCTGCAATCCAGCAGATCACACCCAATCTTGAGGAAGTTGCCCGCACCCTCGGGCTGAGCGCTCGCGAGACCGTGCGACAGGTCACGTTGCCACTGATCCGGAATGGCATCATCGTGGCCTGGGTCCTGGTCTTTCTTCAAACGATGAAAGAACTTCCCGCCACACTCCTGCTCCGCCCAGTCGGATTCGACACCCTAGCCATCCGCGTCTGGCTGGAAGCAAGCGAAGAATATTATCAACTGGCGGCTCCCTCTGCCCTCTTGATTGTGCTTGTCGGTCTGCCTGCCCTCGTCTTGTTGCTGTCCCGTGATTGGCGGGCCGCGTAAGGAACCATCACGAACATACCGGCAAAGACCAGACCGATGAATATCGACCACCCCCACACACGCTCTCAACTCTTCTCTCAGAGAACTTCGATCTTGGAGCTTCGTTCGGTCTCCTGTGCCTACGATCCACATCAACCTGCCATTCGCAATATTTCATTCTCCGCCAAAGAAGGTGAAATTCTCTGCCTGCTTGGACCATCCGGCTGCGGGAAAACCACCGTTCTGCGGGCCATCGCCGGATTCGAGCCCGTACGGTCTGGGGAAATTCACTTATCGGGACTGGTGGTCTCATCCCCCTCGGAGACGATTCCGACAGAACATCGCCGCGTCGGCATGGTCTTTCAGGAATACGCGCTCTTTCCGCACCTGCGTGTCGCCGGCAACATTGCGTTTGGACTCAACCACTTACCTCGGGCAGAACGAACACGTCGGGTCGATGAGATGCTGTGTCTGACCGGATTGGAAGGATTTGAACGCCGATACCCCCATGAATTATCGGGAGGACAGCAGCAACGAGTGGCACTCGCACGGGCGTTGGTGCAAAATCCGGTGTTACTCTTGCTGGATGAACCATTCAGCAATCTGGACCCCGACATGGCCAGTCGTATGCGCCAAGAGGTTCACGCCCTGTTACATCAGATGAACACTACCACCATCATGGTCACGCATGACCATGAGGAAGCCTTTGCCATGGCTGACCGTATCGCTGTATTGAATCAAGGGATACTCGAGCAGATGGATTCCCCTGAACTCATTTACCATCTCCCGGCCACACAGTTCGTGGCCGACTTTGTCGGCCACGCCGACTTCATTTCCGGCCAGATTCACCAGGGAGCGGTTCACACCGAGCTCGGAGAGTTCCCTAATACGATCACCGGCTCTGAAGGAGAACATGTGGTCGTCATGATTCGCCCAGACGACGTGCATCTTGTGCCTAATAAATCCGCTGAACCCAAAATCGTGGCAAGACAGTTCCGCGGATCTGAAAATTTGTACAGGGTTCAATTGCCTTCCGGTCAGCTCGTCCATAGTAGTGAAAGTTCGACCAGCGTCTACCAAGAAGGCACCTCCGTCGAACTCCGCGTGTCGGCAACCCATACCGTACTGTTTCAGGCCGAACCGCCCCCTCGTCCATTGCGACACGGGGAGAAACTGGACGTAGGTGGTGATTGACAGCCTCCCCTGAGATCTGGCATGGATGAATCAGCGTTGAGGTTCCCAACCCCACCCGGCTTACGCCCCCTTCCACACTGTAAGGAGTCGCGATGGACGCATTGAAAGACGTGATTGATTACGGGGTTATCGGTCTCTTATTGGTGCTCAGTGTGTGGTCCGTCGCAGTGGCCATCGAACGGTGGCTCTTCTACAAACGGATCAACTTTTCCCAGTTTTCCAACGCGCAGCTGCTGGAAATTACCCTCACTCAGCGCCTGGTGATTATCGGCACCGTTGCCGCCAATGCTCCCTATATTGGCCTCCTCGGAACCGTGCTTGGTATCATGTTAACGTTCCATACGATGGGAACGTCTGGAACCATGGCGGTCAACACAATCATGATTGGGTTAAGTCTGGCATTAAAGGCGACCGCCGTCGGACTCTTGGTCGCGATTCCTTGCGTCGTGATGAACAACCTACTCCGTCGTCGCGTCACTGAACTGTTGACCGAGTATAAGGCACAACATGGAACGGAACATTGATCAAATCAACGTTATTCCGCTCGTCGATGTAATGTTGGTTCTGCTGGTCATCGTGTTGACCACGGCCACCTTCATCAGCACGGGGCAAATCCCCGTCAATCTCGCCAAAGCGAAAGCGGTCAGTGATCGGCAAGACGTGCCCATCGTGATTGCGTTGACGGCGGACGGGAACTTGTTTATCAACGATACGCCGATCCCAGAAGGCGGTCTTCCCACGGCCCTGAGCACTCGACCCCGCGAGTCGGCGGTGGTCGTTCGTGCAGATAAGGTCACCTTGCTGGAAAAATTCGTCGCCCTCGTCGATGAGATTCGAGGCTTAGGATTTCATCAGGTAAGCTTGGAGGTCATTCGGCTCTAAATGCCAGGCTCATTGCAACCTCCGCTGCCTTATTCCAACTTCACAGTCACTGGCTGGTTTCTCTCGTGCCTCTTACATGTCGGCTTGATTCTTGCCAGCATCCTGCTCGTACAGCGTATCCACCTGGACCCACAAGAGGAACTATTCCAGTGGGATGTTGCCATGATGGCCACTCGTTCGCCTTCTGGAACGGCATCTGCCCTTGCTCCCGTCGCGCCAGCGACTCCGCCAACCAAGCATCCCCCTTCGTCGATACGTCCTGTTCCACGTATAAAATCAACACCGGTTGCTTCAGCTCCACCTGAACCAACAACCGAGCTCGCTCCGCCACATCAACAGGCGGAACCACCTCTGCACGAATCAAGCGCACCACAAGCGATGCCAGCTCCTTCATCCCCTCAGCTCGTGCCACCAACTGAACAAGCTTCGGTTCCCCACACCGACATGAATCAGTTACCCCCAGCACCATCAGAGATGAGCCCCTCTTCAACCTCTCCTAATACTCCGGTAGCATCGTCCGGCTCACAGCAATCAGCCAATATCGACTATCGATGGCTCACCACTCTCATGGCAAAGTGGATCGAAGGCCTCGACAAGCGCTACCCCCCAGCATTGCGTGCCGAGGGGATTGAAGGAAAGGTCACGCTGATTGCGCTCTTGCACGAAGATGGCTCGCTGAGCAATGTGCGCATCGCCAAGGGTTCAGGGAATGCCACCTTGGACCAGGTGGCGTTGGAGGACGTCAGAAACGGTCCACCCGTGAAACTTGATCATCCACTTGAACGCCCTCAGATATCGGTAAAACTCTCTATCAGCTACGATCTACGGACGGCCCGATAATCGCCTGTCATCCTCATCGTATGCGTAACCGATCACGAAGCCCTGAGGACACCCTCATGGTGCCGTTCGCATCGATGATGATCGCTTCGACGTCCGATAGGCGTTCTACCAACGCCATCCCTTCTTCTGGTCCCAGGACAAAAATCCCTGTATCGAGCCCGTCGGCAACTACACCGTCCTTGGCAATCACCGTCACACTCTGACATCCACGTGCCGGCTGTAACGTGTGAGGGTCTAGGATATGATGATACCTCACGCCATCCCGTTCAAAGAACCGTTCATAGTCGCCAGCTGTTGAGATCGCTTCATCTTGCAGATCAATGACGGCAATCAACGCTCCTTCTTCCCGTGGGTGTCTGATACCGACGGGAAATCCACGGCGATCCGGAAGCGCGCCGAATGTTTTGATGTCTCCTGACAATGCGACCACTCCCCCTTCAGCTCCTGCCCGCTTCATCTCCTCAACCGCTCGATCGGCGGCATATCCCTTGCCAATTCCACCAACATCCACTCTCATTCCGTTGCGTGGCAGGAAAAGGGTTCGAGCCTCGTGATCCACGCGAATGCTCGTCCAGTCGATGAGGGGCTTCACGTGCTGCAACTCGCTCTCGGATGGAATATCCTGTCGCTCGGTTACACTCCACGCTTCGATTGCAGGTCCCAGCGCAATATTGAAGCCTCCATGTGTGAGTTGCGCCATTTCCAGAGATCGCACCACCACCTCAAATGTATCTCGACTTACCTCGACAGATTGACGACCGGCTTCGGCATTCACCCGTGAGAGTTCACTATCAGAACGCCACGTACTCAATAACTGTTCAAGTCGCTTAATCTCATCGAAAGCAGCCTGAACAGCATGGTCACCCCTCTTTTTGTCCGACGCAACGGCTGTAACCGTCACAAGCGTCCCCATGTGCATCTGAGCACGTTTCGTGACAATGGACGGAGAGGCTGAGCGTATTTCTGCACAACCTCCTAGCATGATCAGAGCAAGAAGGAGGATCGTCAAGAAGCTGAGAGAGGATTGAGAGATTTTCATTGTCCTATCACCCTTACCATCAATGCCGGCGAAAGTCTCTCGGATACCGCGGGTACGGCATGACCTCATAGAGCCGTATTTCCAGTTGTGCCGCTTGCAGGAGTGTTTCAAGCACTGGGCACCCACCTAAGGCCGGATACTCGTCAGCGAGAAAGTCCTGTACCCTCACCGCCTCGGCTTGATCAGCAAACACCGAGACCACAATCATCCTCCCATAATACGGTGACTTAACTCCAAGCCTCCAAGTCCCCACATACGTACTAACAGGAACATCGACCACAAAGATCATAGAGACATCCGCCATAGACATGAACGGTCCTTCACCAATCTGTACGTGTGACAGCCGGTACTGCCCGGACGGCAGATTCACAGCAACATATCGATCGTGGAGGTTCATCTCAACTTGGAATCGCTTGTGAGACGTGTGGTTGTCCAACCGTACGGCTGGCAAATACCGCCGAGATTGATCACCTGTCAAGACCGCCATAACTTGCCCAACAACCAGACTCTCCGTCATATCAGCTGGGTCACACATCCCCACAAGCCAGCGTCGAGGTCAGCACGAACATTCCTTGAGCCAGACCAAGCTTCATACTTGCCTGGAAATTATACGAAATTTGTAGAGACACTGGCAGCTCTACTCGACTGAAATTCTACCTTGACAGCAGAGCACCGATCAGGATATTAATAATCGTTCTCAATTTCACCTAAGCCAGCGGCTCGTGTATTTATGACAAGTGCAAGAGCTTCCTTATCCGAAAGTCACCAGATTCTTGAGACGCGCTGTGAGTGCGGGCAATTGATCGCCAAAGTGTGCGGACAAGGGCTCGAGCTCAAGTGTAAGCGGTGCAAACGCATTGTCGTCATCCCTTTTTCTTCAATCGAAGGGTGGGGAACCGTTTCCACATAGTCTTCTCTCACACAGGAGGCAGTCGTACCTAGACCATCCATACGAGTTACGCTAAAGACCAGAGACCCTCGAGTCCCGAGTCAGACCACAACACCATTAATACGGGAGGATACCGATGAAGTTACGGTCAATCCTCGGGGCTCTTGTGATCATGAGCTTACCGGCCATGCCGGTATTCGCGGAAAACATGACCCCGGAGGAAATTAAGAAGTTGGTCGATGAGGCAGTAGAAAAACGCCTGCAAGAACGCGAGCGACGAGAAGGTGCCGTTGAACGGCGCGAAGGTACAGCAACACCGGTTGCTGAGCCAGGGATTGGCTCGCTTCCGGAAGTCGGCAAAGAACGCCGCACGGACCAGGCACAGCCTTTATCGTTCGGCTCAAGCGGGTCAGGTCGACTGATCTATGCAAAACCATTTGTCTCATCGCCTAAGGCCATCGTTGGCGGTTACATGGACATTCAATACCGCACCCATCGAAACAGCGTGTTGGAAACAGGCTATGGCCAAGGCACAACTAACGGATTCGACCAACAACGATTCGTCCCGTTCATTTACGCGGATATCACGGAACACGTAAAATTCGCCTCAGAACTTGAAATTGAGCATGGGATTAGAGCAGCCAATGAGTTTGAGATCAGTCTGGAATTTGCCCATATAGACTATCTCATAAACGAACCAATCAATCTCCGGGCTGGAATTCTTCTCCTCCCAATCGGCAAATTCAACCTTCTCCATGACTCACCACTAAATGACTTGACCGATCGGCCACTTGTGAGCCAATTCATCATTCCGACAACCCTTTCGGAAACCGGTGCCGGGCTTTACGGTACGTTGTACCCTGGTCGAACCGGAAAGCTGGATTATGAGGTCTATTTTTCGACAGGTCCTTGTGGATATGATAGCGACGGTACCCCCCGTATTTCTGAGGAATCTGGCACAAAAGCTGCTCGCCAACGAAAATGTTCCGCCTCAGACGGGCTCGATATCAATAATGGGAAAACGGTCTCTGGGCGTCTAGCATACAGTCCGATGCTTGGCGTAGAAGTCGCAGGGTCAGGCTACTACGGCAATTCTTCCCCAACGAGTTATAATCCCCTCAGTATCTTCGCTATCGACTGGACAATCCAACGGGGGCCGTTCGAACTCATCGGTGAAGCGGCGTGGGCTTATGCCAGGAATAACTCCCGTGCAATTCCTGGAAGCAGCTTTGGATTTACGCCGGGTTCTCTGCTGACCGGATTCGGCTCGCTGAATTCACTCGCTACCCCCCCCCAGCGACTGCAAGGGTTTTACGTCCAAGGGAATTACCACTTCATGCCGTCGTTCTTGACGAAGCTCTCACCCAAGCGATTTGGCGAAGGATCAACCTTCACAGCTGTGATTCGTTACGATCGAGTCAATTTGAATTTGGATAATAAAGGAGAGAATGCGGGTGAGCTCGAACAGATTTCATTCGGATTGAACTATCGCCCAGTTGAAGACACGGTATTCAAGATAAGCTACCAGTATATGCCAAAGGCATTTAACGCAAACAACGGACAGCGGATTCATGATGGTGCGCTCGTCCTTTCAGCAGCAACGTATTTTTAGAGAGTTTATGGAGGCCGGTTCTGCCGGCCTCCATAACATCATGTAATAGGAACCAACTCATGCGCGTAATTTTTCTCCTCCCCGTTTTAGCATTAACAGCCTGTGCCTCATTGAGTGGAAGCCGTGATCATACATTCCTCTGCCCCTACGATACCGTCTGGGACACAACGTTGGACACCATGAACGGCTACTCAGTCACATCAGAAAACAAAAGTACTGGAACGATTGAAACGGCATGGATAGAAATGGAAGGGAAAAACCGTCCCTATGGGATCTTTGGACGCGAGGGATTTGGCAATCGTGAACGAGCCCGGTTGACAGTGGCCGTCAGGGACAACAATGGCCAGTCCTCGGTCAATGTCCTTGAGATTCGGCAACGTTGGCACGCGAGGGGTGGGGCCTCTCAGCAAGCGGCAAAATGGTGGCCTGTAGAGCCTTCCGAGGAAGTAATGGACGAGATCACGGATAAACTCAATGCTCGAATCAAGGAGAAAGGGTGCGGAACCAACCCATGAGTATCAGCCTTTTGTGCTTATTGATCACTCTATCTCTAATCCCTACCCTCTCAATCGGAGCTGAGCGTATTTGGGATACCGATCTGAAACGCTTTCTCACCGATCAAGAGATGAATATGGCTGAGGTTTATCTCAAAGAAGACGAGAGCCTGAAGCTCATGTTCCCAAAATCCGAACGCGTCCGAAAAGAGATCATCAGACTAAATCCCGAGAAAAAAACTCAGATCGAGGAGCGTATCGGCTGGAAGTTTCCTGAAGAATCATTCGACGTCTATATCGGAGAAACCGGCACGCAGATCGATGGCTACGCCGTCGTGCAAAACACGATCGGCAAACACAAACCGATGACCTACATGGTCGGCATCGATAACAAAGGATTCGTCTCAGATATCGAGCTACTGGTCTTCCGCGAAGCGCGCGGTAGTGAAGTTCGGCAGAAGCGGTTTAACACACAATATGAGGGCAAGTCCGTCCTCGACCCAGTCCGGATCAATAAGGACATCATCAACATCTCTGGTGCCACCATGTCCGTCCGTTCCATGAGCGCCGGAATTAAACGAGTGCTGGTATTGGTCGACGAATTTTACCTGAAACCGGCTGGAATCGGTAGTGATACGGTGGTCTCCAAAAAGGACAAAGGCTTCCTGCCGTCGATATTTGGCAATTAGTCAAAGCGGACCCCGCGTCCCAGACATGAGAAACTTCAACCGAAAATTTAGGCTGCGTGACTCTGATCGCCATATCCGGTTGCTCTACACATTGTTTTTACTATTGATGCTCGTCGGATTTTGCTTCTCATTTTTTTGGGCCCATAGCATGACAGGATTATCACCACAGGGCATTGCTGAACACTATCGCGGATCGGATGCCACTTTCGGCGAGCCCATGTCGTTTCGAGAGTTGGCGGAAATCACTCATTTCCACCTCTTCACCATGCCGGTTGTATTCATGATTTTGATCCATGTGATGTACCTGACCAATGCCAGCCACGCCCTCAAGGCCATCGTCACCTGGGCCGGATTTGGCGGAGTCATACTTGATCTGCTGTCGCCCTGGCTCATCAGTTACGTGTCTCCGATTTTTGTGCTCTCCATGCTCACGGGAGACACGCTGATGACCCTAAGCTTTCTGGTCATGATGGTTGTTCCACTATATGAAATGTGGGTGCTCGGACAGCCGCTCATGGGGGGGAAACGACCACCGGAATCGTAGCTCTACAATAGAGCAAACACAGATCCCGTTAGCGGCCAGCGGTTGTTCACCCAGAGCCCGGAATCACACAAGTGGTTTCGGGCTCTTTGTTTTTCAGGAGGTAGCCTCATGCATATCCATAGCGTTGATCAGGTCAAACCCGCTGTTCTTACCATTCAAGGCATGCTCCAGAAGATCGACCGACTCAATCTTCCTCCGACATCCCGATGTGATTTGGAGAGCATTTTGGTTCGACAAGTGACGAAGGAACTAGATTGCCTTCTGCCTTGGCAAGCCGGACATGGCGAAGCCACCTCGGTCATTACCATGCAAATCGGACAAGCCATGGGATTGCATAAGGAGGTCCTGCACCAATTGGAGCTGGCTGCTCTCCTCCATGACATCGGTCTCTTGATGCTCCCTGCTCCCCTGCGGACGAGTCGACAACCGCTCGATGCGGACTCCTACGCAACTATTCAGAATCATCCTCGACTCGGATCTATCTTGCTTGAGCCGTTTGCCTTCCTCCGGGAGGCGACTGCCATGATCGCGCATCACCATGAGCAATGGGATGGATCAGGGTACCCCTACGGTCTCAGGAGAGAGTTCATTCCGTTGGGAGCGAGAATTCTAGCCGTTGCTGACGCGTTTGTGGCCATTCAGGTGCCACAGATTCGCAATCGAGCCCTGCGTGATTGCATCGCACTCCGAATCCTACGGATCGCCTCAGGCACTCAGTTTGATCCTGTTGTGGTTGACATTCTTATCGAGTTCCTTGGGAACCAGCCATCGGACCTTCTCGGAACGCAGAGAGTCGATATTCCCCCCGGCGTACTACCTACGCCGGCTTCAAAGTGGGAGGCCCCACCCCTCCCACTGTAACGGGCAAGGGGCCTCGCCTCCCGAGGCCCCTTGCCTCCCAACAAATGATGCTGCCCCCTCGCAAACCACGGATATGGACACAGCACAGAACGGACAACACACTTATTACGAAAGAAAGGACCTGCGCCATCATGAGTCTTACGGCCCTTCCACCTCAACCAACGCTCTCGCTGAGCTTTCTTCTTTCGATCCTTCTCCTCATTGGGCTCGTATCCTGTTCCGGTGGAGGGAGCTCACCGCCTCCGATTGCCGATACCGGCACACCCGGTGCGGAGGAGGCTGTCGGTGAGCGGCTCTTTCTCGAAACACGCTTCGCCCAGACATTCAAGATATTCCTCGACAACGGCGGCAACATCAACGATCCCAAGACCGGAGATGTCATCGTCGATACTGTCGAAACCGTAAGAGCACCGATCGATCCAGGACCATTCAAGGGCATGTCGATGAATTGCCGTGCTTGCCACCTTGTCGATGATGTCCTAGCCGCTCCAGATGGAGGTATGCGAACCTACGCCGATTTTGCGCGCCGCAGTCCGATCCCGGCGAGAGCCGACGGCAAGACACACGCCCCGAGAAACTCTCCTCCCCTGGTGAACTCGACCCTCGATAGACCAGACGGCATCCTACTCCACTTCGATGCCGAGTTTAGTTCGATCGAAGAATTGATTGCGGCAACCTTTACGGGTCGGAACTTCGGCTGGCTCCCCGGAGAAAAGGCGCAGGCCATTGCGCACATCGCAAACGTCCTCCGAGGAGACGATGGTTCCTTCGATCTGACCGACACCGGCCTCTCCTACCGCATTCTGTTTACCGGCACAAACCCGAACATCCCTAAAGAGCTAAGACTCCCACCCCAATTCCGTACGTTTGTTGGATCAGGAACCGACCAGGAAATCTTCGACGCCGTCGTTCGAGTAGTGGCCGCCTATGTCAACGGGCTCCGCTTTTCACAAACCACGGAAGCTGGGAAACCCATCCGTTCGCCGTTCGATGTCTTTCTCTCTCTGAATGGGCTCCCCCAACAACCAGATTCGAATGAGTCGCCGTTGGCCTATAGTCGCCGTCTCCAAGCACTCGTTACCGCGCCAGGCTTTGCTCCCCAATTTGTAACATCCAACCCTAATCGATCCGATGGACAATTTGAGTTTCACACCCAGGCGTTCGAATTTGGATCCACTGAGCTCGCCGGCCTAAAAATATTCCTCTCTGAACCAGCGACCATCCCCATTTCACCAGCAGAACTTGCTGGCGGCAAGATTGGGAACTGTATTGCCTGTCATGCTGCTCCACACTTCACCGATTTCAAGGCTCACAATACGGGAACGACCCAGAAGGAATACGATGAAGTCTCAGGCCATGGCTCTGGTGCCTTTCTAACTCTTGCGATTCCCACGCTTGCCACACGAACGGCCGACGATTTACCGGCAACCGAACAACATCCGACCGCCAGCGAACGATTCCGAGCCATTCCCGCAGCCGGGACCACATTGACCGATCTAGGTTTGTGGAACGTCTTTGCCAACTCCGATAAGCCTGAACCCCAGGCCAAGATCAGAAATATTCTCTGCGATGAGGACCAGCCTTGTTCCGCATCACAGAGCGAGCTCTTGAATCGTGCCATCGCTCGATTTAAGACCCCGAGTCTGCGTGACCTTGGGCACTCCGCCCCCTTTATGCATAACGGCCAATTCGACAGTCTCGACGACGTTCTGGAATTTTACCAAGAGGTATCAGATCTTGCACGGAACGGAACACTGCGCAACGGTGCGACTCAGCTTCGAGGGATCGCGCTTAAACCCGCTGATCTTGTTCCACTCGCAGCCTTTCTCAAATCACTCAACGAGGACTATCAGTAGGGATAGCATGTCGAAACCCCACACCATATACAGATCAGTCAGACAGGTGCAATCCATGGAATCACCTCTGTGTTCCTCTTCACTTGTGATGGCCTGCCAGCGCTGTCATGAACCAATCTGTCACCAGAATCCAACACTGTGGTGCATCAAGTGCCGATGCCTCAAACGTCAGCGCGGGCAAGCCAGAGGACTCGAGAATTCGATGCAGACACGACGACTGAAAGCCTGGCTGAGGAAGTTTCTCCACCTATAACTTCTCGACGCATAGAGGAAATACGATTGAGGAGCAGCGTGCCGAATAGCGCGTACGCCTACACGAGAAGGCACAACCCTATGATCTGAGCGGAACCGCAACGCAACTGTCCACGAATGGCCGATCCCCCTGTTGATCGGCAGAAATCCAGCCAAAGGACTTGAAGTCCAGAGCCCATGGTTGTTCATCAGCCATGGGCTCTCTGTTTATACGAACACGGTTTGAGCATTTCACCCGGTATCGGCGGGATCCGCTGCTTCCGCGCTTGCTGGAACTTCGCCGATTTCCATCCCCGGATACGCTCCGACGCTTCTTGCACGGTTTCAGCTATGGGCACACCATCGAGGTGTCCGAGGCCCTGCTGCGAGTGTCGTTGGGGGCGATGCGGCCGATTCTGCTGGGCCATACGCTGGATTTGGATTTGACCGTCTTTTGTCGATATGGCGAGCAGGGCGGCAGCCTGAAGGGACATACCCCGATCAAACATGGGCGGCCCTCCCATCATCCGGTGGTCGCGTGGTTAAGCGAACGCCGACGGCTCTTGTGGGCCACCTTACGAGCCGGCCATACCGGGACGGCAAACGGTGCGCGGGAGTTTTTGGCCCAAGCGCTGACGATGTGACCGCCAGGGCACCGGATCGGGTTGGTGCGGGTGGATTCGGGGTTCTGTGTGACGGCGTTTCTCACCGCGTTGGACGCGCGCGAGCTTCCGTACATCGTCGTGGCGCGGTTGACGCCGTTCATACGCAAGCTGGTGATCCACCGGATTCCCGAAGCCGACTGGTGCCCCCTCGCGCGGGGCATCGCGGTCGCCGACCTCATGGCTACCGTGCCAGCCTGGCACGGGCAGCACCGGCGGTTTGTGTGCCTGCGTCAAACACTGACCGACCGGCCTGACGCCAGTGGGCGACGGCTGATCGAGTGTCCGGGCTATACCTATCGGGTCTTCGTCACCTCCGTGCCCTACGCCGCGGAGCTGGTGACCCGCATGTACGCGGAGCGCGCGGACAGCGAGAATCGGATCAAGGAGCTGAAAGAGGATCTGAGTCTGGACACGTTCTGTCTCCAGTCGTTTGACGCGACCGATGCGGCCTTCCGAACGGGCTGCGTCCTCTACAATTTCTTGGTGGGGTTCCGGGAGACGGTGCTTCCGTCCTGTTGGTTTGAACGGCGGCTGCGGACGGTCCGGGATCGGGTATTCCTGGTTGGAGCCGATCTGATTCCCAAGGCCAGACGACTGCGCGTCCGGTTTGCGGTGCCACCGGAGGAACGACCGGAGTTCCTCCACCGCCTCCGGACACTCTCCGCTGGGCTGCCAATTGCGGCGCAGTTGGAATGGTTGCTCACGGAGCCCGACGAGTTGATTCAGGCCTCCAATCCCGCTGCATCACCCCTCCGATCCCTGCATCAGGCGTCCAGGGCCTCCCCTAAGCGCATCTCAACTGCAGAATCCGGGCTCAGTGCACGGTTTTTATCCGATGGAACGTGGGACAAAACCTATGGAGAGGGTGGCGCAACTCTCAATAAAGCTCCCCGCAGCAAGCTGCGGGGTATCACAGAACTAAAACATTCGGAGTTGCCGGAGATTGTCGTGGGGTTGCCCTTGCCGTTGCACAGACCGTTCGACCGTCTGCCAGTTCGCTCGCTCCCCCACCGTCGCCACATCGTACCCGTCAGTCCAAAATTCCCCGCCCCACAGTACTCGTTCCACAGCGGGTTTCCGTCGAAAGTTTTCTCGGGCTGTGAGGCGCTTGACGATCGGCACCATCCGTCCCGGCGCCATTTTCGGATGCGCACTGCAGCGCAGAAGGATGTGATTCTTATCCGTTCCAATCGCTTCCATCTCGATCGGAAACCGATCCGCAATCTCTGCCGCCGTCTCCTGGATAATCACCGTCACCTCCTGCTCTAGCAATGCCTTGCGATATTTTACCGGAAACACACTATGGTCGTGGATTTGCCACGCACAGTGGGCTCCCTTTCTCACCTCCTCTTCTCTCTGATTCGCCATGCATCCGAGGGTACCAGAGATGAGGATCCCCGTAGCAAGGACGTTGCCGGCCGAGATGATCGGAGCAGAATACTGAAAGTCTTGCTGGACCAACATATCTTGATCGTTGGACAAGGGAAACCAACCGCCACCAGTCAAGACGGAGCTGTCGTTTTACTCACGCCCAACGGCCAGCGCGAGACGAGGCTGAACGGTAACGGTATCACCCTTCTTGATTTCGGGGGTCCGACTGACGCCCTGTTCGGACTTACTTTGACTCCGACCTGACACATGCCGCCGCCGTGGAATGGAAGGGCGTGGTCGCCTCGAAAAATACTCCCACAAACAATGACGATGCCAGAGTCGTCCGCTTTATCTTGCCGGCAACCCACTAGGAAACGGCAGCGGCTCTCTCACTCGACAATACCACTCGATGACATATCGACGATGGTTCTTTGCACAAGCGAAGAACCACCGCATACACAGGCAAGACTACACCTACGTCAACAACATCTTGGTTTGCTGAGAGCAGGCAACAACTTAATCAGTTCACGCTGACTATCAATATGAGAAAGGAAACTATGTGGTACGAGAAACCAGCTACTGACCGCAAGTTGGCCACCAAACACCTGAACGATGTAGCACGCCACTTGGCGATGATTTCTCACATAGTCATCATCCTCTCAATTGTGAAAGCTAGAGTTTAATCTGACAGTCAGCTAGAGTCCTCCCTCTTCACGGAAGGAGCGCGGACAATGACGACGGAGCAAAAGATCATCAAGATGAAAGCCGGCGTGTTGGAACTGGCGAAGCAACTCGACAATGTCTCCAAAGCCTGTCAGTTGATGGGGTAGAGCCGTGACAGTTTCTATCGATTTAAGGAACTCTACGAGACAGGCGGTGAAGCCGCCCTCCAGGAGATATCACGACAGAAGCCGCTCCTGAAGAACCTGGTGGCGCCGGATGTCGAGCAGATGATCGTGCAGATCGCCATTGAGCAACCAGCGTGAGGACAGACCCGCGTGGCGAATGAACTGCGCAAGCAGGCGCTGAGCATCTATCCAGCAGACGTGCGTTGTATCTGGCTCCGCCATGATCTTGAAACGATGCGGAAACGCTTAAAGGCGTTGGAAGCAACAGTGGCGCAAGAAGGCTTAGTGCTGACCGAAGCACAAGTGGTAGCGTGAGAAAAGGCCACGGCAGATAAAGAAGCGCACGGGGAATTCGAAAGCGAATGGCCTGGGTACTGCGGCGCGCAAGATACGTTCTACGTCGGTACCTTGAAGGGAGTGGGCCTGATCTATCAACAGACCTTCATTGATACCTACAGCAAGGTCGGCTTTGCCAAGCTGTACGACCGCAAGACGCCGGTGACGGCCGCAGAATTGCTCGACGACCTGGTTTTGCCGTTCTTCGAGCAGCATGACCTTCCGCTAACCTGTGTATTGATAAACCGCAGGTAGTTAGTCATTTTTAGTGGTATGATTAGGGTTTCTCTCCACACCACCTGTCACTACGCTGTCACTAGAAGCAGACAAACCAGACCCATCAGCACCAATCGTGCCAGAGTCATCATTTGTGGTTTCTTGGGGGGTTATGTGGGAGGTGTTTGCCTTAGGCGGCAATTCACTGATCGCGGTACAGAAGACTGTGGGGCTCCAGAGCGCCATGCGTACGAACTGTACCTGGCCGTGGAGAACAATGATCACACCCGCACCAAGACGCGGCATCCCCAGACCAATGGGATCTGTGAACGGTTTCACAAGACCATGTTAAACAAGTTTTACCGCGTGGCGTTCCGGAAGAAGATCTATCAAACGCTGGAGGAACTCCAGGCTGATTTGGATGCGTGGATCCAGGAGCACAACGAGCAGCGCCCGCATCAGAGCCGCTTGTGCTCTGGCAAGCCGCCCATGCACACGTTCATCGACAGTGTGCCACTGACCAAGGAGAAGAAGTCTTGAGCTATACACATGAAGACATAGGTATGGCTAGCCCAATAAAACACCGGCCCGTCTCATCTAGCGATGAGACGGGCCGACATCTTACTTATCCGCGACCGAGCTCGTTATGCTCCCAATCTCGTGAAGACAGGGAGAACTGGAGCCCAGACTGGATTGATAAGCCTTTCACCACCCTCGGTGTAAGACATAAACAACCCTGCGAAGCGCTGATCCGGATCGTGGAGAATGTCCACCAACCGCTGCACTTCCCACAGAACGTCTTTCGACTCAATCTTAATATCAACCGTCTGACCTGGAAGGATTGCACTCTCTTTATCCATGGTCAATCCGGCACTTGCAACCAGCTCTGGCGGATAGTTTGGATCCACCTTGGCCGCACCAACCTTGTTGGTGAACCGAATACCTGCCGTGGTGAATTCCCCAATGCTGATTGGCTGAGTACCATTGTTGATAACATGGAGATTCATACGCAAGGCACGACCAGGAACATCGTACTCCGCATGAGTCACTTCAATGGTCAATGGATTCGGCTTCACAGGCAATGGCTTCACCTTGGTTTCGCCAGCCTGCAGAGGAACGCTGATCGGGTGCTTGGACTCAGCGGCCAAATACCCAACCACCACAACCACCAGGACGAACACGAGAAGCGCAGCCCCAACCTTACGATCAATAGGATCCAACAGAATCTCATCACCGTAAGCCGCCAGAACACGCGCACGAACCAGGTACATTGGGCGAATCATAAACCAACCCACCCAGAAACATGCAACGACCACCCAGAACAGGTGCCACATGACTCCGGTCATTCCACCCATGGTCTCAGAGTCGAACGTTTCGCCAGTGAGAGTCTTAATTGGGTTCGTAAAGTCCTCATAACGACCCGTGATATCCATCCACCCGCCAGGACCAGCGACCGGACCCGCCTCCTTGATCGCAAGCATGGGGTGAATGTGGTGATGACCTGGGAGTCTGGCCTTAAGCTTGACGACATACTCATAGTCGCCGCCAATATCGAGCGGGCCCGAATTGAACATCGGAACACCGTTCATCTTTGAGCTTAATCGCACGAACACGGAACTGGGAGACCCGACGTTCAAGAACGTCCGGTGCGGTTTTACGACCGCACGAGGCCAGTCTTCTGACAAGTGAAACCTGCCCCGCAACTCTGTGACATCATTAACCTTTGTCGACTTACCAACCCACTCTGTATCGTACCAATTAACGGTCCGCATCCGCAGGAATGGTTCCTGGGACCGCTCTCCGTGAGCAAATGCAGGAGTGATATCAACAACAGGCGTGAACGCCAGCGTCGCAACCCCGCAGAAGCCCATTACCCAACGTTTAACGGCTTGTTTGGCGTTCATGCTTTCCCC
>NZ_JBUBKD010000070.1:0-13950 GCF_054902215.1 Nitrospira sp. CMX1 | reverse complement strand
CAGTTGAAAGGGTACGTGCAGGATTCCGGAGAAGGACGCTGGATGATCGCCGATGCCATTGAAAAAGACGTCCCGGTTCCCACGTTGACGACTGCACTCTTCACACGGTTTCGGTCACGCCAAGATCAATCGTTTGCAGAAAAGATGTTGGCGGCCCTCCGCAACGCCTTCGGTGGCCACGCGGTCCGTCGATAATAAGACGATCTCACTGAGGAGACTTCTATGGCGCCAACGACCAGTCAGCGGATCGATATCAGCCCGGCCCAGGAGCCATTAGCATCGGTCGAACCTTGTACTCTCGTCATTTTCGGTGGTTCGGGAGATTTAGCTCGTCGGCGTCTCATCCCTGCCGTCTATAACCTATTGCTGGACGGATTGCTCCCGTCGAACTATGTCGTGCTCGGCCTGGGCCGTACCCCGATGAGCGATGAAGAATTTAGAACCACTGTCCGCGATGGTGTCATCAAACATTCGCGACAAGCGTTGATCGAGGAGACCTGGACGACCTTTTCCAAACACCTGTTCTATCTGGCGGGGGGAAACGACGACGCCCAAACCTACACTCGATTAAAGGAGCGAATCGAGGAACTCGAGCGTCAGTTTGAATTGCCCGGGAACCGTATTTTCTACCTCAGCATTCCTCCCAGTTCGTTTACCTCCGCCTGCGAAGGCCTGTCTCAGTCCGGGCTTGCAGGTGCCTCCGGCACCCATTCCCCCTACACACGCATCATCGTGGAAAAACCGGTCGGGCGCGATCTGACTTCCGCGCAAGCCATCAATCAAGTCACCGGCCGTGTCTTTGATGAATCGCAGATTTTCCGGATCGATCATTACCTCGGGAAAGAAACCGTACAAAATCTCATGGTGGTCCGCTTTGCGAACAGTATCTTTGAGCCGATCTGGAACCACAAGTACGTTGATCACGTCCAGATCACCGTGAGCGAAGCCGAGGGGGTGGGAACTCGGGCCTCCTATTACGAAGAAGCCGGCGCGCTCCGAGACATGATTCAAAATCATCTCCTCCAGCTTCTTTGCCTGGTGGCGATGGAACCTCCCTATTCCCTGGACCCCAACGTCGTGCGCAATGCCAAGATGGAAGTTCTTCGCTGCCTGCGGCCTATCACGGCCAAAGATGTAGACAAGTTTACGGTGCGTGCGCAATACACAGAGGGGAACGTCCACGGGACCGCGGTGCCAGGGTATCGCCGTGAAAAAGGCGTCAAGCCGGACTCCACCACCGAAACCTACGTGGCGGTGAAATGTTTCGTCGAAAATTGGCGGTGGTCCGGAGTGCCGTTTTACTTGCGGACGGGGAAAGCCCTGCCATTGCGAGCGAGTGAAGTCGCGGTGCAATTCAAAGAAATTCCGCAAATCCTCTTCAATGCCGGAGGGCACACGCCTCAAGCCCCTAACGTCTTGGCCTTGAAAATACAACCCGAGGAAGGCCTCACGCTTCGCATCGTCTCACGGGTGCCCGGCACCCGCGCCCAAACACACCCGGTGGAAATGGACTTCAAATATGGAGAGGTGTTTGGTCGACCTTCCCCAGAGGCCTACGAACGCCTGCTTCTGGACGTCATGGCGGGCAATGCCTCTCGCTTCATGCGGCGCGATGCCGTCGAAGCTTCTTGGGCTTGGATTACCCAGATTTTGGAAGCCTGGGAGAAATCGGGGCAACGGTGGCTCCCGGAATATCAAGCCGGTACCTGGGGACCGGTGGAAGCGGATCGCTTGATCCAAAACGACGGACGGGCCTGGCGCGTCTTGTAAGAAGCACACCACACGTCAGAATCAGCCTGGCAAAACGGATTCAATCTGTTTCCGTATGGCCTCCTTCTTCCCAAGTCCTCCGATGAAGGTCACAAACTCACCGTTCTTGTAAAGCGCCAGCACTGGGAGCGAAGAAATTTCCAATTCTGCAGGGATCTGAAACTGCTCCTCCACATTCATGGTGAAGATCAGGATCCGCCCACTAACGTCCTGCTGCAACCGCTCTAACTCGTTCATCAGCGCCTGGCAATGGCCACAGCCAGGCTTCCAAAATTCCACCAACACCGGAAGAGAGCTGGCCTCGACCATTCGGTCAAATTCTCGATCAGTGACGGCTCGAAGCCTGGAATTCATGATTGCGTGTGCTGCGCCAAGAGCGGTTTCAGAATGAAGGCGACTTGCTCGGCAAATAGCCTATACCCAGCGGTCGTCAGATGAATGCCGTCGTTTGAGTAGCTCGCCGCCAGTTGGCCGCTCTCAGGCTCTGCCGTCGCAGCGAACAAATCAACGCAGGCAATGCTCTTCGAATCGGCATACTCTTGGATCAGCTTATTCAGCTGCCTTCGACGGACCAAATGTTCGGCGACCCATTCTTGTCCCTCCTGGCTCTCTGCCGCACCTTCGACACGAATGGAGGGAACGGTCACGGGAATCGGCAAACTCCCCATGCTAAAAACCTGGTCATACATTGCGATGAGATTGTCGATGATGTCTTGCAGTGATGCATTCCATCCGAGATCGTTCGTGCCGCCAAGGATGGGGACATAATTCGGCTGGTGATCGAGGACATCACGCCGAAATCGTGCAACCATCTCACCCGTCAGCTCACCACAGATTCCACTGATGCGAATCTCTACAGCAGCATCCAGATGCGACTGAAGGAATTGACCATACGGAGTGCCTCGCCCACTTGGATTCTCTCTCGTTGGAGACTGGAATCCCGCCGTCAGACTATCCCCGAAACAGATAACGAGAGGAGATCGATGCATGGTTCGACGTGATTCTACCGCTGCCTGCGATGTCCTACAAGCCGTTGCCGTTGAATACCTTCAGGATATCCAAGCGCGAAGAATGGCGATTTTCTTGACGAATACTGGATCTCTCGGTAGGTCTTACAGGATGTCCACGAACAGCACGTCGGCACAGGAAATGCTCGTAGCAGCCGTCGCCACACGAAGCGTGGAAGATCCGGAAATCGTCTCAATCAAACGTCTCCTGAAGCTGTTGGACAAAACCGCAAAGTCAAACCGAACGTATGGCTCGGCAAATCCAGTCGCGCAAAAATTCTCGCAGCAGTTCTTTGAAGAGCTTAGCACCCACCTGACAACCTACGAAAGACTTTCCGTCTTCGTCCAGCGCACGGCTCTCCTGTACAAAGAGTCCGTGGTCTATCAGGAAGAACAGGGCGGCGGCGGCGAAAGCATGGCATTCAAACTGTATGCGGACGGTATCCGTGAATTATCCCTGCACCAAGGTCTCACACAAGAAGACCTTCGATTCTTTTTGGACTCCTTGTGGGGAGGACTTGACCCGACCAAAGACGATGATGACATCGTCACACGCATCTGGGGAAAGAATCTCTCGACCATCTCTATCGTGACGGCTGAAGAAGTGGCAAGTGCCTCAGTCGGCCACGAGGAATTCGTTCGGCTTGACAGTAGCCCAAGCTTCTCTGACTCAACACTTCGTGAACTCATCGATCGTGAAAAAACTCGCAGCAAGCACACTCCTGAGAGCGAGAGCAACAGCGGTTCCGGGAAGACCAGCAGTCCTCAGGACCATCGTCTTCAAGCGGGTCATCTCGGGTACGAAGTCACCGAGAAAGAACTCGCAACACTGGCCAAAGAAATCGAGGCGGAAAGCCATCGAAACTCCCAGGCATACATTCTCGATGCTCTGACCGCGATTCTTGCCTCTGAACAATCCCCAACCTTGCTGACAAAACTGTTCAGCCTCTGGGGTGCCGTCGTTGACTCGCTCCTCCGCGAAGGGAAATGGACGGTGTTGGAGAAGGTGTTGAGCCTCCTGCACGAAGCGGATGCTGTCAGGCCCGACCTCAGCGAGGACCACAAGCAGCAGCTCGCCTCCGTCATGAACGGGCTAGGACGTACCGAGCGCATCAAAGCCATCGAGAGCTACCTGAATCGCAGTCCAGATGCCAGCGTCGAAGAACTCTCAACCATTTTGCTCCGTATGAAGCCGGAGGCGGCACCTGCTCTTTGCACGCTTCTGGCAAATCTCACATCTCCTGGACACCAGGCCATTGTGGTCGAAGCCCTCACCCTCTTGGCAAAGGACAAACCGGACCCTGTGGTGCGAGGGCTCATGGATCGTCGACCGGTCTATGTCCGCAATCTCCTCTCCATCCTCCTCAAATGGAACACTCCCAAGTTCGTTGAGTCGATCGAAAAGTTAACTCGATATCCAGACGCCCAGGTCCGACGTGAAGTCGTGCGCGCAATCGGTCAGCTCCGTCCGAACGGCTCCGGAATAAAACTGGTGCCGCTGACGAGTGACCCAGACGAAAGCGTTCGCTTTGCCGCACTCAAACTGCTCATATCCGGCCAATATACGGTACCGTTCACACAATGGTCTCCGCTTGTCGTTGAGGATGGCTTCATGGACCGGCCCATCAGTGAACGTCGCGCCGTGTTCCAAGCCATGCGAATGTCTTGCAGAGATGAGGCCGTACCCTACTGGCAGGAACTCATGACGGCCTGGTCCTGGACCAACCGTAGGAAAAAGGAAGAACTCGCGGTACTTGCCGCAGAGACGCTCGGAAAGCTTGCCACGCCCGTTGCGATAGCGGCCTTGGAACGAGGCTCAAAAAAGGGAAACGCAGCCGTTCGCCAAGCGTGCAGTGCGGCGCTCATGCAAACCGTCAAGCACCAGCAGCAACACCCCTCTGCCACCCAGACGACGGATAGAGAGCCATCATGACAGTTCCTAAGGTCGCGCGACCAACGCCGAAGGTGAGCACTGGCCCGACCGAACCGCTCCTGACCCATGAAAAATCCCTGGCCCAGAAAATCGGGCAAGGCTCCGAGGCCGGCGACATTCTCGACCAACAGCTGGCCATGCTGGGGTTCCAGCTCATCACACAGCTGAATACCCTCATCAAGACCTCGCGCATCCATGGCAGAACGAACGCCGCACTCGACAAACCAGTTGAGACGATGTTGACCCTGATTCAAACTCTGGCCCATGATCAACCCGTCACCGTGCGGATTCAGAACGACTTTCTCTTTCTTGGGGAACGCCACCTCAAGATCAATGCCCAGCAGATGCTGATCGCCTCAAGTATCATCGATACGATGACCACATGGAAAATCGGAGGACTCACCTTTGCGTCCTCTACATCCTCCGGTGACCTTCGGGAGCTCGCCTATCTGTTCGTCACACTCGATCCCGCCACGAAATCGCTCAATGACTTTCGCCAGGAACTCAAGGCCCTGAACGTCTCCAGTATCGAACTACAAGATCGGCAGGAACTGGCACTACGAAACGATGCCGCTTCCAATCAGACCCCTGGACCCGACCAAGGGACAAAGGCCCGTCAGAAAGCCAAGTCCAAAGTCGCGTACGGACAGGCCGCCAACGAAATCGGCCAGCTGACCCAATCAGCACGCACAGGCGGCACGTTGAATTTTAAGCAAGCCAAGCGAGCCATCCAAAACATCGTGGACCTCATGATGCAGGATGAAGCCACAGTTCTGGGCCTGACGACGCTCCGGTGTCACGACCAATATACCCACAACCATTCTGTCAACGTCTCGCTTCTCTCGCTCGCACTCGCCAATCGTGCCGGCTATCCCAAAGTCGAACTGGCAGACCTCGGACTCGCGGCGCTGTTTCATGACATGGGCAAATCGAATATTCCGCTCGACGTCCTGAACAAGCCCGGTGAATTCACAGAAGATGAGTGGGCGATGATGCGCAGTCACCCCACCGAAGGCGTCTTGAGCCTCACACAACTTCGTGGCATTACCAGCCTCCCGGCGCGCATGGTTGCTGCATCGTTCGAGCACCACATGAACCTGGACTATTCCGGCTATCCCAAGTTGAAAACGCCATGGACGCTCTCATTGACCGGCCGCATTCTGATGATTGCGGATTGCTATGACGCAATGACCTCGTCACGCGTCTATCGACGAGAGCCGATGTCTCCTTCAAAAGTGTTGAACATCATGTTCTCAAAATCCGGGAAGAGCTTTGACCCCATTCTACTCAAACTCTTCGTCAACTGTGTCGGCATCGTCCCGATCGGAAGCCTCGTCCTGTTGGACACTGACGAACTGGCCGTGGTCCTCAAACCAGCCGTCAACAAGGCCACCGCTGAACGACCTCTGGTCAAAGTGATTACCGACCGGCATGGCGAACCAATCGACAATGGACCGGAGCTGGACCTCAGTGAAAAAGATGAGGGCGGCAGCTATCACCACAGCATCATCCGATTGGTCGATACCGCCGAATATAAAATCGACACCAGCCGTTACTTTGTTTGACCAAACCGGCAACATCCATCATCGCCATTGACAGCCCACTCTCGACTTTCCTCTCCCTGACTTGACAGGTCAAAAGATGATCTTCGACAATGCCCTCATGCCCGACCAAATCCGTATTGAACGATTGGAATTTCGGAGTCGTTGCGGTGTGACGGTTGAAGAACGCACACGCCCGCAACACCTTGCCATTGATCTGGAGCTGGATTACCGCATGGATCACGCGGGCATCTCTGATGACCTACGCCACACCATTGATTACGCAACCGTGGCCCGCCGAGTCGTTGAAATCGGAACCGGTCGAGAGGCGCAGCTCCTAGAGTCGATCGCTGAACAGCTGTTCGCCGTCATCTTTGCTGAATTTCCCGTTGATCGGATCAAGCTCTGGTTACGCAAATTGCATCCACCGATCACCGACATCACCGCATCCGTCGGCATCACCCGCGAGCGAACCAGGCTCGCCCAGCACGTACTCCGTGCAGATCCTCACCCAGCACGGTTTCTCGTGCAGCAGTTGGATCGCCTCCCCAAGGGGTTGGTCCTCGACGTCGCTGCGGGAAGGGGGCGGCACACGTTATTTCTCTCTTCTCTGGGCTATCAGATCGAAGCCATCGACCGAGATGAACAAGCGCTCGCGCAGCTCTTGACCGACGTTCGAACCAAACACCTCACCAATGTCACGACACAAGCACTCGACTTGGAGTCAACGCCTACACCGGACCTTGGGAAGGACAGGTACGATGCCATCCTTGTCTTCTTTTATCTTTCACGGCCGATCGTTCCGCATCTCCTTCGTGCGCTGAAGCCAGGAGGCGTGTTGATCTACGAGACCTTTCTCATCGATCATCACCTTCGCCACCAACATCCACGGCGTCGTGAGTTCTGCCTGGAACATGGGGAGCTTTTGAATCTGACTTCCGGACTCCGTGTCCTTCATTATGATGAGGGGCCACACGAAGGGGCTCGAGACGGAGAATCCGCCTACACCGCGCAACTCGTGGCACAGAAACCTTTTACTCCCGGAGCTACCGCATGAGCCGCTTGGACCTTCATCTCCATACAACCCACTCCGACGGCAGCTGTACGCCCACAGAGGTCATCGGCCTCGCGCATCAAGCCGGTGTGACAGCCCTTGCCATCACGGACCACGACATCATGACAGGGATCAGCGAGGCGATCACGGCGGGGGAGCACTGTGGGATTGAAGTAATCCCAGGCGTTGAGATTAGCTCGATTATGAACCAATCGGAGTTGCACATCCTTGGGTACTTTCTTGACTGGCAAGACCCTATCTTAAATGAACGATTCAAGACCTTGCGCGACAGTCGACACCGGCGCAATCCGCAAATTATTCAACGGCTCCAAGCGCTCGGAATTGACATCACCTACGACGAAGTTCTGACCACCGCGGGCAGTGACTCAGTGGGGAGGCCACACATCGCCCGTGCACTCATGAACAAACAGGTGGTCTCGTCGGCCAAGGAAGCTTTTGATCGTTTTCTCGCCGATGGGAAACCCGCCTACGTACCTCGTGATCTCCCAAGTCCCGCTGAAGCGATTCAATGGATCAAAGCCGCAGGAGGACTCGCCGTCTTAGCCCATCCGACCTGGGTCAAACTCGCTGATCGCTCGTTGGTCGAGCTGGTTCGAGAGCTCAAGACCGCAGGACTCGATGGCGTGGAGGTCTATTACAGCACCCATGCAACTCGACAAACGCGCGAATATCTCAGCCTTACGCAACAACTCGACCTCTTGGTCACCGGGGGAAGCGACTTCCATGGCCTCACAAAACCTGACATCAATGTTGGGATCGGTAAGGGCACTTTGCATATCCCCACCGCACTGCTCACCAAGATGAAAGCAGCTGTCGGACACATCTAGGCCCACGATCATCGCATAATTTCCCCAATCCGTTGACTCCCTTCTCAGATCAGCTAGACTCTGCCTGCCTCCTCGACATGCCGGCTATGATCAACTCTTCGCGTTGGGCTCTATACTATCTTCTCGTTACCTACGCAGCACTATTCGCTGGCCCTGCGTTCAGCAAACTTCCCATAGCCCAATCCTTGCCGCTGACCCTCTTCGGCCTGAATGAGTCCCAAACCGTGCATCTCATCGTAGCGGCACTCATGGTAGCCGTCCTCTGCATCGTTTCAGTTCGCATGGTTCACAGGATGCCGGATGATAGACAAGGCTATTCCTTCCTCAAACGAATGATCCTTCCCGTCACGACCCTTTTCATCGTGATCGCGATGGACAAGACCGTTCGAGTCCTTGGACTTTCCCTGATCGACGGCTTTGGGACGACACGCTATGCCATCACACACACGGCAATCCTGGCAGGAACGGGGCTCTGGATTACGACGACCTGGCTATTGAATTTCAATGTTCTCCATCAATTCTTTGCGAAACCGTCGCGAGCGACTCAGCGTATAGTACCTCGCACAGAGCCAGAAGAGCTCCAGCAGGACGAAGACGATACGTGCAACGGGGACACCTCACCTCGTCGCGGCTCCGCACAGGCTGACCCGCCGTCTTCCCTCGGTCGCTACAAAGTTCTGAAGGAATTGGGAAGTGGGGCGATGGGTGTGGTGTACCTCGGCAAGGATCCGACCATCCACCGATTCGTGGCTATCAAAACCATGCGGCTCGACAAAACCGATGATCCCGATAAATTCCACGAAGTGAAAGCTCGATTCTTTCGGGAAGCTGAATCCACGGGACGGTTGTCCCATCCGAACATCGTCACGATCTTCGATGCGGGTGAGGAAGGGGATCTTGGGTACATTGCAATGGAACTGCTCGAAGGAACGACGCTCAAAGACTGGTCTCGGAAACCAAACCTTCTGCCGCTCGAGAAGGTGATTTCAATCATAGCCACCGTCGCCGAGGCGATGGACTATGCTCACCAACAAGGCGTGATCCATCGCGATATCAAGCCGGCCAATATCATGTTGACCAAGGAACAGGTCATCAAGATCATGGACTTCGGTATCGCCAAAATGGCGACATCCACAAAGACCCAGACAGATATCATAATGGGCACACCCACCTACATGTCCCCGGAACAGATCGCAGGGAAAAAAGTGGACGGACGTTCTGATATCTTCTCGCTTGCTGTCGTCATGTTCGAATTGCTGACCGGCCGGCCTCCGTTCTTGGCCGATAACGTGTCCGCGCTCTTATTCGCCATCGCCCAGACCCCCCATCCCAGCCTGAAAATGCTCAGACCTGATCTCCCTCCCTCGCTCAAGGAAATCCTCGATCGGGCCTTACGGAAAGACCCGGCTCACCGTTACCACCGTGCCAGCGAGTTCGCCACCGCACTCCGCTCCTGCGCCGAAGGGCAGGCTGCATAGCAGTGAGAGCTCTGAGCACTCGTATCGTGAATGTCACGGGGTGAAACAGAATAACTC
This sequence comes from Nitrospira sp. CMX1, assembly GCF_054902215.1. Classification (NCBI taxonomy): domain Bacteria; kingdom Pseudomonadati; phylum Nitrospirota; class Nitrospiria; order Nitrospirales; family Nitrospiraceae; genus Nitrospira; species Nitrospira sp. CMX1. Next base: position 4,262 of record NZ_JBUBKD010000070.1, on the reverse strand, counting down.
GCGGGCTGAAAGGCTTCAGTTCCTGAAGTTCAGTCGTCCCTTTGGCAAGCTTTGGTAGCAGGCTTCCGAGAGGTCCTGCTCGTGTTCTTGCAAACATGCGAGAATACGCCCCTCCCCAGGGTCCACAGTCAGACACAGTCGCTTGACATCTCCTGCACAAGCGAGCCGATAGCCATCGACGGCTTTCCATCGCACCATACGCTGTCGGGCAATTTGCTGACAAGGCTGGTCCAACTGTCTCATGCGTTGCATCACGCAGCGTCGTCTCTCCTCTCCCGGGAGTGAATCAGGACACAATTGCTCGACTTGCGCATCACACCGCACTTCTGCAATTTGCCTCGCACGACTGTCTTGCAGCGCAGTCTCCCCACCACTCGTCGTACCGAGTGACGGTTCTCCAGATCCGGTCGAGCCATGGACAGGCTGCCGAGGCATGCCGGGGATCGTCAGGTCGAGCTCACGGGGCTGTGACACTTCAACGGGTGCTGGTGAGGATGAAGCCGACAAGAGCTCTTCCTTCGAAGGAAAATGTGCCCAGACAACCGCCCAGACGAGAACCAACCCACCCCCTGTGACGAGGCTCGCAATAGTCTTTGCAGATTGCTCTGTCGGTTTCGGCTGCGTCATCGAGGTGAGAATAAAATAAAGCTACGAGAAAATCACTGAAACCGCCGTTTTGTGCAAGAGTTTCGGAGAAACTGACACGAAACAGGCTATGGAAGGAGTAAAGAACTGAAATGGCGGGATAACGCTAGTTCTCTGGAGCTTCTACAATATGGTTCTCAAACCTGGTGCAGCCTTCGGCCAATAGACGGTTGGTCAACATCTCGCCCGGCCATTCAATCGGCAAATCCGCCGTAAATACCCAGACGTCCGGGGAGGTCCAGACCGGACCATGCTCTTCGGGAAGTTCCGGATCAAACAAGTCGGTCCATACCGGCATATAGACCCCATTCCCACATTGGGTGTGAAGATGAACGATGGTGCGAGACCTGACGAGCGGATCCAACTCTCTCCACACCGCTGCCGTCTCATCGGCCAGGTGATGAAGCCGTACGGCATTTTGCGCATCAAACATCGCATAGGCGGCATACACCGGCGCTTCAATCATGTCGGGTGCGCAGGCGAGCTCCGGGCATTGCTTGACAAGTCCTTCAAGAATCTCGCGTCGCTGGTGATCTTCCCACGAGTCAGGCAATCCGGGATCCGGGGCCCCCATCATCTCAAATAAAAGGAAGGCGGTGTTCTCAACCGGAGGAAGTAACCGGGCGGCGACCGACTGTACCCGTCGTGAATCAGCGACCGTCACCAGATGGTCATGGAACATTTGGAGGTTCAACATCTCCAAGGTGGCATCGGTGAGCAATCGCGACTCAACCCGCACAACCGTTCCTGGAGGAAGCTGCAGATGCGTGTGCAGTAAATCGGCGGTCGCAATCGGATCGATCTTCAGCTTGAGGGGGGCGGTTAAATTCGCCTGGAGTGGAAGCGCCAGCGCCGCGATCGTAGCATAGGTCGGCTTTTCATCATGCGGCCCGTCCAACAGCAGCGTGCAACTCGCCTCGGCAACCAGATCAAACAGCCACTCGGCCATTTCTTCATCGAGCGCAGCCAGGACGGTCAGCAGATCATGCTCACGCCCCTGCTCGAGAAAGGCCTGCAGCGTGTCAATGGCATCATCGGCATCTCCATGCTCATGACGGCGAGCGTTGATGAGATGGATGAGATCACGTGTGAGCGGGTCTGGGCGAGACCAGGCTAGCATTGTTATTCCTTACGGTCCAAGCCATCGACTGATGACCCGACAACTCAGATTGCATGTTGCCAAACTTTTACACCCCGTGCAAGCGCGAACAGCATTGCCGGCACGACGGCGGCACTCTCGCACAGGCCCCGTTACTCCCCGATGATTTTGACGAGCACGCGCTTGCGCCGACGACCGTCGAACTCCCCGTAAAAAATTTGTTCCCATGGGCCAAAGTCGAGCCGGCCCCCTGTAATCGCAACCACCACGTCTCGCCCCATCACTTGCCGCTTGAGATGCGCATCCCCATTATCTTCACCGGTTTCATTGTGCCGATAGCATGCTTCATGCGGAGCGAGTCGTTCAAGAAAGTCATCATAGTCCCGCAGCAGACCCGGCTCATCGTCGTTGATATACACACTCGCCGTAATATGCATGGCATTCACCAACACCAACCCTTCACGTACCCCGCTCTTGTGAACCAGCGCCTCAATCTGCGGCGTGATGTTGAGGTAGGCACGCCTGGTCTTGGTTTCAAGCCAGAGTTCTTCGCGATAGGACTTCATGATGATCGACCGCCGCATTCTGCCTTCCGCTGTGGGAGACATGCAAGAGGCTTCGGCCATTCAGTCCTTCACCGGATGTCCCATCTCCATGGAAAGCGCTATAATAAAACGTATCTCCCCATGGGTACCGGACACCACTCCCCACGACTGTCTCCCAATGCACTCACGGTCTTGCGCCGGCGGTACTTGGCCAAGAACGACCGCGGGGTCGTCGTCGAATCTCCGACTGCACTGTTTCACCGTGTCGCCAACGATGTCGCCTCGATCGAACCACCTGCGCACAGACGCCGTCTGGCCCACCAATTCTACGAGGCCATGGCGTCCCTGACGTTTCTTCCAAATTCGCCGACCCTCATGAACGCCGGACGTCCTCTTCAGCAGCTCTCGGCCTGCTTCGTGTTGCCGATCGACGATTCCCTGGAATCGATCTTCGACGCCGTAAAGCATCAAGCCCTTATTCATCAATCTGGCGGAGGCACCGGGTTTTCGTTCAGTCATATTCGGCCTCACGCCGACCGAGTCGCTACCACCAATGGGCTCGCATCAGGTCCCATCTCATTCATGCGCCTGTTCAATCTGTCGACCGATGTCGTCAAACAGGGCGGCACCAGGCGGGGCGCCAATATGGGCATTCTGCGAGTCGACCACCCCGACATCCTGGACTTCATCGCATTGAAACTCCAGCCACATGAAATGGCAAACTTCAATCTCTCCGTGGGGCTCACCGATCGTTTCATGAAGGCCGTCAGACATGATCGATCATACGCGCTCATCAACCCACGAAGCGCCACACCAATCCGACGCCTCCCCGCCAAGATGGTCTTTGATCGGCTGGTGGAAGCAGCCTGGCAATCGGGCGAACCAGGTGTCCTCTTCCTGGATGCGATCAATAGGGCGAATCCTACCCCTCAGCTCGGAACGATCGAGACCACGAACCCCTGCGGCGAACAACCGCTTTTGGCCTATGAATCCTGCACACTGGGATCGATCAATGTCGCCCGATGTCTGACGACACACCGAGGCACGAGCAGCATCGACTACGAACGACTTGGGAGCCTGATTCCGCTGGCGGTTCGCTTCCTCGACAATGTGCTCGATCGAACCCGTTATCCCTTGGCATCAATCGAGGCGCGGACGAAACGCACCAGAAAGATCGGGCTCGGCATCATGGGGTTTGCTGATCTTCTGATCCAGCTGGGCATCCCGTATGATACCGACGACGCCTTGCAGATCGCAGATCAGTTGATGGGATTTGTTCGGCAACAGGCCCACGAAGCCTCACATCGGCTGGCCCAGGAGCGAGGATCGTTCCCAGCCTACAAAGGCAGTCGGCTGGAGACCGAAGACCGTCCTCGACGGAATGCCACGGTCACGACCATCGCCCCAACCGGAACGATCAGTATTCTGGCCGATTGTTCCGCCGGAATTGAACCGCTCTATAGTCTCAGTGTCGCCCATACGATCATGGAAGACATCCGGCTGCAACGCCTTCATCCGGAATTCCTTCGACGAGCTCGAGCCAGAGACCTCCCCCTCGGCGAGTTACGTGAAGCAATCGGTCGGCATGAATCGATTCAACGTCTGCCGCAGATCCCCGATGAGCTTCGTCGGCTCTTTGTGACCGCCCATGATATCACTCCGGCCCATCACGTCCGGATGCAGGCCGCCTTTCAACGGCATAGTGACAGCGGCGTCTCCAAGACGATCAATCTCCCTCCCTCTGCGACAACCGCGGATGTGGCCGCCGCCTTCTCGCTGGCCCATGAACTGGGCTGCAAAGGTTTGACCGTGTATCGGGCCGGGAGCCGAGCGCATCAGGTGCTCTCCTGTTCCCATGTACAACCCTGTTCATGAGAGACTGCCGAATCTTCACACAAAATTGACAGCCTACGCGCCAGATGATAAGTACTTTTCGAGAGATTACGATGCCGTCTGCTAGAGGGAGGTGCTCG
>NZ_JBUBKD010000069.1:0-14078 GCF_054902215.1 Nitrospira sp. CMX1 | reverse complement strand
CGCCTGCTTTGGGAGCAGGATGTCGGAGGTTCAAATCCTCTCGCCCCGACCAACCAGCCGCTCTCGTGTGAATCGGCGTTTCTGTGGTGTCCTGTCAGATCCCCCTCATCCTCATGCAGCCACCATCTGGTATCGTTCCCTCTCCTTTGACAATTGAGGGCTAGAGCGGTAGCAGGTGATCGGCCACTTGTGTATGTGATTGGGGTATTGAGTCGCTGCTGGAGGCAAGCGGCTCGAACCTCTATGCTGTTTCAAGTATTCGTTGGCCCCCAGGGCTTCGCGTATCTGTCTGTTGACTCTGTTCAGGACGGTGAGCCTGTCGAAACGCTCCGTGTAGCGGTTTGTCCTTCAATTGTGCGTGGGAGATGGAGTGCTTCGGCACGCTCAACGCAGGCCCGTCGATGGGTGACGAATCGCCAGGAGCAATGTGGCGAGGATTTCTGTTCCCGGGCAAGGTCTTGTCCAACGGTTCATGGCGGAAACCCGTCATTCTTATTGAAGGATGTGCAGTGCCACAGCAATTAGAAACATTGTCAGGATCAGACCTGTGAGATAAATGGTAGCCCACAGCGCCAAGATGGTGAGCTCACTCCTCATGTGTTTACCGCCTTTCTGATCGAGAGATTTCATTATAGTGTCTGATCTTCCGTTTTCCTTTTGTGGGAGGAAGCTGCATCTGTGAAGCAGATGAAAAGCTCTCTCACTTAGGTCTGTTCTCTGTTGGGAACAGTGCGGTGTCTTTAGGAGGTTGCGATAGCATGACTTGTGCCAAGTGGATAAATCTCGTGGTTATAATAAGTTGGAGGAGAAGGGAGGTTGTTGAGTTATGAGGCAATGGATCAGAAATGATTCTGTTATGGATCTGAAACGATACAGACGTGAGTGAGAACAAAGAGGAGCGGAAGAGTATTGTTTGCCGAACGTGAGTGACACGCCGGTTGTATTCGATCAGCCGTCGGCGGTGGTGAGAGGTGGTGCCTTCATCTCGTGGCGTAGATGTTGTCGACCAAGGTATTGGAAGAGCTTCCCATCGTGGGACTTGTGTGTGTTCAGGTGCCGAAAGCGTGTCTTGCCACTTCGCGTGGACTCAGGGCCACGAGTATGTCGAACGGTGAAGCGTCGTTCGTTTGCGGGATCGGACAACGAGGTCTGAGCGTGTCGCGATGCTGGACGACCATTCGAAGTATCGGTGAGATTCCGGTGATCGAGAACAAGCCTGTCCGATGTTGCGTGTCTGTGTCTCACCGAAATAGTATTCGTACTGCATCCTAATACTATAGCGACAAACCCTGCGGCTCCCAAGAATGATACGGCGCGTGTGGTGCTGGCGGTCCGGTAGGGGCATGGCGAGTGAAGTGGCGGATCATCCTCTGGTCCGTACGTTGGGCCGCTGAGAAACAGCGAAATGCCACCGGTGGCCGTTATCGACCACCCGTTAGTCTTCAGAAGAAAAGGAGGGTGGTTTTGCGGGGATCTGTTTTTGCCGGAGGAGTTTGGTCAAGTAGGTTCGTTGGAGCCCCAACTCTGTTGCTGCTTTGGTTTGGTTCCATCCGTTCCTCCGCAGGGCACTTTCAATGAGTTTCTGACTATAGGCGTCCATACTCTCGTGGTAAGAGAAAAACAGGATGTCAGAGGATGGTTCCTGATTGCTGGAGGCAGATGTATCCGTCGAAAGAGGGCCGGTCATTAATGACAGGTGTTCCGGGCCGATCGTGTCACCAGGACAAAGGACGAGGGCCCGGGTGAGGACGTTCTCTAGTTCACGTACATTTCCCGGCCAGGAGTACGTGTGCAGCATTTGCAATGCTGCATCGCTGAGCGTTCCACGCCGATTGAGGCCAAGTTTTCCTGGTTGAGTAAGAAAATGGCTGGCTAGCGCAGGTAGATCATCCAGTCGATCACGTAGAGGGGGCAAGTTGACGGTAATCACTGCCAGACGGAAGTACAGATCTTCACGAAAGGTGCCTTGGCGAATCGCCTGTTGGAGATTCTTGTTGGTCGCTGCGATGAACCTCACGTCAGCCCGCACTTCCTGAGTGCCGCCGACTCGGTAGAATGTTCGGTCGTTCAGCACTCGCAAGAGATGGCTCTGCATGGTGAGCGGCATGTCGCCGATTTCGTCCAGAAACACGGTGCCGCCCTCGGCGATTTCAATTTTTCCTGGTTCTCGTTTGAGGGCTCCGGTAAAAGCGCCCTTTTCATGACCAAAGAGCTCATTTTCCAACAAGTTTTCCGGGAAGGCCGCGCAATTCACCGGAACAAAAGGTCGGTTGGCTCGCGGGCTCCATCGATGGATCGCCCGTGCGACGACCTCTTTCCCTGTCCCCGTTTCACCCAGCAGGAGGACTGTAATGGCCGAAGAGGCCGCTTGTTTGGCAACCGCGAGCTGTGCAGCCATGTGCTTGTTGGTGGTGATTGCCGGCTGGAATTGATTTTCGACCTCCTTGCGGAGGGTGGCGACATGACGATGAAGTGTCAGGGTGTCGAGTGCTTTGTTAATGACGATGGTCAAATGATCGGAGGTGAAGGGCTTGGGGACAAAATCAAAGGCACCCAGCTGCATGGCCTGCACCGCGCGCTCAATCGTTCCGTATGCGGTGAGCATCACAATAAGGGGGGTCGTATAGGTTCCCGAGGGTGGATGGGGTTCGTGTTCCGACGGGTCGCTGTGTGCGGACGTTTGACCGACATGCTTCAGAACCTCAAGCCCTGAGAGCAGTGGAAGTTCCAAATCCAACAAGACAAGATCAGGCTGTTCCTCTTGAATCAAGCGGAGCGCCTCCTGGCCATCAGTGGCCGTTACCGGTTCATGCCCCATCCAGGTGACACGATTTTCCAAGCTGAGGAGAATGTCGCGATCGTCATCGACAATGAGGATCTTCGCACGCATGGGGGCTCCTTTCTAGGTAGAGGACTGTGTACTCGGCGAATAATCAGATGACATGGATTCGTGAGGGGGCGGTGTAGACGGATCCTGTGACACACAACTCGGGAGCGTCACATAGAATCGAGACCCGACCTCAGGTTGGCTCTCGACCCAGATCCGACCATGATGCATCGTGACAAAGGTTTTGGTGATCCAGAGCCCAAGTTGAGCTCCTTGTGATGCGGGCATGGCCGAAGGCACCTTCGAGAATTCCTCGAAGATGTTCGGGAGGTGAGTCGCATCGATCCCACATCCGGTATCGGCCACACAAATCTGAACGATGCCTGGTGATGCTACGGAGGCTTCAACGGATACCTGTCCGCCAGGCGGTGTGAACTTGATGGCATTGACGATCAGATTCACAAAGATCTGCTCAAGCTTGTCGCGATCTCCCTGAACAGGCGGGAGTGTTTGGATCGGTGCAACGACCAGTGAGATATTTTTCTCCGATGCCACCATCTGGAGGCCGTCCGCGGCAATCGTGGCGATTTGATGGAGACAGACGTTCTCTACACGTAGCTCGATCGGTTTGGTGTCCAGCCGCGACCAGTCCAGCAACTGAGCGATGATTCGGCTGAGTCGCGCGACATTGTGTTGCACACGGGTGAGGTAGGTTCGTTGCAGGTTGGTCAAGGGGCCTGTGACCCCATCCAGCATATTTTCTGCAAAGCTCCGAATGGCGGTCATGGGCGTCCGTAGTTCGTGGGAGACGACGGAAAGAAATTTCGAACGACGCCGGTCATGTTCTTGGAGTTGGATATTGGCACGAGACAGTTCATCAGTACGCTGTTCAATGCGCTCTTCCAGATGCTGCGTCAGCTCGGCGAGATCAGCGTATGCCGTGGCATTGTCTATAGCCGCTGCGACATGGCCGGCGATCGTTCCAAGTATGTGCAAATCTTCATCCGTACAGCGACGTGTTCCACGATCGCCCGCCAGATATCCAAGAATCTTTCCGTGGCTCTGGAGCGGGACGCCGACGAATGACTGGATTCCGGATCGGCGCACCAATTCCAATAGCGGGGGGTAAAACCGATGGGTGGTGCTACCAACATCCTGGATTAAGACGGGTTTACCATGGAGGAGGAGTTCGGCCGTGATACCTCCGTTGTCGACGATAGGCACTTGAAGTCGTCGAACTCCTTCCACGATCTCAGGTGCAACTCCGATAATACGAGCGACAGAGGCGTAGGTGTGTTCCTGAGTCTGGAGGACCACCATCATTCGAGAAAAGCCAAGGTTATCAACAATCAAATGGAGGGCGGTGTCAAGCAGCTGTGTCCTGTCAAAAAGGGTCGTGTTGGCAATGGTGGTGCTGGCCTGATGGATCGTGGTCAATTGCTTGACCTGTTGGCGTATGGTGTCAAGATTTCTGGTAATGGCCTGGTTGCGGTCACGTAAGGACTGCGCCATCACATTAAATGCATGCGTGAGTTGTCCGACTTCATCATTGCTGGAGGGAGAAAGAAACTGCGTTGTCTCTGTTCCCTCTGCAAGCTGGCGGGTGGCCGAAGCAAGACTGCGCAGCGGTATGGTAATGCGAGAGGTGAGTATGTGAGCTCCGAGTATTCCTGCTGCAATGATCATGATCGTGAGGAACAAGACGTTGCGCACAATGATCAGCAAGGCCTGGTTGGCTTGTGCATCAGTGATGCCGATGCGCACGATTCCGACGACCGACCCTGTGTTCGTCGCCAGACGAAGACCAGCTGTTTCTTCCAATTCAACAGCCCGTTGCGATTGTGATCGTGGGGTCGAAACCTCCCGAAGGACAGGCATCGCAAAATCAAACAACGTTTCCCTGCGCAGAAAAAAGGACGGGAGCCAGTCCGAAGTCTCATCTTGGGAGATCAATCTCTGGTCCGGTGAAAGTACGAGCCTGCTAATCACAGGAGTCGTGAGCGGAGTTCGAAGGAGCGATTCTGAGAGGTGGTCATCCGGATAGATTGCAGGAGGAGATGCGAGAACTGCATGACTCGAGGGTGTTCGCACACGTTTGCTCTGGCGGTCTAATATATGACCGTCTGATCCGGTAATCACCACATAGACGACGTGGTCAATGGTCATCAAGCTGCTCATGAACTGACCGAGCGTAATGTGATCTTCAAGAACGACACCGGCAATCCGAAAATGCTCGTTATGGACGGTATTGGTTAAGAGGATTGTTCCGAGCTCTTCAAGGCTCGTGGTCATCGCCTGGCGTCGTGTTTCAACGAAGTACCAGCTCAAGGTCGAACAGGTCACAATGAGGATGAGGCCGAAGAGCAAGACGAACTTGAGACGAAGGCCGAAGATCCGAGTCGGCGGACCTGATGGAGCCTCGTGTGAAGTGTGAACGTCATTTGCCATGGCGGAGCACTCAGTACGCTTCATCAATGAGCTTCTCCAGCTCTTTGGGGATCGTGATGCCCAGGTACCGCGCGGTCTTTTGATTCACCGTGATTCTGATGCGCTGGACCGGAATCGGCTTCAGCGGCAGTGGTGGTTCACCATTGAGAAGGCGCCTCGCGAGGAATCCGGCTTCTCGGCCGACTTCGCCGTAATCGACCGAGAAGCTGAGCAGGGCGCCAAGCCGTGTGAACTCACTTGAAAAACCGATGACCGGCACGTGACGGGCTACCGCTGATTCAAGAATAAATCGGATGGATTCGTCTGTCAGGACGGTTGAATCGGGAATCAGCCACAGTGCGTCCGATTCAGACAAGAGCGTCCGGAGTTGTTGCGGGATGTCTTTTTCGGTTGTGACGGGAAATCCTTGTACCTGAAAGTCTTGAGCCGAAGCTCGGGTCTCTGCTTCTTTCAGTCTTGTGGACGTTTTCTCCGGGTCATAGAGGAGGCCGATGCGATGCAGGGTCGGTAAGAATGAGCGCATCATCTTGAGCTGGCGGTCTGACGGAATTTCCAGCAACACTCCCGTCATGTTACTGGCGGTGAGGTGATGCTTGATGGGGTCGAGAATCATCATGTAAAGGATTGGAATATCCAGGATCTCGAATTTAGCAGCCAGCGCCGCCTTGAGGCCGACAGCGACGACGAGGGAAGAGTCCGATGCACGAATCCTCTGGGCAAGCTGTTTCCCACGCTCAAGGTCTCCACGCAAGTCGTACTCCACAAAGATGGCAGTTCCAGGCGATGCGGTTTTGAATCCTTCGATCGCTTCGTCGTACGCTTGAAGATCTGATGATTTTAGGATGGTAATTTCGACGCCTGCGGCGCTCGCGGGAGTTGAGAAAACGCAAGACAGCGCGAGGAATATGAACGACCACTGCCAGACTTGTATTGAGTACAACCGGTGTGTTCGCTGATTGATGACGAAAAGGATCATGACAGCTATTCGCATGAACGCCTGTTCCCAATCTGGCAGAGTCTCGCTACAGGCTGACAGTTAACTAGCCCATAACACGGCTCCCACTGACGTCGCCCAAGGGATATTCTGTGTGTTGATCGTTCAATGCATTTAAAGCGGAAACTGCAACGTCGGCCTCTCTCAGGTATCCAGCTGTCGCGTACTGTTGCCCAAAGCGATAAGCTGCTCGCACGTTTAATACGTCATTGCGATGCACCGGCTCGCCAGGCGGTGCGAGCAGAGCCGAGAAGCAGCCTTCTCTCGGATAGAGATGGCGAACTCCCTTGCCCAACTGTTCCCCGCCTTTTTCCTCGAGTGATACCACACGACACCTCTGTGTGATGCGATCAATCCCGCTGCAAGGGTTGTCATGAGAGTAGGCGGAGGCATCATCCAGGCTGGTTGATCATTGCTTGGATCAGTCTTGCTGTGCAGTAGTCTCACGTCTGCGGGACCTCTGCTGTAATAGAGCTATAGAACTGGAGCAACCGCTATGCCGTGGGCTCAGGGTAAGGGGTCTGGTGTAGAAACGCGCAGATTCATGCAGGTTATGGACGGGTTGCATGGATTGTGAAGCTAAGTAAGCCCACCAGGGGTGTATCATAATAGATTCATGGTGAATCGAAATAGATTCAGGTGGTAAAGCGTATCGGACAAGTGACATCCGATACGAACCCCGCTGAATCGAGCCCATACCGAATACCCTGCAGGGCAGACGAGTACCGTTCCATATGAGATTGGAAGGCTGGTGCTCGCTGGGTCATCGGGTGGAATTGGTTCTAATGGGTAATCCATGACAGTACGCAGTTATCTCGCCTTCGTCTGAATGGAGCTGAGGTCCCAGTCGGCGACTCCGTTGAGGCCAACTTGCCTCAGGAGTGCCGCGCGCAGCCTCCGAAGTGAGGAGTCTGTCGGCTCCTTCTCGATCAATGAGCAGACGCATCCCATCGCATCGTACCAGAACCCGATCAGTGCGTTCGTGCGGACACTCTCTCGGTCGCACGTCACATTGACCGAGGTGATGGTGAGACATTCACTGAACTCACATCGCTCGATCATGCCCCCGGCAACGATATCCCTGGAGGGAGACTCCGGATTGGGACTGGCCGACACAAACCAGCGATATTGGACGTTGGGCTCCAGGGCCAAGCCCAAACTCTTCAGATCGATGGATTGAACACCTGCTGCCGCTGGCGTTGGGAGAGGACCTTCATAGATGGGGCGTACTTTTCGGTCGTCATTGATGGTGAATTTCAATGGATGAGGGGTCGGTTTCGCGAGAAACCAATTCAGCGTCGGTGTTTGCTTGACCGTGAGGCCGACATGGTCTGGCACCAGCGCGACGATTTCAGCTTCGGCGCCGTCGGTTCCACGTAAGGTGCCGCCGATCCTCGCGCGAGGCTGAAGTTTCTTGGGTGGTGTGTAAACCGGCAGCTGGACATTCTCTTGCTGCCCAATTTGGGCCACGACTAGGTTGTCTGCGGCAGCCACAAACGTGGTCACGCTCAGAACACTGAGGGCGAGGGAGAGTCCAACGAAAGAATGGATGTAACGCATGTGCATATTGGCTCCTTCCCGGCGCTGATCGACGTATGGCGGAACATCGTCGTGTCGCGACATCCTCGATCAAAGCCAGTTATTCATCAAGAGGAACGGCGACCAGTAAGCCGGATGTCCATAGATCCGGTCGTTCAAGAGTTTAATCTGGGCTCGTTGGAGGGCCACGGCTTTTGAGAGAGCCGGATTACGCAGCTGTCGGTAAAACTCAGTAATCAAGGTCGCGGATGCTTCATCATTGATGAACCAGAGTGTCGCCAACGCGCTCCGGGCACCGGCTTTCAACGCGACACCGGCCAATCCGAGCGCCGCACGGTCATCGCCGATTCCGGTTTGACAGGCGCTCAAGGTCAATAGTTCGAGCGGCTCCTGCCGGAAGCGAAACAAGCCGATCAGTTGGTCGAGCGTCTGCATCGTCAATTTTCCATCAAAAGTCAGGAGGAACGAATCGTTCACGTCGGTCGAGAACTGACCGTGTGTGGCGATGTGTAGGCCTCCATACCGTCCTTCACGCAATTCTTGTTCCAGCCTGGAGGTCTGGAACGCATTGTTCATCAGTTGGTCGCCCTTGTAGAGTTGTTGAATGGATTGGACCTCGTCCACCACATAGGGAAGGGGTGGGAATCCTTGCACGGATTTGGTGAGTCCGGCCGTGAGAAATCGGAGCTTGTCCCGATTGAGTGGTCGTGGGTCGGTCAACGTGAGCCCGGGCGTCATCGCGAGGGCGAACTTGTTGATCAGAAATGTTGAACCGTCGTGGAGTGCCGCCAAGGGGATCGTCCGAAGGGCACTGTCCGGCACGAAGACCAACGTCGTAATGGTCAACGGTGAAATCTCTGCTTCGAGCGGACGGATGAGCCAGTTGTAGAGTTGTTGCGCATGAGGCAAATATTCACGCGTGGTTCGTTTTTCCACGACTCGACGGAAGGCACGGATTTCTTGAGTCAGTTGGTCGGCAGTCACCGGGACAGAAATGCGTTTCAAACCAGTCGGCAGGCTCATGAGCAGTTCCAGCCTGGAACTGAACATGATGGGATAGATGACGGCCGTGTCCGGCGATAATCGATCGAACGTCGTCAGTCTGGACCGGATCGCGTCGACACAATCGTCCTTGAAATAGTCTCGCAGCTCGGCTGTTTTATAAGCCTCGATGGCATCCCGTGCGGCGAGTAGGTCGCTATCGACGGATTGGTCCTCATCACTGAGGGACGCGCGCTGTAATAATAAGTCGGCGAGCTCAAAGAACAGGGGCTTGACCGTATCCTGCCCAGCAAAGGAATCGTCGGAGGAGGCTTGTGCCACCTCACGTCGAATTGGTTGAAGTGTCAGGGTTGCTTGCCAGTACGAGGCGATCGCTTGATCCAGCTGCCCCGTCTCGGCCAGCTGGCGCCCCAATTGCCATTGCCAGCGATAGAGGGATTCCGGCGTATCCACTGATTGTGCGATGAATAGAGCACGCCTGGTGAGCTGCAATGCTTCGTCCATGCGAAATTCTATTTCGTAGAGATGTCCAAGATATCCGATGGCATATGACAAGGTTCTCGTGTCTCCCTGCTGTTCCGAGATGCTGGCAGCTTCCTGGAGCACTCCGGCCGTGCGCAACACGAGCGCATCATGTTCCTGGAGCAGATGAGGCAGCAGGCGCTGGTAGGCCAAGGCGATGCCGATGAGCCCAAGCGATCTATTCCGGGACGGTGGAGTCAGGTCCTTCAATTGATCGAGTGCGGCGTCAAGAGCGAGGCGACTCTCGGTCGGTTGGTGGAGTCGCAATAATGCGCGTGCAGCGTTCGTGCGAGCTGTGGCGGCCAAGAGGGAAAGGCCGGTGCTCTGTGCATGGGTCACGCTCTCTTGAAAGGCGTCGAGGGCCTTCTGATCTTGCTGTTGCAGGACCAGGAGGATGCCGAGATCGTTCAGCGTGGTTGCGAGGAGCGGTGAAGAGTTCTGCTCGTGCGCGACGGATGATGCCTGCTGGAGGAACTCCGATGCTTGCGGGAGCTGACGCGTCGTCAAGTAGGCTCGTCCGAGATGTCCCAAGATAGGGGCTTCGACCATGGGGTCGCCGCTCCTCTGCGCCAATCCGAGTGCGAGTTCCAGGGATTGGAGCGCTTGTTTGGATTGCCCTAATCCTAAGGAGGCCTGAGATGAGAGGACTAAGGCCTCAATCTGTGCCGGGATATTTTCGGAACTCTTGTAGAGTTCTGCCGCCTGTTTCCAATGAGACAGCGCATCACCGAAAGCGCCTCGTTCAAAGGCAAGACCTCCTGCTTTCATCGACTGTCCTGCTGGAATACTAACGTCATGGGGTTCCGACGGTGTCGAGGTGAGCAATGAGATCGCCACGACCAATACAGAGCAGAGGCTCTGTCGGATAACATGAAGAAAGGATCGCGAGGGGAGCAACATGGAGCCTCTTGTCAAAAGACCTGGACGACCGCCTGAAGATGGATGCCATGATCCTGGAGGTTGCCGGCAGGGTGCGGGACATGATTGAGCGGCACACCCCAATAGAGTTCAAACCGTGCCCGGTCTTTCGGTAAGACCGTCCAGCGTAACCCCAACCCGACACTCGCCAAGGTCTGCGGATCGTCGGTTTTCCCCTTAGCCTGCCACACTCGACCGACGTCGACGAATTGAGCAAACTGCAAGAGGGGCTCACCGCTGGCATAGCGGAATAGGGGAAATCGAGATTCAATGGAGAAGAGAAATCCATTGTCACGAATCAGGGTATTTTCACGATAGCCGCGGACGCTGAATCGGCCACCCACGGGGATCTGTTCCAACGGGAAGAGGCGATCACTCGCCAACTGTAAATTCAGCTGTCCCAGGAGCTGCATTCCCCACCAGTCGTCGAAGCGCCGAACACCCTGGAGTTGTCCCAGCCAGGAAAAGAAGCGGCCATCTGGCAGCGGCAGCCCAGTTAATGAGACACCAGAGTTGGTGGTGGCATTCAAGACGTCCAGGCCTACTGAAAAACGGGAACGAGCGGCAATGACCGACGTTGAGGTGCGATGTACGTATTCCTGGACAAAGCGAAGGGCACTGACGGCGCTGACTCCGGTATCCGATGAGCCGTTGATGAACGGTGAGGGCGAGCCAGGGCTGTCAAAGATCGATGTGACTTTATTAGAGAGCCGCTCGCCGGTGATGGCGACGGCTAGTTCATCAGTCAGAGTCCGATACAGCGGATGGCGGAGTGTAAACCCGATGATTTCCGAGGTGGAGTTGAGATTCAACGCGCGGAACTGGCTTTCGACGACCACAAACTCGTTCCGACGATAGGAGGCGGTGAACGTCGTGTCATAGCGGTTGATCGGGAGCGTATACGACACATCGATAACAGGATGCACACCGCGAGAGCCACCGTACGTAATGCTCAGGGGATCGCCATGTCCGGTCACGTTTTGATGGGCGACCGTCAGTAAGCCTCGCTCGGCCCCGACCGCCGGTGTCTGATAGTTGCTGAACTCTGCCCACATCTTCCAAGGGCTTTGCTCTTTGATGTTGACGTGGAGAATACTCTGTCCTCGTTGATCGCCGGGACGGAGTTCCGCATTGATCCGTTCAATCCGAGGATCTTGTTGGAGTAATTGCAAGCGTGTCTGAAGTGGTTCCATCTTCAGCGGAGGCCCGGCTCCGAGAGCCAGGCGGTCGCTGAGAGTGCCCCGCCTGAACCAGGAGGTTCCTTCGATATCGATTCGAGACAGGGCACCCTCAATGATCTGGATCTGAATCACTCCATCGATGACGTCTTGATCGGGAATGACGGCGCCGGAAGTGATGTAACCCTTGTTGACATACAAGAGCGTGAGCGCCAGTCGCAGTCGCTCTAAATCCTCAGTGGTGAGGATCTGGTTGTAGTAGGGCTTTGTGACGGCTTCAATCTCCGTATCAGAAAAGGCGGTATTTCCGGTCACCTGTATGGATTTGACCAAGACTTGGATCTGGCCGAGTTGAGTCTGGGGCTCGCCCTTCGGGGGAGTGCTCGGCACTGATGGAAGCACTGGGTTCGGTGGAGACATCGCGGGCGGTACGAATTTTTTCTTGAGCGGGCCGGACGGCTCTCCTGATCGGAGTGTCGGGTCGAACACCGGAGGGAGTACCTGTGCCCCTACAGGAGTGGATGTCGTCATGATCATCATAACGAGCCCCCCGCACAACAAGACTGGGACGACGTGACGACGCTGGGTGTGGCGCGCCGAGCCAGCAGCGCCACTGATCATGAAGGACAGCCTGTCGACCCAGTCGCAAATGTCCGAACTAAAAATCCAGATGGGGTCAGCCGTCGTAGTGAGAGCACTGGTGGTGTGTTCTTTTGCGAGGTCACTGTTGGTGACGCATTGAGCCCACGATTCTGTACCATGGGTCCAGAAGCATGCTCGGTTTTCTCTCCAGTCCAATGCTCCACGGAAATCGGGCTGCTGATCCATCCGCTTGGTTCGTCTGGAAGCGCATCTCGCCCGGCGAGAAGAAATGTATTCTGTTCGCCTCTGGCTAAGGCGACACAGCGATTTTGCAACAGGACTTGTGGCAGGCTTGTCTTCGACATAAGCTGACCGACGGCGCTGCTCAGATTCGAGATCGGGGACTGAGTCGTCACGGTACCGTTCACTCCAAACTGAGAATCGGCATTCACAAGGCTCGACTGATCCTTGAGATACAGTGGTGTCGCGACTGTGCTGATCGTCTTCTTTGCCGCCACATACTTGAAGCGTACCTAGTCATCTCTTGACCAAGATTGATATCAGTAGCTATGCGAAGACAGGGTCTCATTTACCGTGAGGGTAGTTACGAAATGACATGCCAGACCACAATCGATATGAAAAGTTCGCTTACATTTCCGGATATTTGTTGTATTTGTATTGCCAGGTTCTCATCTTGCTTTTTTCGTTTGATTTTTCTCTATCTCATCGCCTGATCTAAAACGTTTAGTCAATATCACGTACCATACAGCTCTGCTCTTGGCTGGATACAATCGGTCTATAGATTCGTTCAGTCTAAATCAAGATTTAATATTCGTGCCATGGCTCTAGTTCTCTTGCCGAGAGACACCTTTCGAAGCTGTGGTGTCTCAGCTGGCCCGTTTTGTTTGTGGCTCATTCTTATGGGCTTTTTGGCAGCTGCCTGAGGCATAGGGCATTTCAGTAAACGCAGTTTGATTGAAAGGAAACGTACATTCGTGTTTGGAGTGGCAGTTTGTCGGTCCATCAGACTTCCTTCCCTATCTCATTAGCCTTATATCCAAGAGGCTCTAGCAAGGTACAGGCCATAAATGTGCGACCAGAGTAATTAGCTATAATTTGAATGAAATACGTAGCGTCTATGGGAAGTTACAGGTATGAGAGTCAGGGACGATCACAATCTATAGAGGAGTGTAAAGGGGATCGAGGTGAATCGAAATAGATTCACTCCACCTGTATCGAAATAGATTCACCCCAGGTCGATGACGGGTAGGTTGTGACCTCGGTGGCAGAGGTGCCGAGTCGAAGTGTGGGACGACTATATTGATGGATGGTGTTGGGATAGCTTGGCTCTGGACTGAAGGGAGGGTTTGGTGCTCTGGCGAGTCTTCCACGATTGTAAAAGACTGTTGGACATTGAGAGGGGTAATATTTCAGAGGGGCAGTCTGTGGACGTCGTCGCGAAAGTTCTCATGAGAAATCCAGGCGGGATTAGTCTCCGGAGCGACAATATGTGAGTCTTTGCAGGGAGGATGGCCATCCCAGATTGGTTGATCGGTCCCATCTTCCGAGCTATGAGTCCCGAGACCTATTCCTCTCCGTTACCTCCTACCAAGTGTTCCAAGGGGACTGGGCTACTGAGCCACACTCCTGGCTCGGTCGGAAGACTATCGCGGCCAGTCAGGAGAAAGGTGCTCCGTTCGTTCTCAGATGTGGCGGCACAGTGGTTTTGCAACAGCACTTGCTGTTGAACGTGCTGGTTCCTCCTGAGAGGCATCAAAGAGTCTGGGGGCAAGAAGCCCAAGCAAGTGCGGATGCTCCATGAGCAGGTGAAAAGTGCGTCACATCCGGTCAAAAACGCGCGGTCTCGCCACAGGCCACGTTTTCCTGTATAAGATGGGTTTGACGCAGATTGCCCAAACACCTAATACGTTTCGCATGCGAACTCTGCTGGAGTGCTTTGCCCGAGATAAGACCAGAATGGTAATTCCAACTTATTTGAACACGCAGACGCGCCCGTAGCTCAGTCGGATAGAGCATCAGCCTTCTAAGCAGGCAAAGGGGGATTGGC
>NZ_JBUBKD010000068.1:0-57635 GCF_054902215.1 Nitrospira sp. CMX1 | reverse complement strand
TAACAAGGTAGCCGTAGGGGAACCTGCGGCTGGATCACCTCCTTTCTAAGGAGTCTTATGACTCTACAGAAAATCTCGGGCTAAGGGCCACCTCTTCAATGCATACTTACACGATACTGTTACTGTGAGGGTTCAGGCAGCGGCTCTTAATTGTAGAAGAAGTTGAGTCGAGTACGGGCCCTGGTCGCTTCAGACTCAGCTGGGCCTGTAGCTCAGTTGGTTAGAGCACGCGCTTGATAAGCGCGGGGTCGATAGTTCAACTCTATCCAGGCCCACCATCTGAGTCCTGATTTTCTAGGCACTACACGCAAGACATCAGGAGCAGACTCTTTCAAACAAGAATGGGGCTGTAGCTCAGTTGGGAGAGCACCTGCTTTGCAAGCAGGGGGTCGCTGGTTCGATTCCAGTCAGCTCCACCAAGCCACATGTATAAGTATATTGTTTCGTAGTGGCCTCTTAGTGTAAGTGGCCTTGCTCATCGTCCTCTATGCAGTTTTCGGCACCTACGTGCCGAGATTGTTCTTTGAAAACTGAATAGGTCTTGATGAAAGACCATGTGTATCAGGAGCAAAGTGATTGTTAAGCTACTAAGGGTGTACGGTGAATGCCCTGGCATCAGCAGGCGATGAAGGACGTAGCTAGCTGCGATAAGCCGCGGGAAGCCGCAAGCAGGCCGTGATCCGCGGATGTCCGAATGGGGAAACCCAGGCGATGAATGCCGCCTATCCACATCTGAATCCATAGGGTGTGAGAAGCCCACGCAGGGAAGTGAAACATCTCAGTACCTGCAGGAAAAGAAATCAATCGAGATTCCCCTAGTAGTGGCGAGCGAAAAGGGAACAGCCTAAACCATAGTGATGTCAAGCCCGTGTGCGTTGTCGCTGTGGTGTTGTAGGGCTCTGTTTGACGGTGATACGGCGCCGTCGGCAAGTCAAAAATTAGGATCTTAGTCGAACGGTCTGGAAAGGCCGGCCAAAGAAGGTGACAGCCCTGTAGGCGACAAGACCCTAACTTGCTGGATAGAGTTCCTGAGTACCGCGGGGCTCGAGAAACCCTGTGGGAATCCGGGACGACCACGTTCCAAGGCTAAATACTCGCTGATGACCGATAGCGTACCAGTACCGTGAGGGAAAGGTGAAAAGAACCCCGGTGAGGGGAGTGAAATAGAACCTGAAACCGTACACCTACAAGCAGCGAAAGGGCTATGCCCGCAAGGGAATGCCTGATCGCGTGCCTTTTGCTTAATGAGCCTGCGAGTTATCCTGCGTAGCAAGGTTAAGGCGGAAAGCCGGAGCCGTAGCGAAAGCGAGTCCGAATTGGGCATTTAGTTGCGTAGGATAGACCCGAAGCGAAGTGATCTACCCATGGCCAAGGTGAATCCGCCGTAACAGGCGGAGGAGGCCTGAACTGATGTTTGTTGCAAAAAGCTCGGATGAGCTGTGGGTAGGGGTGAAAGGCTAAACAAACTTCGTGATTGCTGGTTCTCCCCGAAATGTCTAGAGGGACAGCCTCGTGTCAGCCGTAACGGAGGTAGAGCACTGAATGGGCTAGGGGCGTTCCAACGCTACTGAACCCAATCAAACTCCGAATGCCGTTACTGGACGCACGGGAGTGAGACTACGGGTGCTAAGATCCGTGGTCGAGAGGGAAATAGCCCAGACCGTCAGCTAAGGTCCCTAAGCGCAAGCTAAGTGGGAAAGGTTGTAACGTCGCTCAGACAGCCAGGAGGTTGGCTTAGAAGCAGCCATCCTTTAAAGAGTGCGTAATAGCTCACTGGTCGAGCGATGGTGCGCCGAAAATTTATCGGGGCTCAAGTTTGCCACCGAAGCTACGGACTTTTCTCGCAAGAGATGAGTGGTAGGGGAGCATTCTCTGTGCAGTGAAGGTTGACCGACAAGGACAGCTGGAGCGCAGAGAAGAGATTATGCAGGCATAAGTAGCGATAATTGATGTGAGAATCATCAACCCCGTAAACCTAAGGTTTCCTGGCCTATGTTCGTCAGGTCAGGGTGAGTCGGATCCTAAGCCGAGGCCGAGAGGCGTAGGCGATGGCAAACAGGTCAATATTCCTGTACCACAGTGATGGCGTTATCAGCGAAGGGGGGGTGCAGAAGGGTAGGTACCGCCGGGTCCCTGGAATACCCGGTCTAAGCGTGTAGGCGGGTCTTGCTGGCAAATCCGCAAGGCCGTTACCGCCGAGACGTGATGGGGAGGCCGCAAGGCCACAAACGGGCTGATCCCATGCTGCCGAGAAAAGCCTCGTAGCGAGTCATCATTGTGTCCGTACCGCAAACCGACACAGGTAGGTAGGTGGAATACACCAAGGGGCGTGAGAGAACACTTCCTAAGGAACTTTGCAATTTAGCCCCGTAACTTCGGGAGAAGGGGTGCCACGCGTAGGTGAGTCTGTACAAGGTAAGCCGAACGTGGTTGCAATAAAGTGGCTCTAGCGACTGTTTACCAAAAACACAGGACTCTGCGAACACGCAAGTGGACGTATAGGGTCTGACGCCTGCCCGGTGCTGGAAGGTTAACCGGAGGAGTTAGCCGCAAGGCGACGCTCTGAAGGGAAGCCCCAGTAAACGGCGGCCGTAACTATAACGGTCCTAAGGTAGCGAAATTCCTTGTCGGGTAAGTTCCGACCTGCATGAATGGCGTAACGACTGGAGCGCTGTCTCGGGAAGTGACTCAGCGAATTTGTTGTTCCGGTGAAGAAGCCGGGTGCCCGCAACTAGACGGAAAGACCCTGTGCACCTTTACTACAACTTGACATTGGATGTTGGAAGGGGCTGTGTAGGATAGGTGGGAGCCTGCGAAGCGTGGCCGCTAGGTCGCGTGGAGGCGTCCTTGAAATACCACCCTGAACGTTCTGATATTCTAACTCGGTCCTGTTATCCAGGACGAAGACAGTGTCTGGTGGGTAGTTTGACTGGGGCGGTCGCCTCCCAAAAGGTAACGGAGGCGTTCAAAGGTTCCCTCAGGCTGGTCGGTAATCAGCCGTCGAGTGCAAAGGCAGAAGGGAGCTTGACTGCGAGAGCGACAGCTCGAGCAGAGACGAAAGTCGGACTTAGTGATCCGGTGGTTCTGTGTGGAAGGGCCATCGCTCAACGGATAAAAGGTACGCCGGGGATAACAGGCTGATCTCCCCCAAGAGTTCACATCGACGGGGAGGTTTGGCACCTCGATGTCGACTCATCGCATCCTGGGGCTGAAGCTGGTCCCAAGGGTTAGGCTGTTCGCCTATTAAAGCGGTACGAGAGTTGGGTTCAGAACGTCGTGAGACAGTTCGGTCCCTATCTGTTGTGGGCGCAGGAGAGTTGAGAGGGGCTTTCACTAGTACGAGAGGACTGTGAAGGACGGACCGCTAGTGTGCCGGTTGTCGCGCCAGCGGCAGTGCCGGGTAGCTATGTCCGGTAGCGATAATCGCTGAAAGCATCTAAGCGAGAAGCGTGCCTCAAGATAAGCTCTCCCGTAGCGTATGCTACCTAAAGACCACTCGTAGACTACGAGTTTGATAGGCTGGGTGTGGAAGGCGTGTGAGCGCTGTAGCTAACCAGTACTAATCGGTCGTGCGGTTTAACATCCTTTGCTCCTGATAGACATGGTCTCACCGCGATATGAAGAATATATCGCGGAGTGCGAAAAAAAGTTCTGAGTGCTGAGCATTTGGCTTACGTACACTCAGGACTCTGTACCTAGCACTTAAGACTATTCAGTGTATGAATGTTCCCGGTGGTTATACCGGAGGGGCCCCACCCGTTCCCATACCGAACACGGAAGTTAAGCCCTCCAAGGCCGATGTTACTGCTGCCGCGAGGCAGTGGGAAAGTAGGACGCTGCCGGGTTACAAATAGAAAGCCTGC
Source organism: Nitrospira sp. CMX1 (assembly GCF_054902215.1). Lineage (NCBI taxonomy): Bacteria > Pseudomonadati > Nitrospirota > Nitrospiria > Nitrospirales > Nitrospiraceae > Nitrospira > Nitrospira sp. CMX1. The sequence goes on along the minus strand of NZ_JBUBKD010000068.1, from coordinate 53,772 downwards.
TGGTGAAAGCCAGCAGGCTTTCTTATTTTTGAACCCCCGATGCAGCGTCCCTCGGAAAGTTGGTGGGTTTTATCAGGCGACAATAATTACGATGAAGCGATAAAGAGTCGCTGGTACGCGCAAGGACAAGAATCACTAGTGGCGTACTATCCCGTCGCTAAGACCAATTGTATGCGCTACGGGTCGAGCAAGCTCTGTATGGACCACTGCCGTGTTACCAAGAGACATCATTGGCTTTTCAACCAATGGGGTCTACCTTTCTATCCCCTGGTAGCGAAACCTTTTGCGTAAAGCCTGCCGTCACACATGGATCGTAAGGTGCGAGTGTGCGGCTGTCTACTTGTGACGAGAGTGGGGTTTCATTTGAAGAAGCCGCCACAATATTTGCCGATCCTGACGGCTTGGATGGGGAGGATAGCGACCATTCACAACACGAACAGCGCCGCCAACGTATTGCAGTATCCATAGCAGGACGTATCCTCTTTGTCGTCTACACCCTGAGGAGGACGGGTCATGAAAAAAGAGAAACCATCCGCGTTATCAGTGCGCGGCAAGCGAGTCGTAAGGAGCGGAAGGCATATTTCAGACTCAGCCATTGATTTTTCAGATATCCCTGAGCTGTCGAATGTGCAACTGAAGCGAATGCGTCGGATCGGGCGACCCGCCACGGGGATGGCGAAGCAATTGATTGCGATCCGGCTGTCCCCGCGGCTCTTGGCTATTCTGAGACGGATGGCTGCAAAGCGGAGGAAGCCCTACCAGACGTTGATTCATGAACTGTTGGAGAAGGCTGCTTCTCAGGCGGCGTGAAGCGGTGGCAAGACCGCAGGGGCTTCACTGTTGTCAGGAGGCTGAGGATGTATTGGGATGTTATCGATGTTAAACCATTGGATCATCTGGGCCTGTTTGTGTGATTCGCTGATGGACTGGCAGGTGAAGTCCGTTTTGCATCAGAACATCTCACCGGTGTGTTTGCGCGATTGAAGGACCAAATGTTCTTCAAACAAGTGTGTCTAGACCATGGCGCAGTTGCACGGCCTGGGCAGATTGATTTGGCGCCGGATGCGATGTATCAAGAGATCAAAGAAAGGGCATCGCGATTGTGGAGTAGACGGTAATGGCAAGCAGATCGGATGGATATTCGTGCTATTTCATATCGGCCCGCATCCAATGCAGCCGCCATTTGCTTGCCGACCGGATGAACTTGAGTCAGTTGATGTATGCCCCATAGCTGCACTGCAGCAGACATGACAGCACATCGCCAGGACTCTCATCAAGCAACTGCCTCAACGACTTGGTGCAAGCGATAGACGCCGACCCCCTGGCCTGTTTTTTCGAGTGAGCGCGAAAGGCTCCTAGGTCGGCCGGTTTTTGAAATATTTGATTGCAAGACTTGACCCCACTAACACAACATTCGACAAGACCTGTTCCTTCGCTTCTACGGACACGAATTTGATGCGCCAACGCGCGACAGGATTCTGGCCGCGATTGAAGGAGCGGCGTCTCAGCGGAATAATGGTTCCTGGCACCATTTTCTTTATCAATAGGAGATAGGCAATGGAATCAGGTATCGTTGGCTTCATTGCAATCTCAGTCCTCCTGCTCAGCATTCTGTGGCTTATCTATAAGCTAGGCAAAGGCATTCTGCCCATTCTGTTTGGATCGAAACATCACGACCACTCTGCCGATATTTCACGGCGGAGCCTCGATCATCTTCCAGCACAGTTCATCGTCTTTGACCTCGAAACAACTGGCTTGAATGCTGAGGAGGACGAAGTTATTGAGTTCGGTGCGATACGCGTTAACCGGGACGCCAAGCATCATGAGGTGTTCCAGACTCTCGTGAGACCTCGTAAGCCCATCCCAACAAAGATCACCGAACTTACAGGCATAACCCAATCTATGGCTGAGTTAGAAGGCAAACAACTCACGGATGCGCTTCAGGAGTTTGTAGCCTTCATTGGCGACTTGCCTCTGGTCTCATTCAACGCAGAATTCGACATGGCATTTCTCAACAATGCAGCAAAGCAACACGGCATGCAGATAAATAATCCTGTATCCTGTGCTCTCATAATGGCGCGACGTGCTTGGCCAGAACGGAAAAGCTATCGGCTCGCCGATCTTGCAAAAGATGGCAACCTGAGCACCAAAGACTCTCATCGCGCCCTTGGCGACTGCCAACGAGCACTTATTGTCTATACCGCTGCAGCTTCGCTCCTTGGCACAACGCGTTAAGGGCACGACTAACTAGGCGTCAACTTTTCGAGCCTAGCATAGACCTCCAAGTCGTCGAGCCGCCGCTATATCCGGGTCCTGTGCTCTGGGGATAGAGGTATCAGGAATCATTGTTTGCTCTCGGCTCAACACGTGATAAACGAGATCCCTGATGCCGTTTGCAATGGTCGGTCATACTTTCCCTCCTGCGGCCCCCTTAGGTCAGATAGATTAAGGAGCAGATCAAGAAGCGCATCTACACAACTCGGGAGCTCGCTACGGCTGAGATCGACGACTACATCAAGACCTTCTATAATCGCCTCCGTCGCATAGTCATCTAAGAGGGGTCAGACCAGAGCTGTTTGAAGCCGTATCACACCTGGTGTAAAGGTGTCTGCGGAAACGGGTAGAATCCATCCAATCACAATTTTCGGTTAGATCGTGTAAGGCCCCAACAGCAATAGGGGAGCATCTTTTCTAATCATGAGCTCTGGTGTACCGGGACTGTTTAAGTTTGGTAAGAATGTACACATTGAAGAATTCTGTACATTGGGAAGGCTTTATATGAAATCGCTTTGCGATTTTAGGCGCATTGAAGCTGATGCGGTGCGCAGCGATAGGAAAGAGGGTACCCATTGGACCTTTCCATCGGATCAGGTAAAACTCCAGATGGAAATAAACGGGGTCTTTCAAGACATACCAGAAATTTCAGGACCGATTAGATACTCCCGTGATAGAGACCAGAGCATTAATGTTTTTTGCATGTATGCCCTACGCCGCAAAGATCCGCAGACGTTAATTGATCCCAAGAACTTTGGATTTGGAGATACATATGTTTTACTAAAAGATGGTGATGAATTTCTTCGGAGAGTCCGAAATAGCCCAGTGCCACAGGGCCAGCAATTGAGTTGGCAGCTTGTAGAATATGTTGCTCCAGCAACCTATTCGGGCCATATGGGTGCCTTCAGAAAATTCAATTCATTCGAATATCAAAGTGAATTTCGTGTTGCGATGGTTCCGGGGAGAGGGGAAGCCTTCAGCCTCGACATTGGTGACCTCTCTGATATCACAACGGTCGGGAAGCTCTCTGAGGTGAACAATCACATCAAGATTGAGTAAGTCATACCAGTTCCGTGAGAAATAAGCAGTAAAACAGAGTCTGGTCTTGCAATCCAACATTAGCCAAAGACGGTTATGTGCCGTATCTCTTCGTCTAGAAGAGGGCCGTGCCGACTGTTGCATCCTTCCGAGGCGGGCGGCATGATGCTCAGGCTCTGCGATGCTATTGCACTGCACCAAGAGGCTGGCAGAGAAACTTCTGCACGAACATTTGAAAGATGTCACAACCACTGCCTGCAAGGCGAACGCACGTTGCTAGGTGAGTGCCATGGGCTTGGTGCAAGAGATCGACGCCGACCCGCTGGCGTATTTTTCGGCTAAGCACGACAAGCTATTCAGCTGCCAGGTCTTGAGAGAAAATAAAGGGGTCGGGAGTCTTTACTGAGGCAATGTTGCAGCCATAAGACCTGAAACATTCTGAATGGTATCAGAGGGGGGATGAGCGAATGTGAGAAAGTATTGTTTCAGCATGGAATGGCTGTGGCGAGTGTGCGGTCAACTGCGCTAGCATAGCCTCTCGTGTCGTCACAAGGGAGGGAAACCGCAGAGCTCATGGTGGATAACGCACGAAAGGGGGCTCTATGAGCCTCTACGACATCGACCTCGTCACTATCGATGGCAAGCCGCAGAAAATGGAAGTCTATCGTGGGAAGACACTGCTTATCGTCAATGTCGCGAGCGAGTGTGGCTTTACACCGCAGTATATGGGACTGCAAGCGCTCTACGATAAATTCAAAGACAGAGGTTTTGTTGTGCTTGGGTTCCCCTGTAATCAGTTTGGGCATCAGGAGCCGAACAGCGAAGCAGAGATTGAGTTGTTCTGCCGTAGGACCTACAGCGTCACCTTCCCGATGTTCACCAAGATCGAGGTGAACGGTGGAAATACCCACCCGCTCTACCAGTACCTCAAGTCAGCGATGCCTGGGTTGTTTGGCACCGAGGCAATCAAGTGGAACTTCACCAAATTTCTCGTTGGCTCCGATGGCACGGTGCTGAAGCGCTATGCGCCGAGCGACAAGCCGGAAGCGATCGAAGCTGATCTGACCATGAGGCTGTAGGAGTTCGTTCTCGAAGATATCGGTCAAACGGCACTGTTTCTCTTCTTATTGAGATGCATAGGAATCAGTCACTTTCCGGTTCTCCTCGTCAGCGGTGTGGGACGGCAAGCCACAGCGTGACAGAGAGCGATGCCGAGGTCATCGGTGAACGAGAGCTCACAAGCTGGCGGCTTCTTTTCGGATCCACTGCCTTGTGTGTTTCCTGGTATCGAACGTTATGCCGTTGGGGTATGATACATCCTCTGCTAATCTAACCTTACGACCGGAGGCGTATCATGGCGACGATCCGACAAACGTGGGCATATCTTCTGGCGACGAGTGGGATTTTCTTGTTCGTCGGCTGTTCTGCTTGGGACGGTGGATACAAGGGAGGCACTCAACTCGAAAGTACTCAGGACATGCATTCCAAGAGTCTCGCTGGTGCGTATCGAGATGTTGGATCAGACGGCTCCATCAAATCCCATCCTGCGGCATCAGACCCAATGAGCCGAAATTCACAGAGCCGATGACGCATCGGCACAGACGGAAATGGCACAGCCATTGACTGGAGATGGCGATGGCGATGGTAGAGGATGGGCCTGTGTTGATTGCGTCTCAATCAACGTGTTGTTCAATCCTCAACCTGTCCACGAACAGACTGGGGAAGAATTAAGAGGGTCGGGAGTCATTGTAGGCCACGTTTGGTATTCACCCATCAAAAGGAGGAGCCAAGCTGTTGTATCCTCTCAATGCGGGCGGTATGAGGCCGTGGATCGGCGATACTGATGTCCTGGTTTCACGAACGACGAATAACCCGCGTCGGTGAATAATCACGGCGTGTCACATGAGCTGGTCGGGAAAGAGAAGATAGGCAACCGCAAAGGCGGCAAGCGGTGAGAAGCAGGTGGCGTCGAATACCTTCTCCTATATCGTCAGCCAAGGCAGTGACTTTGATGCCAGCCAGGTTTCACGCCCTCCACATCGTTGGAGAACAGAAAGGTCCATTCTGGCAACGACTATTTCGCGCATGGCTTCAAACGGAATCATATGATGAGAAATGCCGGTCCTTCTAAAATGATATCCGGCCCCATACATCCACCTCGGTTCAATTCAAGATCGTTCGATTATTTGGATTGTGGGTTACCTGAAAAGCAGCTTGCCGACGATCCCAACAGCGATCAACCGACTTAAAATCTGCGACAGCTCGACGTAGATCTATGACCGTACTCACTTTTCCCTCGAAGAGAAATACGAGGCTATTGATGGAATCAGAATGACCGATTTCGCTTCGTTCTTCAATATTCCAGTCGATGTGGAGCACTTCTCGAGCCTGAGCGTTGTTGGTATAGGGTCCAAAAACGCAAACGTGGTCCCACGCGAATGATACCCCGAGCAGACCAAGGTCAACCCTGTTCGGCTGTTTTCCCAATTCTCGCTCAAGGAGTTGAGCAAAGGAGTTACGCGCTTTGAAGTAAACGTACGGCATTTTGCCGAGGGCTAACTGAAATGACCTCCCGACAAGATCTAGGAAAGCATCTGGTACGACGTTGAGACCAGGAATCCAGGGAAAAACAAAAAATAGCACTAAACAGAAAGCCGAAAGTTTCGGCCATTTTTCCAGAGAGTTCCCATTTTCCATTTTTCGAGCGATCGCCCAGGATAGACTGAGCAACAGGGCGATCACGGGTAGCGAAAAAATGAAGATCAATGCGCCTTGAGCGTCGGACAGAGTAACAACGCAGGAAAACAGAAAAACTATGAATGTGGCGATCTGAAGAACAAAAAAGATTATGAGAAATAGTCTACTGATGACTTCTCTCCTTATCCGGTTGCTGATGTACAAATCGCCTGCGCGTTCCCGACATTCGCTCATTGCCCCCACAAATCAGGGGTAGACCTCAGGCCGCTTTTGCTTTCCTTAGAACCTGCCCTTTCGCCGCGGCGACGATGTTGTCCCTTGTGAATCCGAATTTCTTTTGAAGCTCTTTCAGCGGTGCCGAGGCACCGAATGTCTTCATGCCGATGATCTCGCCGGTCAGTCCCGCATACCGTGCCCATCCAAACGTGGAGGCCTGCTCCACGCAGACCCTGGCCGTGACGTTCGGGGGAATCACGCTATCGCGATAGGCTTGCGGTTGATGCTCAAATAGTTCCCACGAAGGCATGCTCACGACGCGAGCGGTGATCCCTTCCACCTTCAACTGCTCTGCTGCTTCAAGGCAGAGTGAGACTTCGCTGCCGCTGGCAAGGAGCAGCACGTCCGGTTTCCCCCCGGGCACGTCGGCTAAGACATAGGCGCCTTTTGCGACGCCGGATGCCGCGGCGTAAGTGGAGCGGTCGATGGTGGGGAGGGCCTGTCTGGTCAGAATCAAGGCCACCGGTTCATGTTTCAATTGCATGATGACGCGCCAGGCCTCTGAGACCTCGTTCGCATCTGCCGGTCGTAGAACGATGAGATTTGGAATAGCTCTGAGCGAGGCGAGCTGCTCGATCGGTTGGTGTGTAGGCCCATCCTCTCCGACTCCGATTGAATCATGCGTGAAAATGTGGATAACAGGGACTTCCATGAGCGCACTCAAGCGGATTGCCCCCCGGCTGTAGTCACTGAAAATCAGAAATCCAGAGCCATAGGGGCGCACTTTTGAAAGAGAGAGCCCGTTGAGCACGGAGCCCATCGCATGTTCACGGACGCCGAAATGGAGGTTGCGCCCACCGCGATCTTTTGCAGTAAAATCTCCGGCTCCCTCGAAGGTCAAGCGTGTTTTGGTTGAAGGAGCTAGGTCTGCAGAGCCTCCTAAGAGCCAGGGGATGTTCTTGGCCAGAGCGTTGAGCACCTTGGCCGAGGCATCGCGTCCGGCCACACCCTTTACATCGGCTGGAAACACAGGTAGATCCCTGTCCCACCCATCGGGCAATCGGCGTTGTTGCATGTTTGAGAGGTCTTTGGCGAGCTGGGGGAATTGCTTCTTATACTCTTCAAATTGTGTCATCCAAGCTGTGCGGGCTTCGTGGCTACGTTTACCCATGCCTTGCTGGAAATGTTCGCGGACGCCATCGGGCACCAAAAACTTTTCCTGTTCAGGCCAGCCGTAGTTCCGTTTGGTCAGTCGGATTTCTTCTTCACCTAGCGGCTCACCGTGCGCGGCGTGGGTATCTTGTTTATTGGGGGAGCCATAGGCGATATGGCTGTCGACGATGATCAGCGTCGGTCGATCCGCTTCTTTTTTAAATGTGGTGAAGGCTCGCTCGAGCATGTCCAGGTCGTTGGCATCGCCGACTCTGGTGACATTCCATCCGTAACCGACGAATCTGGTCGCCACATCTTCGCTGAAGGCCCACTCGGTATGGCCTTCGATCGTGATCTTGTTGTTGTCGTAGATCCAGCAGAGGTTGGACAGTTTCAAGTGAGCGGCCAGGGAGGCCGCTTCGGCAGCGACACCTTCCATCATGCAGCCGTCTCCGCACAGGGCATAGACATTGTAATCGAACATGTCGAAGCCCGGGCGATTGAAATAATGGCCTTGCCACTGGGCGGCGATGGCCATCCCAACGCTGGTGGCAATGCCTTGTCCAAGCGGACCGGTCGTCGTCTCCACGCCGGAGGTCCAGCGGTATTCGGGGTGTCCGGCGCACTTGCTGTTGAGTTGACGGAAGTGCTTGAGGTCGTCTAGTTGCACCGAGGGTTCACCGAGCCGTTCGTACTGTGGGTTTACGGCCTTCACTCCGGTCAAATGCAGGAGCGAGTAGAGGAGCATGGAGGCATGTCCCATCGACAGGACGAATCGATCCCGGTTCGGCCAAATCGGATCGTTCGGATCGAACTGCATGACTCGCTGCCAGAGACAGTAGGCGACGGGGGCCATGGCCATCGGCGTCCCGGGGTGGCCGGAGTTGGCTTGCTGCACGGCATCCATGGATAGGGTGCGGATCGTATTGATGCAAGTCTGATCGAGTTGTGTGTTCGTCACCGTGGCCCCCTTTGTCGAAGCGTTTTCTAGCGTATCGTTGTCAGTGGTGCTCGCCAGTAATTATGTCGGTCGTATTGAGGACAGGGTTGAGCGTGAGGTGGTGACATGGACAAAACCATACTGGTGATAATTAAGGTTGAGTGCACAGAGTTAGATTTCACCACAAGTATCTGTTTTGTCATGCTAAGTCAGTCCTGCAATTATGCGCAGCCTGTGCTATCCTGTGCGGCCTGTTTCTTCCAAGATCTCTCCACAATAGAGTAGTTCGGTAGCAACCCCCAGTGCTTATCATGATGACCAGGGCACTGGTGATAAATCATAAGGGAGAGAGAAGATTGTCCGAAAGCCTTCCCTTTTTATCCATCCTAGTCAGGAACGATCCGCGCACGAGACTAACCAACCATAGGAGGTGGTTATGGCAACTAATTTAGGGGACATCATCTTCGGCACTTCTGGTAATGACATTATTAACGCCCTTGATGGAGGCGATACCGTCTTTGGGCTTGTGGGGAATGACATCCTCGACGGCGGCAGCGGCGGTGATCTGCTCTTTGGCGAATCTGGCAACGACACGCTTTTCGGCGGTGATAATACATCAGGAGGCCAAAATGACACGCTTAACGGTGGAATCGGAAATGACACGCTCAATGGTGGAACCGGAAGCGACACCGCCGACTATAGCAATGGGAGTATCAGTGGTCACGCCTTCATCGGGGCGACGGCTGGTGTCAAGGTTAATCTCGGTCTAGTAGGCGCGCAGAACACGGGAGGGGCAGGGATCGACACCATCGTGGGCATGGAAAACATCACCGGAACGAACTACAACGACACTCTCACCGGCAATGGCGTCAATAATATTCTTTTTGGCCTGAATGGCAACGATTCTTTGTCTGGACTTGCAGGGAATGACACTCTAGACGGCGGCAGCGGGACTGACCAGCTCTTCGGAGGCGACCATAACGATTCCCTCTTCGGTGGCATCGGTAACGACAAACTCTCTGGCGGAAATGGTACTGATCGTCTTGACGGTGGGGTGGGGGCCGACAATATGAATGGTGACCGTGGAAACGATAGCTATATTGTGGACAACCTGGGCGATGTGGCGGCGGAGTCTTTTAACGATTTTCTTGGCGGGGTGGACGCTGTGTATTCGTCCGTGAGCCATACGTTGGGCTTCGGCATCGAGGATCTCCTTCTGACCGGTACGGCAACTATCAATGGCACGGGCAATGGAAATAGAAATGTCATAACCGGCAATAACTCTAATAACGTGCTCGCAGGTCTGGATGGCAACGATCCTTTATTTGGACATGGAGGGAATGACATTCTCGATGGCGGCACTGGCGATGATCTGCTCTTTGGTGAATCAGGTAACGACATTCTCTTAGGCGGTATTGGGAACGATGGGCTCTCTGGAGGTTCTGGTAACGACTTGCTAAACGGTGGGGCCGGTCGCGATAACCTAACTGGTAGTTCTGGTATCGATACCTTCGATTACAATTCAGTTAGCGAAAGTCAACCCGGTGCGAGCAACAGAGATGTCATCAACAGTTTTGTCGGAACGGAAGGCGATGTAATCGATTTGGCCACGATCGATGCCAATACGACGCTACTCGCGTTAGGCAATCAGGCCTTTACCTACATCGGCAGTGCGGCATTTACGGCGGCGGGCCAGCTGCGGTATGTCGGGGGAATTCTTTCTGGCAGTACTGACGGGGATACGGCATCCGAGTTCGAGATTCAGTTAGTTGGTTCCCCTGGGCTCGTCGGCGGCGGGGCTGGCACCGACATTCTCCTGTAGATACCGTGCCTCCGGGATGGCGCCCTATCAATGGGCGCCATCCGTTGGGAAATGCAGGATCTTGACATCTTCTCAGATACTTCTGAAATGATCTTCTATTCGTATAGGAGAGATACATCTCAATAATTTACAGTCAGTGAATTTTGTGTTGCACACGATCTGGGACTGAAAGTTCTATCGTTTCGCAACCATTTGAGAACACCAGATCTATTTCTTCTTGAGCTCAAACTGTGCAGCAGGATCGGCAGACAACTCTTTGAATACAATAAAGCGGTCACCAAGCTGGAATGGTAGGATCAGCAGGACAGTATGCATCGTCCCTTCCTATCGGTAACGGAGAGCCCTGAGGCCATGATTTCTTTCATCCTTACAAAGCTATGTTGATCCCGGTTCCTCGGTCAGCACTGCTAGCACTAACCTGGCCCTCATGGTTACTGTGATTTAACACATGGGCGCAGAGTTCTAATAACCATTAACCCTCTGTTTCCTTTGTCGAATGTATTGAAGAGTAGAGGGTCTCGTAGTTAAATCTCCCAATCCGTTCAATTCATCCCCATCATCAGCAATCCCATGACATACGAAGTGGACAGCAATCTGTTGGACATGTCCAACAGATTGCTGCTATCTCGTGATCGAGATTTCATCAGTGCCTATGGCGATCTATCGCCTGATGTGAATAAGGGCAGTATCTTGCGAACTTTGTTGTTGGACATGTCCAACAAGGATATCGACTGACTCAACAGCAATTCAGGTGCTGAGGTGGCAATCGGTGTGGGGGGCATGAAGCTCGTGGCTGACGGGGAGATATGATGTAAGGAGATGTTCTGATGATCCCTCTCTCCATCCATAAGATGGAGAGAGGGATGAAACTTGCGGAGCTACGGGAAAATGATCTGTTCAATTTGACAATGTTGTGCGAGGACCTCTTCTTGTTTACCATCTGAAAAATTAATGATCAGGTGGTTCGGTTGCTGTGGGGCCTGCTGCAGATCCACCGTGCCTGATCGATCCTGCACGATGACGATCAACGACGGCATCGTTGTCGTCTCACCGGCCATCCGCTTCTTATTCTCCTGTTCATTCTTTGACGAAGTGGCGGTTGGTTTCTGTGCACCTCTCAGCTTGGCGGATAAGGCGGACACGGATGCACGGGTGATCTCCTGATCGGTGGTACACCACCGTTCGACTTCTTTCTGAAACTCCTTATGCAGATTTCGTAAATCGTAGAGTGTCTTGGCCGATGAACATTTCCCGGACGTGTAAATCTCTTCGATGCAGGAGGGGGGATCGATGAGCGCGAGGTGATTCGTCACCATGGACCGGTTTACCCCCAGGAGCTCGGCAATATGCGCCTGCTTCTCCCCTTCGTCCATCTTTTTCTTGATGAACATTGCGAGCTCGCGGGGTTTCAGATCTTCCCGCTGTAGGTTCTCGATCACTTGTTGGTAATCCGTATGTGAGCGATCGATGAACGCGGGAATCGTGTTTTTCCCAACGGCTCTGGAGGCTCTGAGGCGGCGCGCTCCGAAATTCAAGATCCATCGCTTCGGCTCGGTGGGATGCGGGCGAATTGAGATCGGCGTCTTGACCCCATGGATTCTGACGCTCTGTTCCAGTTCCTCCATGCTCGCCGCATCGAACTCCTGGCGTGGCTGTCCAGGATCTTCGTCGATGTCTTTGACGGGAATGTGCAGCGGACGCCCCAGGACTTCAGCCGTTACGGTTCGTTCTTTGGCAATCGGATCTGGCGTAGGTGCGGGAGTCGTCCGATCAAGAGCGGTAAGATCCAACGTCGCGATCAGTGGTTTTTTCATTCCATCACCCCCATCGTATGAGCCACTTTTTGAAAGATCGGTTTCAGGTGCAGCCATGCCTCGCGGGAACTGGTCTTTTGCAAGGTCCAGATCGGCGCTCCCATGGCCTGGGCCTCCGCCACGGCCGTGCGTGAGGGAATAGCGGCCATCCGTCCATCCTCCAGGCGAATGAACAAGGACGCAAAGGCCGTACAGAGTTGGTCGAAATTCGCGCGTTGAAAAGGCGTGGGCTCCACCAGATTGGGAAGCAGGCCGATGAATCGTAGATCTTTATTGAGCGTGCTTTGTATCTTAAGGACTTGTGCTCGAAGTGCGGCAATGCCGTCGACGGCTTCTTGATTCAGCTGAATGGGCGACAGCACAAAATCCCCCACCACGAGTGAGGCGAGTACGCGGATATCGGGGTTGGGGTTGGTGTCGATGATGGCCACATCAAATCGGTCATCCATTTCGTTGAGGAACAACCGAAGATTATTCGCGAATAGGTTGTGATCTTCTTCTCGGCGCTCGAGTTTGAGCAGATCGGCGTGTGAGGGAATCACTACAAAGGTTCCACCCTCAATGGTGGTGACCGGCTCAGTCAACAGTTGATCGGCGGTGACGGCCGAGATCGTGGCCAGTTTGGAGGTGCCGATGTTTTTCGATGTGTTTCCCTGATGGTCTAAGTCAATGATCAAGACCCGTTTCTTGAGCATTTCAACGAGAAAGTATCCCAGTTGGCAGGCAATCGCCGTTTTTCCCACGCCACCCTTCTGATTGGCCAAGACCAATGTTTTCATCGGCAGCTCTCCTTCTTCATGAGCCAGGACATTCTCTTCTCCCTCACGGTGGCCCTCTCTGGATGGCAAGCGTTGCGCATCCCTTCCATGGTCAGGGTTCCGTCATGTTTGAGAGACTACGAGAGGGCGCTCTGGGTCGACCGATCACACTAAGGTAGGATTGGTTCCTAATCATCTAATGGATTGCTCTCGTGGATCGAGTATGTCATGGGGGTTGCGGCATCCTGAATAGGGCATACTGAGTGATCTTGAGTACTTTCGCGAGTCGGTTCGGAAAGTTCTTCTCCCTTACGGTTCTGATGGGAGCAGTATCCTAGGTGAGAAAAATTGTCAATCCTCTTCTGTGAAAAATCTAACATGACAAGTGAAGTTGTGAGGTGTATCGCTCTGGGACCGTCCTGTAGCAGCTAGTCATGGGATCGATCACGGCTACGTATACTTCTATGCGCCTCGTGGTCTATAGTGCGATGAGCGAGTGAGTAGGAAGGGGTCGTATGTATAAACCGAGTGGGCTTCAGATTGCCAGGATCTTTGGGCTGATCGGGCTCGTGGCCGGTTGTGTGCCGGCACATCCCTATTCCATGCAAGCGGACGGTGAAAAAGTCGTTGTCGATGTGTTGAAGCCAGGTGAAGTGAGAGCGTCGGGAGTCAGCGAGGGAACACTTGCGGCACCGGTGATTGCGGCAGGTACCGTACCGGTGGCGGCCCGCTATGCGGTCAAAACCACGAGGCCGGCACTCAATGAAGATCGTCTCGAACATACAGCGACCTATCGCGGGGCCAAGGCAGGAAGTAAATTTTACACGGACGACAAGAGTGGGACATCGGTCCAGTTCGGTGGAGTGAGGATTACGCGATCCATTGTGAGCGATGGGAAGCCGCTGACCGCCGCAATTCTGACCTTTGCGGTCGATGCGCAAGAACTCTCTACCAACGGCCAGTTGCAGCTTGTGGGGGATTCCGCATACGTGCATTTGGGGAAAGTCAAAGTCGAAGATCGCAAGTGGTATATCCCTTGGACGTGGTTCACGACGGTCAGGGATCGTATTGATGCCGACGTGAATATTGTGCTGGAAGCCCACTGGGTAGATGACAGCGATGTCTCGTATCGGACGGATGTGGCGGATCTGCACATCCATCTGAATGATTTAAAGCTTGGGGACACTACCAATATTGCCGCGGCCCGAAGTGAGTGGTTCCCGTTGATTCCCAGAAGCAAGAAGCCGAGGTTGGGGACTGGGACCTATGTCGTGAAAGTCACGGTAACCGAATATGACGATTATGGGAAACTGATTGCCGAAGTTGTGGACGAGGTTTCGACCAACAGGGCTGACTGGGTGACGAAGGTCAAGAATGTTCTTACGCCGAGTCCATAGCTGAACCGACAGAGACCAAGGCCGTGGCGATGGACATTCACATGCTGTTCCCATAACAAGGAGAAAAGCGCATGGACTTAGCAACACTCAGTTGGGTCCGCCGTGTCGTGTTGTGTGCAATTCCGGTGATGGGCGTGAGCCTTCCTGTCGGCGCTGCTCCGCCTGGCCTCGATCCCTGTACATTAGTGACAACAGCAGAGGTCGAGGCGGTTCTCAGCAAGTTGAAAGGGCCGCCAAGAGGTGAAACGCTGGCCGATGCCAAGTCGTGTACGTACGAATTTACCAATGGCCAGGACGAATTCGAAATTTGGATTGGTACTGGTGAGGTATTCGCGCGCATGCGCAAGGATGCGAAAAATCCGGTGACGGTGAGCGGCTTCGGAGAGGAGGCCTATATGGATCGAGGCAGACTCGGCCTCGGTTCGCTGGAACTCACCATGAGAAAAGGTGCTGTGCTGGCGCAACTTTCAATCAGGGAAGGCGTCGGCGACGAAGCGAAGCTCAAGGCATTGGCCCAGAAGGCTGCGGGGCGGATGTGAATGCGATGGCCTGGAATGTTATGCGGTAGTCATAACTAAAAACTTGTCGTAGGTTTGTACTCGTAGGGCATCACTGTGTCGAGTCTGGTCTTGACCGGACTCACCTCCTGCTCGGAACCCCATGGTCGTGAGGTGCGGTGTCTATTCTTCTGCACATGTGTGCCGGGCTGCTGCTTGGATATGCCGTGACGACCGTACTGGAGTCGATCTTTCATCGGGTGATCTACCACGCGGGGCTGCGAACTCGTCGGCTCTGGGCACGTTACCCGAGGATCAGCGGACCTTTTCGGCGAGCCTATTTCTCTCACGGTATCGTCCATCATCGATGGACCTTTCGGAAGGATTTTGTGACCCAGTTTTCCAGTCAACAGGAAAGGGAACGACTTGATCTGAGACTCAAGGGCTCTCAGGCGTTGTTGATCAGGCAAGAGCGCTATGGCATGACGCTGCGGGGTATTGGGATTGTCTGGTTTAATCTGCCGATCCTGCCTTGCATCATGCTGATCGGCTTCGTGCTAGGTCCGTGGGGACTTCTTGGAGCGCTTCCCGCCGTCGTCGCGTATTCCTGCCTGGCCATGTTCGTGCATCCCTATTTGCATCGGCCGCAGGGAGAGGAGCTGACAGGGGTGTGTCCGGTCCTGCGGTGGATTCTCAAGACCGGATATGTCCGATTTCTGAGGCACCATCACTATCTTAACCATCGATATGGAGACTGCAATTTCAACTTGCTGTCGGGCGGGGATGTGGTGCTTGGTCGCCACCGTTCGCCGACCGCACAGGATTGGGTTGAGATGCGGCGGCTTGGCCTGGTCGAGCGTGAAATGCGGATATTCTCAGTCGTTATCCGCCGTGGTTCTTGATGCCCTGTTCCCATCCGTACAGCACGGCTTCGTGGTGCTGACTCCACGATCCCATGATGCCTTCATTCCAGTTTTGTCGGGCCAGCGGTTCCATGCTCTTCCAGTCCATCTTCTGGTTGTCGCGATCTTGGGCCAGGTCGAATCCATACTTGTACGCCAGCTGATAATGTTGGTAGGTCTGTCCCGACGTCGCATAGTGTGACTGGTAATGGGCCTTGAAGGTGGATTCGTGGCGAAGAAACTGATCGGTCTCTTCATGGGATTTGTACTCCTCGACTGACTGTGTGACGCCACGAAGATGGCTGGATCGTGAGTGATCGGCAGGCAAGAGGCGAAGGATGACCCAAGTAAGAGGAATGATCAGGATAAGGAGTCGAAACATGGTCGTAGAACCCATGCAGACCTCCGAGCAGAGTGATGCGCGCATGATAAGTGAGCGAAGGCCAAAACGTCCAGTGCAAGTTTCGTCCGAAAAGCGTAGGGTTGGAGGACGAAACGGTGTGAATCCATCCAGACAAGCGAGAAACGTACGACTTGCGTGACGCGACAGGCTCATTCCCGTAGATCTCGCTTGTCTCGTGGAAGTTGCCACACTCATGGGGTTACTTTCCTGAGCCTCCGTGTAGTACACAAGAGGGTAAGTCGGATGTGTTGAGGTGGATGTGCGTATGCGACAAGGAACGATTCTTTCGACCAAGCCGAAACCGGTTCTTTCCCCCTTACGAATCACCGTTCTCCTGATGGGCATGCTCCTGACCGGAGGAGAGGCCTTCCCGTTCAGCGGCCAGGTGGTGACCATCCTCGATGGTGGCACGATTGAAGTGGTACGAAATGGGAAAGCACAACGAGTCCGCTTGAACGGGATTGCCTGTCCGAAGGGCGGCCAGCCCTACAGTGAGCAAGCCAAGCAAGCGACGTCGGATCTGGCGTTTAGTATGGACGTCACGCTTCAGGTCTATGGCAAGGACAAGCGGGGGCGTGTCCTTGCGGATGTGCTCCTTCCAGATGAGAGGAATATGAGTCGGACGTTGGTGCAACAGGGCTGGTGTTGGTGGGACCGGAAGCAGGCCCCCGGGGATGCCCAGCTCGAAGCGCTGGAGAAAGAGGCGCGAGACTTCCAAAGAGGATTGTGGGCTGATCCAGATCCAGTGCCTCCATGGGAATGGCGGAAGAATGCTCGAGTCACAACACCGTAATCAGGAGAAATAGTTATGGCACGGTGTGCCATGATCCTGTGCGGGGGATCGCTCTTGCCAGAGAGGGGCACTTGATGGGGCTCGGACCTGCAATAGAGAGTGGGATACAACGTGGAGACCGGTCCGGTCTGGATCAAGAAGGATTTGGGTGATCTGCGGTCCCGCATGGGCGTTGCCCATGCGGGACCAACGACTGTTCAGAAGGTGTGGCGCACGCCGAACAACAACCCCATTGTGGAGGCATCTCCGTTTGTATGATTCCGTTTCCAGGCCGTTTCTACGTTCAGCATCATTCCCTGTGGGGCTCCTGGGAGCCAATTCGTTAAGGCATAGTCCACGCCTCCGCCGACCCGCCAAGCAAAACTGTCAGAAACGTTATGCGTATTGATGTTCACACCGATTCCGGTCGTGACATAGGGAATCAGATTCCCAAAATGTCCAGGACGATACTCCAAGTTGACAGGCAGCAAGGTGACGGTATTGACGGAGCCGGTTCCAGGATCATCCACACCATGATTTTGCCATTCCAGCATCATCCCAACACGGAACCATTTATTGAGTCCATACATGCCTTGAAAGTTCACCAAGGGACCGACCGTGGACACGCCGGCGTTTTGTGTCATGAAGCTCGGACCAACACGAAACCCTCCTGTGATTCTTCCTTCTTCCGCCATGCCTTCATGGGCCCAGCCCCCATCGGCGTCGTGTGCGCGTGCCGGGGTCGCACTCAGCAAGAACATTCCAACCAGTATTCCCTTGAGCAAGGACGACGTGCAAATCCGATTCATGGTGTTCTCCTAGGGTGAAAAAATCTAGTGGGCGAACTGTAACGGACTTCTTCTGCAGTTTCAATACGAAGTGTGGCGCATTCCAAAGGAATGCGATTGATTGTGTGCGTGAGAACAACAGCGTTACGGGAATCGCCTGGAGCAGGTCATTGTCACCCATCACTCTTTCGCACAAGTTTCAGGAGAGTTCCTGGAGGAGAAAAGTTCGTACTCGTCCGCGCGCATCTCGTGAGGCCTGTCCCGCCTGGGCCTGCTCTTTCCACGAGCCAATGAGTGTGCTATGTGCGTGAGTCGGCTTGCCGTTGGTCTGATAGGCGCTGGCCGGGATCGCTCCGTTGATGAAGCGATTGCCGAATGTATCGGTCAGGGTCTTCTGTTTTTCAGGAGGGGCCATGCAGTCTGTTTCAAACCGCAATCCGTAAATCTTGGCGGTGCTCGCGGTGGCGATCCGCAGATCGTCTTCTGAGAGACCGAGGGATGCTCTGTCGTCGTCCGCATACCATCAGAAACGCAGGGGCAACGCCGGTTGCGCGACCACTGCTGCTGCGACTTGATGATGATCCAAGAGGGCAAGAGGAAGCGGTCCGGTCAAACAATTACCGATGATACCGATAGGTTGCCCCCTCTGCCGCTCTCCGATCTTCTGGACGACGCCGCGCAGCCAGGTCACGATCGGCGCGCTGCCTTTGGACGGCATTCCCCATTCGCCACCAGGGAATGACTCAATAACGCCTCGAAACCAGTAGGCCTCCAACCCATGAACGAGCGAGAACTTGCCTTTCTCACCGAACAGCAACGGCACGTAGACGGTGAAATCTTTTGAGAGCTCCTCAGCATAGGCCAGTGTGCCGGGAGACAGTCCGGTCAATTCATGGAGCAAGAGCACCGGCGGTTTGGCCGTGCCGTCATTGAGGCAGAATACGGAATGGGTGACTCCCACCCGCGAGAAGGGTTGCTCAAAACATTCGGTCCAATTCCGGGTCGGCGTCCCTTCTTCCTTGGTATGCGGCGCGCACATCCCAAGCTGCGTCGCGCCGCAGCCTGTCACGAAGAGGAGAAGCAGGATTGTCAGCGAGTGAGAGAACGTCCACCAAGGTCGTCGCATATGAGTTCGATGGTCTCCTCCGTCTTCCCTCACAGGTCTCTCTAGGAACCATGCGGAAGCTTGCCAGCGTTCAGGAATTGACGCAAGGTCCTTACCTCACCTGGGATGGCCTTTTCGGTAGTGGGTCCCTTTGAATTTCCCTAGTCTTGTTCCTGCTTAAGCGGTCATGTAAGCTAGGAGCATGAAGAAAAAGAAACCATCCACCGATGTCAATGTGACCGCGTTTGAGATCCTGCAAGCTGTGACCGGAGAGTCCACCGAGCCCCCCAAGAAGCAACCATCTAAATCAGAAAAGAACCCTGCCGCTGTGGCCCTGGGCCGATTAGGAGGGCTTAAGGGAGGGAAGGCAAGAGCCGATAAGCTGTCTGCTAAAAAGAGATCTGAGATAGCCAAGAAGGCGGCAAGGTTGCGGTGGGGAAAGAGGGGGGGCAGTAATGAAGAAAGATAGGCAAAGTCATGGGGCCGAAAAGCTCGCGGATACCAATGGTGAAGCACTTCCTGACGTAACGCCTCCAAAGGAAACTCCGTCTCCCGCCAAGTTTTGCGCATCAATATATCCTGGACCGGCTTCTCCAGTACCAAAGGGATTCGTAGACCTTATCCAACGCCTAGAGAAACTCCTAGATATGCCTGTTTGGTTTATCGTACAGAATAATGATGGACCATGGTCAGAAATAGGGGCTGATTTATTTAAAGGTTTCCAACGTGCGATGTCAGATATGCCCAAGGGGAAGCCTGTAGCACTGCTACTGGAATCACCTGGTGGCCAAGCCAATTATGCATATCGACTCGCAAGGATGTTGCAGGTTCGCACTCAGAATAAATTGACGGTTATCGTGCCGCAGTATGCGAAAAGTGCGGGAACGTTATTAGCATTAGGGGCATCCGATTTAATTCTTGGGCCTGAAGCCGAACTTGGGCCATTGGATGTGCAAATGTTTGATATGGAGCGAGAATCCTACGGGTCGGCACTTGATGCCGTCCAATCTCTAGAAAGATTGAATGCATTCGCTATGACTGCTGTCGATCAAACTATGCTCCTCTTGATACGCAGAACTGGGAAAAGGACAGATGTAATTTTGCCTCAGGTCTTGAACTACGTATCGCATTTTTTACAGCCATTGCTCCAAAAAATAGACACTTTAGATTATACTAAGAAATCCAGAGAACTAAAGGTCGCTGAAGAATATGCGGTGCGCCTCATGCGCCCAAACTACTCATGGACTGATGCCAAACGCATTGCAAGACAGCTAGTCGAAAGATACCCCACTCATGGTTTTGTAATTGACAAGGAAGAAGCTGAGGGATGTGAAACAGTTGGGATAGGTGGGGAGACATTCGGATTAGGCTTGAATTTATGTGATAAGTTCTCTGATAATGAGGACGTGAATAGTATACTGGGAGATATCATCCCATACCTTGACTCACTTGTTGTGAGTGGAAGAATAAGGGAAATTTAATCATGAAAGAGATCGCACTCAATAAAAAAACCATAGACAATTTGCGGCGAGAAGTCACAACGGGGGAAGCTGTCGAAAGGGCTATTGCCCTCTCCAAGGAAGATGGACCAATTTGGGAGTACAGTGATAGACGGAGCTTTTCAACGCGAAAGCTTTCAAAGAAAGCTAGTGCTTGCGCACATCGTTCATAATGTTTGAATAAAAAAGGCCATCCTATTTCTTGGGATGGCTTTTTTATTATTGAAAATGCTTGACCGCTCAAGCTATAATTCTTCCATAGCTTGGAGCGAGCCGTGAACAGACTGACGCAAGCCAAACGAGTTCAAGTCATCTCCGCTCTAGTCGAAGGAAATAGCGTTCGTGCAACCTGTCGCATGACGGGCGTGTGCAAGAAAGCGGTGCTGAAGCTCTTAATGGATCTTGGTTCAGCTTGTGCGCGGTATCAAGATGAGCATCTCCGCCGCTTATCTTGCCAGCGTATTCAGTGTGATGAAATTTGGAGCTTCTGTTATGCGAAGGAGAAGAATGTTCCTGACGAGTACAAGGGGAAACTTGGCTTTGGGGATGTATGGACCTGGGTAGCAATCGATGCCGACACGAAGCTTATTGTTTCCTATCTCGTTGGTGGGAGGAGTGCAGAGTATGCCAGCAAGTTTATTCATGATCTCGCGTCACGCTTGGCTAATCGTATTCAATTGACTACGGATGGACATAAAGCCTACTTGCGAGCGGTTGAGGGAGCATTCGGAGCTGATGTGGACTATGCAATGTTGGAGAAGATCTACTCTGCCCCACCTCGGGAAGGACAGGCGCGGTATAGCCCGGCTGAATGTTGCGGAACAAGGAAGATCAAGATACAGGGCAACCCTGACGAAGCCCATATCTCAACCAGCTATGTTGAGCGGCAGAACCTGACGATGCGAATGAGTCTTCGGCGCATGACCAGGTTAACCAATGCCTTCAGCAAGAAATTAGAGAATCAAGCGCATGCCGTGGCGATCCACTTTATGCATTACAACTTTGCGAAGGTTCACCAAACGCTCCGCGTCACTCCCGCCATGGAAGCAGGGGTTGCCGATCATGTGTGGAGCTTGGAAGAAATTATCGGGCTACTCAATTGAAAGGGACCCACTACCGCCTTTTCAACCTCATTGAATCAGCGCGATCCATAGCGTATGGTTTGTCCTCTGTACTATCCCGTATGAACGCCGTGGGCTGACAGGAAGAAGCTTCGGTGGATTCAGCTCTCCGGAGCGTCAGGCTCAATCTGAGTGTACGTCGAATACGCTGAAGAAGGAATACAGGATGAGTCATGTCGGCATTCTCTGTCCCAATGTACCGGGACACCTCAACCCCATGGTGGCGCTGGCGGATGCGATGCGGACCCGTGGGCACCGAGTCACGTTCTTCTTATTGGGTGCGCCTCCTTCATCGATTGCGGAAGCCGGGTTCGAGATCGTCGGTCTCGGTGGGACCGTCTTTTCGCCGGACCAGTACCAGGCCGAGATTCATAAGCTGGGCTCGCTACAGGACCGTGCGGCGCTCAAACATACCCTGGCAATCGGCGCACGCGCTGCAGAAGCGGTTCTGGAAGTCGGGCCGACCGTGGTACGCGCTGCCGGCGTGACGGCTCTGGTGGTCGATCAAGCCTCGTTCCCCGGTGGGACGGTGGCGGATCAACTAGGACTTCCTTTCGCGAGCGTCGGGAATGCGCTCCTCCTGAACCCTGATCCTGCCGTCCCACCGTACTGTACACATTGGCAACCTCGGGATGCGTGGTGGGCCAGGATTCGCAACCGGATCGCATGGGCGGGACTCAACCGCCTCTATGCCCCCATCGTGACACGCATTCAGAACCACCGCCGCCGGTTGGGTCTTCCGGTACCCGCAGACATCTCACAGGTCTGGTCCGACACATTGCAAATCAGCCAACAACCTGCGCTCTTTGAATTCCCTCGACATGAGTTGCCGAAACAGATCGAGTTCGTCGGCCCGTTTCGGCTCCCTGGCGGATACCAACCGGTCTCGTTTCCATGGGAGCTTCTGGACGAGCGGCCGTTGATCTATGCCTCGTTGGGGACCTTGCAGAACAAAATTGCCGGGACGTTCCGCGTGATTGCAGAGGCCTGCGACGGGCTGGATGCCCAACTGGTCATCTCGACGGGGCACGGGGTGAAGCCTGAAGCACTTGGCGCTCTTCCTGGACGCCCGGTCGTCGTGTCCTATGCTCCGCAGTTGGACCTCCTCCGCCGGTCGGCCCTTGCGGTCACCCATGCCGGTCTGAACACCGTGCTCGACGCGATGGCGACTGGAACTCCGCTGGTGGCTGTTCCCGTCACAAACGAACAGCCTGGGATCGCTGCCCGGGTTTCCTGGATTGGGGCCGGTGAGGCTATTCCACACACGCAGGTGACGCCCGAGGCATTGCGCGCCGCAGTGGTTCGTGTGCGATCGGAGCCCTCCTATCGCGCGGCTGCCGAACGAGTCCGGGACGCGATCCAGGCTGGAGGCGGGGCACCGCGCGCCGCGGAGCTGATCGAACAACGCCTGGGACTTGGGATCTGCAAGGATGTGGAGAGGAAGGGAACGTCCTGTATCGCCTTGTCTTGACCTCTTGAGCCAGCTAGGATCGCTGCAGCATGCAGAGCGCCCATACCCCCAGTCGTCTCATCCAGCTCTTCTCTTTTCTCCATGAGTAACCAGTCCGAGCGATCGACGACGACCGGATTGGCGCTGGCCGCGCTCGGTGTTGTCTACGGCGACATCGGGACCAGCCCCCTCTACGCACTTCGAGAATGTTTTCATGCGTCACATGGATTATCCGTCACCCTATCGGCAGTCATAGGCATCCTGTCGCTCATCATCTGGGCGCTCCTCCTGGTCGTCACCGTGAAGTATTTACTGTTTGTGATGCGGGCCGACAACCAAGGCGAAGGGGGCATTTTGGCGCTCATGGCCCTCGGCCAACGCCATCGTGAAGAGTCTGCCTTCCCCCTACGCATCGGTCCCGTGATCGCGCTGGGATTGATCGGAGCGTCGTTGGTCTACGGTGACGGCATCATTACGCCGGCGATTTCGGTCTTGAGCGCCGTGGAAGGCATCGAAGTCGAGACGACGGCCTATCAGCCCTATACGTTGCCGATCGCCGTCGCCGTGCTGTCCATTTTCTTTGCCATCCAGTCGCACGGGACCGGACGTCTTGGTGGATGGTTTGGCCCGATCATGTTGCTCTGGTTTGTCACGCTGGCTGCCTTAGGAATCAGGAGTGCCATTCAGACTCCCGAGATCTTCGTGGCCTTCAGTCCGCACCATGCCGTTCAGTTTCTGCTGGATCATCCCACACAAGGTTTTGCCGTGTTGGGGAGCGTATTTCTTGTCCTGACCGGGGCGGAGGCCTTGTATGCCGACATGGGCCACTTTGGAAAGGGACCCATTCGTCTCGGCTGGTACGGCGTGGTATTGCCGTCGCTTGTTTTGCAGTATTTGGGACAAGGCGCCTTGTTGGTTCGACAGCCGGAAGCCGTAGCCAACCCATTCTATCTGCTGGCCCCTGGATGGTTGCTTCTGCCTCTCGTGGTGCTTGCGACACTGGCGACAATCATCGCGTCGCAAGCGATGCTGAGCGGTGCCTTTTCCCTTACCCAGCAGGCGATTCAGCTGGGCTATCTGCCGCGTATGGCGATTCGCTATACGTCCGCTTCCCAGATCGGACAAATCTATGTCCCTGCCACCAATGTGCTGATGTTGATCGGCACCATCAGCCTGGTTCTGTTTTTTGGCACCTCCAGTAACTTGGCTGCTGCCTATGGAATTGCCGTGGCCGGCACCATGGTCATTTCTACCTTACTGATTTTTGTCGTGATGCGGCGCCAATGGAAATGGAGTTGGCCGCTGGCAACGCTCGTCACCGGTTTTTTCCTGACCCTCGATCTTTCGTTCTTCGGCGCCAATGTCCTGAAGATTCCGCACGGCGGCTGGCTGCCGCTTGTCCTGGGCGCCGGCCTGTTTCTCTTGATGGCGACGTGGAACGGCGGCCGTCGACTCGTGGCGAAGCATCTTTGGAGCAAGATGCCGCAACTGACGGTCTATTTACAGGAGGTTCTCGCCAAACCGCTGACTCGCGTACCTGGGACGGCGGTGTACCTGACCCAGTTCCCTGACTTGACGCCGCCCTCATTCGTGCAGAATGTGCGACACAACAAAGTGCTCCATGAGCAACTGGTCTTCCTGACAACCACGACTGCTCGTGTGCCGACCGTCACGAGTAGTCATCATATGCGCATCGATCCTCTTGCATCTGATGTACGGCGAGTTGTCGTGCAATATGGGTTCATGGAGACGCCGGATATTACCCGCGTACTCGTGGCCTGCCGGTCGCAGGGACTGGAGGTAGACCTGGAGGGGGCGACGTTTTTTCTGAGTCGTGTGAACTCACTGGCGACATCAAAACCGGGTATGGCGCTATGGCGGGAGCGGCTTTTCGTGTTTCTCAGCCGCAACTCTCAACGGGCCAGTTCGTTCTTCCATATTCCCGCTGAACAGGTCGTCGAAATCGGTGTCGTCGTGGAGATCTAAAGCCATGTTCAACGCGGCTCCCGCTTCAGTCTTATTTCAGAGCGATGATACGTTCTCCGGAAGTTTGATTATCGTACGGAGAGTGTTCATGACTCCGAAATCACCGGCGTTGCTGGCGCCGAGCAAGACGAGCAACTGGTCGAAGTCTTTCATCATGGGGAGGGGCAGTGCATAGCGATCTAAGAGCTGTCCTCTCTTATCGACGATGCGTAGCTCGATCCATGCGAGAGCACGACCCAGCAGCACTTCTTCGTCCACATTGCACAACGCTCTTGTCCGCCGTTTCGCATGTCGAGGGCGAACTGTCCTGTGCCCGGACGTGCGGAAGAGCGCGACGGCCTCCCGTTTTTTGAAGCCTCGCGCGTTCAACACCCAGGCAAAGCATGCCAGTGTGACTTCCCCACCGCCGGCCGCTCGTGCCAATGTCGGTTCGATCAATTGCGGAATGAACTGTGGTGAAAGTTGCACAAGAATCGGACAGAGCACGATGCGATATCCAAAGTGTAAGAGCCGAATCGCCCAGGGTAGGAGCATGAAGCAGGGAACCAACAGGAGCAGGCCAAGAATCGCCGCCACGAGGGGACTGAGGAAAAAGTAGATCGCCAGAAAGGCCAGAGAGAACATGACCTTGCATGTCTCGAAGATCAGATCAATGAACGGCACAGGACTCAGCCAGATGAGGACATCCAAGGCTAACCTGGTGAGCATCATCGTGACCAGCGAAATGAGGGCGGCCAGAATGAGGATCGCTGTGCTGGATTCCCAAACCGGCACGATCCCTGCCTGTACGATCCCCGAATGAAGATCAGATGCGGTCACATGTGGTGCGCTCGGCATCAACGTATCCGCACCGATCATCAGATAGAGGAGACCCACCGCGACATCCTCGGCAATACGAACAAACTTTCCGAAGGTTCCCCGAATTTTCCCGGAGTTGACCAGCCAGGTGAGTCCAGCCAGGGAGGCGAATGTGCCAAAGAGCCACCAATTCGCATACTGCTTGGCCTGGAGAATCAGCGAATTCTGTCGGATCTGCCGGACCAGCCGCAGGCTCGAGTCGGCAAATACAGGTTCGTCCACTAACAACGCCGTCCCGGTCAAGACTGCCAGGCCAAGAAATGGTGTTGACGCGATGGCGGGTAGGGGGCCGAACACCTCAATGAGTTTCCTATTAAGGTAATCGACTTGCCGGCTCTGTTCTGTCAGCGAGTTTGTTGCATCGGCGGAGTCCTGCCGTGGTGCCGCCCCACACCCCGTGATCAATATGACTACAAGTGCGAGCCCAAGCAGCGTCGACCACCGAGAGAAGTTCTGCATCACCTCTCACCTCTTTGTTTCCATCCAAGAGCTGCCCATGGACAAGCGAATGGAGCCATGCTGAGATTACCCACACCTTTGCAAGCAGCTTCACACCGAAGGCTACATCACCGATATGGCTACAGACACGGTGCACACGTTCACGTCTCGATAGGCAGGTGTCATGATATCAGTAACATGGACAAGAATGGTCCTCTGCCGGAATGGTTTGCCATGCCCAAGCGGGCGCAGTTCAGCGAGACGATCATTCCGGTGGGGCATCATCAGACAGCAGGATGCCGTGGGTCGGGTCATTCTCTGTGCACTTGGCCTTCCCCACCGGTGAAATGTTCCTCTACCAACGTATCTGTTTGGATACGTTGCGTTATCCAAAACGATACAGCTGAACTCTCCGCCACATAGACCATTTTCGCGAATGCTGCGTAGGTGTTGACCTCCAGAGCTTTCGATCAACACGGCTCGCAACTTGCTGCAACTGGTCTTTGTGGGGATGAGCTGATTGATGGCCAGGAGAGCGCGGGTCAAACAGAGTGTCCTTGCCTCTCCAACGGTGTGAGCGACGAGGTGATCGGGCGGGGGCAGGGCGTTATTTGAAGACACGACAGAGCAGGTGAATGAATGGTTGGCATCTGTATACATGTACCAACAGCCGATGATGGAGGTAATACATGCCGCTGAAACGATATGGCGTTTTAAAAGGGAGAGCGATCGCCGCCAAACGGGAAGAGGACCAATCCTCTCCTCACTATCAGGTGCATATCCAAGCCGGGTCGATCCAGTACCGCATCGCGGTCAATGTGAAGTCTCAGCTGAGTCCGTCAGAGCTGCTGTTTTTGGTCGATGACAACTTCCAGCATCCCATCACTGCCAATCTACCCGGCTTGGAGGATGAGTTTACTCTGCTGTCGAGCAAGCCGGGCGGGCAGGCGGTGGATTTCATTCGTGGCAATCTCTTCAATCGATCGGACATGCGGTTGCTTCCGCCGAATCTTCCCGGGCCGGATAACGATCTGAGTGATCAGATTGAGCATTATGTGAAACGTGCCATGCAGGAACCGGATGCTCGGGTCTATGCATTTGGGGAACGGTGGGGGCCGGAGGGAGGAAAGGCCGATAAGATTTTTGGATTCCGACCAGGGAACGGCATTCACGACATTCACATGAACCAGGGGAATGATGCCTCCCATAAGGGCGACGACGGAGTGTGGCAAGACGGGGCCTTGATGTTCCACTTTCCGTCCACCCAGCAATGGGTCGCGGTATTTTTAGCGTTTCAGTCCCAAGCCTGGCATACCGATGACCGCACCGGCCACGCCAGTTCCGATGTGCCGGATCCGGGACCGGGGCCGGAGCCAAGCCCCACGGAACCAGACCATCTTGTGAGGATTGTGGGGGCGCTGGTGAATCCGCTCGGTCCGGCACCGGAGCAGGAAACGGTCACCTTGCTCAATGCGTCACCGACGGACATTGATCTCGCAGGCTGGCAGCTTGCAGACCGATTGAAGAACAAAATGGCGCTGTCCGGTACGATCCTTTCCGGCGCTGCGATCTCGGTCAAGCTGTCACAGGATGTGCAACTGGGGAATAAGGGGGGGATGATCACTCTGCTCAACGATAAAGGTTTGAAAGTGGACGGGGTCTCGTATACGGCGCAGCAGGCACAAAAAGAAGGATGGACCATTGTGTTTTAGTAGGCCGTTGCAGGAGCGTATCGGGCGGTCGCCGTCGTGGCGCCGAGAAACAACACTCTTCTCGTCCGTCCGCCCAGCACTGAGCCGTATCTGGTTTCGTGTAGTTCTTCTTAAAACGCCTTGATAGGGCGTCTATAGTGGGCGCATAATGAAGGGATGGAAAGATGCGCCTTCTGAGGAGAGCGATACGTATGGCCAAACTGAATGTGTCCATCGATGATCGATTGCGAGATGAGCTCTTCAGGCTTATTCCACCTCGACGGCGGAGCCAGGTGGTGAACGAAGCACTCAGGCATGAACTGCTTCGACGTAAACGCCGGCAGGCAACCGAAGTGGTACATCGCTTGCGGAAGCGAAGTGCAACTCTCACCGGAAAGGAAATTCTAGACGCCGTCCGTCGAGATCGGGAGCGAACTGACCGATGATTCTTGTCCCTGATGCCTCCGTGCTCTTGAAGTGGGTTTTGGAGCAGGAACAGGAGCCCGATTATCGCAAAGCCATCCAGTTGCAACAAGCGCTGCTCGACGAATCGGTTGAGATTCGGTTGCCGACGCTCTGGCGGTATGAAGTGGGGAATGTGTTGGGCCTCAAAAATCCGACCATGGCCGTCGAATTGATGAGTGCCTTGCTGGCGTACGAATTTGACGAGGTCCCGTTGCGGACAGAGTATGGACTGGCTGTGCTCGACCATATGCGGGAGGTGAAGCACGTCACCTTTTATGACTCCGCTTATCATGTGCTGGCTATTCGTGCCAAAGGCTTGTATCTCACCGCGGATGCGGCTTACGTCAAACGCACCAAAGCGAAAGGGCATGTGTCGCTCCTGGCTGACTGGAAAGGTCCAGCGACGTAAGACCTCTTTCTGGCAAGCTACGAACTGTGATGGGAGTTTCTCTATTCCGCCTTTGTGCCGGCTGCAGTTTCGACTAGCACGTCCTTGGCATTCTGGACATCCGGAACACCGATGGGTTTGGGGTTCTTGTACAACGTCACTGTCATGGCCGTACGACGTGAGAGCCCCAACACGTCCAATCGCCCACCCATGTAAAAGTAGTCGTATCCTTCGCGCAGCGTCAGCTCTGCACAACGTCGACGGAGATAACTGTCCAGCTGATCTTGCGACGTGAAGGCCCCGACCCGATACTCTATCCGATAGACATTCTCTTTGAGCTGCTCAACGACATCGTTCCCGGCCTCACCCAGCGGTGTGTAATGTCCGGTGGCACAACCGGCGAGAGAGGTAACCAGTATCAATAGGAAGAATTCTGCCTTCCAAAGAGCGATTCGCATGGAGGAGCATGGTAGCGAGACCAGCTAACGAGATCAATAGTAGCTCTACAGTGTCACTGTATCAATTGAAGGTCCATGAGGTTGAGGCAGGGGGAACGATGAAGGTGCAGTCTAGGACTTGCCCTCAAATATTGGTGCAAGATCAATATGTCTATTTCACCTGAGAAAAGAACTTGAGAATGGCAGTGATGGCTGGAATTCGATATTCATCAGATTCAATGAATAACTCATGCTTCGCTCCGTCAAACCGTTTTGGCGCTCCACCATAGCAGGGCTTTCCGGTTTCCTCTTTGAGGTTCTCGCAAAATGTATCTTGAGCTTCAAGGGTGACCGCAGTGTCGGCTCCTGCTTGCAGGACCAGAACGGGAATCTGTATTGCCTTGGTATCCTTCCGCATCGTTACCGAAGCAGCACAAGCTTGACCGCACCACCCACGCGTCGGCCCGCCTAACTGTATGGTTTCGTGTTCTTGATACGTGTTCAGCAGATGTTGATAGCGAGTCTCGGAGTGCGTGTATTCATTGTCTGCAAAAGTCGTCGGCTTATAAGGATCCGGAAAGAGGCCGGCCCAGCAGTTGTAGCAGAGCCAGTCCATCGCCCTGAACCACCAGCATCCTGCTTCCGACGACCCCAGTATTTTAATACTGGGAGCGTGCATCGGGGATGAGAGGGCAGCGGCATGAAAAACGTCAGGGTAACGCTCGATATACAACGTTGCAATCCCGCCCCCCATTGAATGCCCCAACAAGAATAATCTCTGATGCGGCTTGGATAACACGACGGTCCGAATAAACGTATCAAGATCACTGACATAATTCTCGAACCGGTTCACATGGCCCTTCTCTCGTTCATCAGGGAGCATGCGATCCGAATAGCCTTGTCCACGATGATCATGAATGTACACCGAGTAACCGAGACGAGTTAAATCGAAGACAAGCTCTTTGTACTTCACATACGATTCCGTGCGTCCACTCGATATCACGATGGCGCCCGCTTCATGTTCCTGAACGAACGTCATATAGGATATCTGGATACCGTCCACACCGATAAAAGTGCCCTTTTGGCCATGTTGTTCCCAATAGGGCTCAATGTCTTCTTTCAATCGTTGATCAAATTCTGCCTCGCGAACTAAGCCAAATGGATTCTCTGGTTCAGCAAAGGCTGCTGATGCGGAAAGAAGAAGTGCAATGCCTCCACAGAGGACCCTAAGACGGCAGAGAGATGACATCACGTTGTCTTCTCCTTGATAGCTTCCCATACCTGTACCACACCTCTGTCTTCACAGATGGACCAATTTAACTGGATTAGATCGTTCAGTACGCAACTATGAAGACTGTATTATACCAGGAGAACCAACCAGCGGAGGTAACCATCGCCCGTACTAGTGAGAGAGTGCTGTTCAAGCAGCCCGCACTTTGTATGGCTTCTTTCCGATGCCAGACCCGCAGTGTTTGGAATTCACTCCACTAAGAAGTGTGCTCCTTCGTGTATCGCTGGAGAATGGCTTTAATCTTGTCAGGAATGGTCTTGGGTAATCCATAAACGCTGTGGAAATTTTCGCCCAACGCGCTCCGGATGGCCTCTTTCACTTTGGCCATGGATGGCTTGGAAAAGACATCTTCGTTGGTCACGAAGATGACGGCATCAACATCAGATTTGGTGGCTCGCACACTGATATCGGCAACAAGTCTCTCGGCATGGTTCCTTTCTTGGTCTTCCAGGTCATATCTGTCTTGTAGGTCAGCCCAGCTATGTATCCCTATCGCGATGCGACTTTCTTCGATGGAGAGAATCGCATCCCAAGTGTTCTTCGTATTCAGAAGCTTATCCCAAATGCCTGCTCTTTCAACGGGAGGAATAGCGATGCCTTCTCTTTTAATTTCATCGATTACCTTTTTTCGATATCGGTCATCGGCTGTATAGAGTTTTCTATATCGCTCCCTAGACTTATTCTTATAACCAGGATCCAGCGGGTGAACATTCGATCTCCAATGCATAAGCTGATGGCGAATGTACGGCCCCCAATCCGGAGGTGTACAAGTCGGCAAGTCCTGTGGCTTAAGATCGTGCAAGATGTTAAAGGTAGCGAACCACGAATCATTTGAAATTGGCCTCGGATCACCGATGATTCCATACTCTTTAATAAGCATATACGCCTCAGGACTTAGATGTTGTATTTCTCTCAACTCTTCAAAGCTGGCATATGGTTTCTGGCAGGCACGTTCGAAGATTTGCCGTGCCAGGTAACGATCTCCTCTCAGGAGTAATGCAAGCTCGTCTGTTGTTGCCATATTGATGTTGATGGGAGAGATATAGTTGCCAATTTCCTCGTACGATTGCTCCGAAAGAAACTCCCCGTAATCCAGATCGCCTTTATCCGAATAGGGCGCATTATCGACGATCGCCCCAATCGACTTGGGTGTAAAACGTGGAACACGATTAAGCTTCTGCTGTAGATCCTTTCTAAACTCGTTGTCACTCATCGTGTTTTCGGGAGCTTTCACAAGCTTCACCGGCTCCGGGCATCCATTCTTGACCATCCCAAGCACTAGCTCTACTTTGTCCGGTTCGGTAAAGTCTCCGTGCTTCCGTGGTTCCTCCTTGCGTGCACGATCGCTGCTGAAAGATATGCGGCATATGCTCTTCCACGCATCTCCATCATCGATGTTAAGCCACCCTTGGTTGGCTTCTCTTCCAAAGCGTTTTTGCGGGAGGCCGTATGTTCGTTCAAGGAGGAGGTCAATCCATACCAAGAGCGATCCCCGCGACAAGAGGTCAGCGGCATAAGTTTCGTTGCTTTCGTCCACCTCGGACAGCGCAAAAGACCAAAACTTAGTCTGCTTATGGTCTCTAAGATAAGGAACCACAGATACTTTGAAATCGGCGATGCTGTTCGCTGCCCCCAGATAGATAATGTGTTTGAACGTCAGTTGCTTAGCCAGTGTTGTGAGAATGCGGTCGGAGACCATGGCCCCCATACTATGGCCCAACAGCGTCAGTTCCACGAGGGGACAGGGGACGGATTTATTGCTTTTACATTCCGCCGTTTGCCACTTGCCATCCTCAATCCTATCTGCCAACTGTTTCAATAGTTGTTGTGTCGCACTGTCTTTTTTGGTTGCGGGGTTGAACAGTAACAAATCGGGCCGGCGCTTCAGCATGTCCCAGGCAGGTGTGCCAAATCCTTCTACGAGCGGGGCACTTGCCATGCGGATAGGCATGAAGAGGTAGCGGGTCAGATCATCCCTAAGGGTGGTATAGCCATAGAGGCCTGCAGCGCCATAGGTTGCATACGGCATCACACCTGCAATGGTTAGCGTAGGATGGAGGGCCGCAATGGGAAGCCCATAATAGCTGGCCATTAAAGCTGTCGTTATCATAGCGCTCGTATAATCTGCTGATTGGTTCTGAAATAGGTCCTTCGTTTCAGAGTAGATGGCGTCTGGAGTTTTGATGATGCTGTTTCCTAGGTCGTGAAAAAGGACAATGGGTGACGTTGCTGTGGCGAACCATGGATCTCGTTTTCCATATCGAATGTGAAAGAAATGATCAAAGAGTGCTGATTGTAATCCCGCCTCCCAGTTCAGTGAGAGGAGGAAATAAGAATTAAGGTTTGGAAATTTTAAAGTTCTCTTCTCTTCTTCTGTCGCTGTTTGCGCCTTCAAGAATTTGTCGATGTGCCCAAGTCCTTCCTCATAGCTATTGAGGCCACCATGAATGAAGAGCAGAATCTGAGCGGGCCGTTCCTTTTCGTGCTGCTCGATTACATATCGCTCCATATTATTGAGGATTGGATCAACGTACTGCGCCTGGAAATAGCCATCTTGCAATTGCTCCTTATTCTCGAAGTCGGCCTGGACAGCGAATTTGGCCTGTTCTTTGTCGTACTGGGTTTTGTATTGGACATATCCACGAGCGTGTCCCTCTTCATCTACGGAGATATGATGGAACTGCTCCCGTAAAGGGATAGGATGGCTCTGCTCTGCCTGACCAATATCAGAAGACTTGCACCCAAAACTTTGTGAAGCGAGAACCAACAACAGAAGAATGCGCAGCATGCATGAAAGCATAGGATGAACCCTTGTGTAAAAATAATGGTGTCTATAACGCCGTCAGGAATGACCATTGATTGAGGGGGTGGAAAAGCTAAGGCCTGGTGCCTTCGAAGCGACACCAGGCCTCAGTAGTCGGAACCGTGTTCTTATGTGTATGTATACCAAGGGAGCAGTTGTATCTAACTTATTGTGGGTTCAGTACCTCTCGGTACAATTGCTGAATGAATCCCTCCATACGGGGATTAAGAAAGCCATTATGACCATCGATAATGTTTGTATCTTTGGTGCGGACGACCCAAATAGGGTTGTGCGGGCTCCTCAGGCCCTGGCCCCATTTATCTTGAAGGATCTCTTTCGATAAGAGCTGATTACTCCAAGGGTCCTGGTCATGTGATTGGTCATCGGACAAATCATCCAATGGGTCCTCGCCTTCCTGTGCTTCCTGCATTGCAACACTTAGCCGTAGACCGCCGCAGAAGGCTCGAGCAGGCCAGCCCTGCTTCGTCTTTTTGCTTTCCTGGAGTTTCTTCTTCCACTCCATCGCGGTCTCATCAAGTGCACCTGCTAGTGATTTCTTACCCAAAGCTTCTATGGAAGCTAGTTCTTTCCAGCCAGTTTTTAAGCATACGTCCAAGCTGCTGTGTGTATCTTTCGTTGGTTTCATATCTGGCACGGTAGGGAAACTGTCGAGATAGTGCGTCATGTACCGGGGGATGTGGCCCACCGTGTTCCGGTTTGCGTTTCGCTCTTCATCCGCTCTTCTGCCTATATCCTTACCGTCTTTGCTTTCGGGGGAGTTGTCCTGGAAGAGCGTACTGAAGAAGCGACCCATGGGGAAGGCATATCTTGTTGCATAATCCGACATGCCTGTCACCAAGACAAGCACAGGATCCTGGGTGAGACTATAGGAGCTCCGTTTCATGCGATTGAGTGATGCTTGGTAGAGTGGTTCAAAACGCGCTCCCTCAAATGCTGGGTTAATGAGTACGATGAGATCAGCGTATGGAGACGAGACCTGTTCGCCTGCAGAAGGACTGTTATAAATCCCAGCAGATACACTGTCGATTAATGATTCCGAGATGGCGTTGTAGATAGCCAGTGACCCAAAGCTGTGCCCAAGGATGAGCGTTCTCATTGCAACGCATTTACTCTTGCTGGATTCGGCCTGTGCAGCACACTTACCGTACCATTTCCAAGGTCGTTCCATTCTTTTGGTTTTGTTATGGGGGTCATCCATATCATTTATGTTGGCTCGGATATGTCCTAACCGTGCAAATAGCTCCCGTGTTGAGCCCAGGGCCACGTCCAGTGCAGCACCCTTTCGGTCCCAGAAGGTTGCTAAAGCGGACAATTTAACAGGTACTGTAAATAGCACCTTGGACAACAAGTTGTTTTCAATCCACTGTTCTTTTACAGTCGCACCGCGCCATCCTAGATACACTCCGACCACTCTCCGAGGCTTGTTCGACGGATTCCAACGTTCGGCTTCGCTTGATTTCTGAGCCTCAAACAACACGGCACTGTAAAGCACTTCTCGTAGTTGTCGAAGATTCCAGTCTTCGAAGTCCGCATTATGTCGCCAGCCATGGGCGGCGACGATCAGGCTGACATCATCAAAGCACGGTTCCTGTTCGCTGGGGTTGCAGGCATGGGGAGACATGGTGTCTTGTAAGAACTCAAACAAGTGCTCCATCTGTTCGGGGTGATAGAGTCGCCCCTGGTCATCAAATTCCAGAACGAAAAGATCTGCACTGCATGAACCTAGTTGCGTACAGAATTTAGATTCGTACGAGATCTTTTCATGAGAGCAATCGCTATCTCCTGAGCATCTCTCGTCGATGTCCGCTTCCACAGGTTTCTCAAATGCAAAGGAGGCTTCTATCTCGTTCTTCCCCGCTTTCTCCCTTTCTCTGGTAGTTCGGCCTTTCTCAACGAGTGCGACTGGTACCGCATTGTCGTATCCCGTGGCTCCCGAAGGGGAGTGTGTACTCTCACCCCCGCGGATGCTGCTATTAGACCAGGTAACCCATGAGCATCCAGTCGTAAGACTCACAGCCAGTGTCAGGAATACCGTTCTAGAGATCTGCTGCGGAAATATACAGCTGATCGTTCCCATCCGTGATACCTCCGTGCCACTAAAGGCTAGTTTAGTTATTATGAATCGTATGGATCGCTTGCAGGTGAAACTCCATTCCCTATGTCGGTCGACTCATCCGATAGCGAGTTCAGGCTTCAACTCTGAAGAAGATGCAATGAACGTCAGAAACTGAATCCAGTCCCAATGCTCATCAGCAAGAACACATGGCCTTTTTCTTCTGGCGGTCCCGTGAGGTTAAATCCAACCCCAAAATTGAGAACGTCCTCAAAAAATCCCAACACGATGGCCGGTTGTATGGCCAAATCTCCCGCACTCGTCGGTTTAGTGGCATACAAAGTTGGCGTGATGGAGAACAATGGAGATGCTCTATATGAGTTGCGGTCCCACCCAAAACTGGTCTGGCGACATTCCGTTCTGACTTGTCCAATATTGACTTTTTGAAGAAGTGAACCATCGCGGTCCTTAATTCTAATGGGTCGGTAGAATCGAAATGATGCGCCGGCACCAACAGAGGCGTTGAAGCCGGCTTGCTTTTTCGCCATATCGTATTTGATGAGCTGTGTTGATACGGTTGGGCCTACCGACCACTGTCCGTCGATTAGACCAAAAATAGATTTAGCCGATTGGAAGTCACCATTAAGATTGAGGCTGTTATCGACACAATATTTGTGCCACTCGGAGTTTGCACTGGAGGGGATACTGAATTTCTCATCCTGCTCCCTCGTGCTAGATGGTAGGAGCGGGCCAACCTGCTTGGAGGTAACCACAAATGTTACCGGGATTTTCGCTACTTGCTCGCCTTTGACGGCGACTGTGATCTCGTCTTTAAATGTCCCTGGGGCGAGAAAGCCTGTGATTGCTGTGGCCCTTATTGGTACGGCTTGATTTCCAGTACTATGGTCTATTGTCAACCAAGGAGCACTCTTCGTTGCTGTCCACGTTATGTCCTGATCCCCAGAGGTGCTAATAGTAAGTACCTGCTCAGCTGGTTTTGCGCCTCCCTGCTCAGCTGCAAAAACAAGGCTCGCTGGGTTTACGCTAATCGTTGGAGCATCTTGCGCCTGCACAGTTTCATGCCCTAGACACATTGCCGTGAGAACCAGGACTACTAAGCGCAGCTGTTGGAGTTGCAACCTCCATTGGTTCTCCTTGTGTGTGGACCGACACCATCCAACTTGGTGAAATGGAGATGCCAAAGGAATCTGGCTGATCATAGACTGGAGCGTTACGGCAACTCGAAGAACTCCATCGTTGGTTGGCATACTGTGCCCCTTTGATTATGAAGTTAGGCGTTTGTACAGTGGTAGAGAGCTTCCGACTCTAACCATTCTCGCCAGGCAAGACCGTTGTTTTACCGTGTTGAGCACTTGATCCTTGCCTTACACCTCCGTGGTCACTTCCCACTAGCTGATGGTCGAATCCTGAGTCTCAACACATTCCCCGTCACGCCGCTCTCGTCATTCTCGCGGCCGGGACAATACCACTTACTCTTCATATGCTCGATCCCTCGTCAGGATAAGGCGCTGTAGCCCTACTCATGTAGCCGCATAGGCCCTATTCAGCGATAGATCCATTTAGATTCATGGATGAGATGTCTTTTGAACAACTCAATGCTACGCGCTCATTCAGCAAGGAATGGACCAGGCAGAAGGTATGACCCGTGGTGCGGAATCTGAAGAATTACGTATAGTCGATTCGAGGAACGACGATGAGGTGAATCTTTTTCGATTCATGGTGTATCGAATTAGATTCAGCTCAGGCGTGGCTGAACTTCCGTCAAGCCCGTCACGCTTCTCTGAAATGGGAGGGCGGTCAGAGCGGACAATCGGGAAAGACTTGGGGAGTCAGCGGTATTCCGGCTTCTTTAAAGACGATTTCGTCCGGAGCATAGATGACCTGTCGATCGGCCGTTACCATCCTTCCAATTTGGAATGGGATTACAGCCAAAACTCCCTCGTCACGTATGCTTGACTGAGATCATCCTGACCGTCACGTTCTGGTAGCAGGGTTGTATGCCCACGGAGATTGCCGGCGCAGGCTGCACGGGGTTAGTTATGCCGACTGGCTCCGTGCCTCATGCCTCGGCGCAGTACCGTTACGGTTCAGCAAGGAACGGACCACATCATGCTCTTGGGACATATCGTGAATTCTCAAGCCTTGTGCTATTCACCGAGACATTGACGCGGATACGGTGAGTCGCGTTTGACTTAGCGAGTATCCAAATGGATACGGTGTGGCGTCATGAGGAAGCAGAGCGTCGGTATAAGTTGTCGATGTGAACACAGTCGGAGGGATAGTCCGTGGTAAGGCTGTGTACGACAATCATTTGTGGAGCGTGTCACATGGCGGCAATTCTGCGTCAAGTCGAGCCCGTTGCAGTCGCAGCACTGTATGGGCGTGAGCGACCGAGCATCGTGTCAAGGTGATACTGTCGCCAGGAGCCAGCTGTGCAGCACGAGGGAGATCTGCTGAAATCACAACTGCAATTACGGGGTACCCTCCGGTGGTCTGCCGGTCGGCCATCAACAGGATCGGTTGCCCGTCCGGGGGTACTTGTAGGGCGCCTATGGCGGCGCCATCCGAGATATACGGAGCAGTTCCTTTCTGAGCAATCTTGGGGCCGGTCAAGCGATAGCCCATGCGATTGGACTGCGGAGCGACGGTATAGGGAGGCTCCGTCAAGGTTGTGAATGGCTTGTTCCCGAAGAAATTCTGCTGTGGACCAGGACTGATACGCAGGGTGGCGGATCGCGCATAGTGAGGACGGAGCGGGTCGGGGAGCCTTGTGCCGATTCTCTGGTTGATGACTGGTCCTAGTTTCCCACCACGTAAAATGTCTCCTTGTTTCAGGGGCCTCCCCTGAAGTCCACCGGTTTCACTGGCACAATGGGTCGAACGACTGCCCAACACGAGCGGGACGTCGATGCCACCGGCGACGGCGAGGTAGGCACGAGCTCCCGCACGTGGTACGCCGAAGTGTAATCGACTGCCGAGCGGAATCAGGATGCATTCCCACATCGGGACATTGTGGCCATCAATGGTTGGGGAGAGATCCGCCCCTGTGATGGCGATGACGGTATCCTGTTCGAACCGGAGCTCCGGTTCTTTGAGGGTGCATTCCAGTACAGCCGCCTGGTCTGGGTTCCCCACCAATCGATTCGCCACGATCGTGGAGAAAGAGTCCATCGCTCCCGAGACGGACACGCCGTAGTGTTGATAGCCGTAACGCCCCAGATCTTGTACGGTGGTGAGCCACCCGCTCTTGAGGACATGGATCGTCGCTGGTTGGTGTTCCATTATGTCGAGAGCGGCTTTGCAATGTGAACACCAGCCGATCCAAGTTCCTGTCGAATAAGATGGAGGCGCTCAATCGCGTGCGGACTGTCTGTGTGAACGCACAGGGTATCAGCCTGGATTGGTATTCGCTGCCCATCGAGGCTCGTGACTGAACCATTGAGGATCTCGCACAACCGTCGACGAACTTGTTGCTCAGTCTGTAACAGCGCGTGGGGTCGTGAGCGAGGAACCAATGTGCCGTCGGAGTTGTACGCTCGGTCGGCAAAGGCTTCCTGGACTACGGTCAGTCCGGCGGTCGTTCCGCTCTTCACCAGCTCCGAGCCGGCGAGGGCAAACAGCAGCAGGTGGGGATTGAATGATGTAATGCTTCGTGCAACGGCCTCGGCCACGACGCGATCTCTGGCTGCCAGGTTATAGAGCGCGCCATGTAGTTTGACATGGGTGAACATCAGCTGTTCCGAGGCCAGCACATCGGCCAACGTTGTCAGCTGTGTGGCGACAAGTGACTCAACTTCTTCCGGCGTGGTCCGACGCTCTCCGCGACCGAAATCTTTGGTATCGGGAAATCCTGGATGGGCACCGACAGCGATGTTGTGTTCCCAGGCCAGCCTGGCTGTTCGGCGCATGAGCGTGGGATGGCCTGCATGAGCACCGCAGGCGATGTTGACGGATGTGATCAACGGCATGAGTTCGGCCTCACGAGCCAGCCACTCAGGGGTGTCGTACTCGCCCATGTCGCTGTTCAGATCAATGGTTGTCATGCGCGGTCTCGCGGCTCAGCTGATCGAACTCATCCTGTGCAATCGGTTTGAATCGGACTCTGTCGCCCGGCTTCAGCAAAAATGGATTGGTCTTGGTCTTCCGATAAACGGCGACCGGTGTTCGACCGATCAGCTGCCATCCGCTGGGGTTGGGATGGGATAAATTCCGGTCTGGCGATCAGCGATACCG
This sequence comes from Nitrospira sp. CMX1, assembly GCF_054902215.1. NCBI lineage: Bacteria > Pseudomonadati > Nitrospirota > Nitrospiria > Nitrospirales > Nitrospiraceae > Nitrospira > Nitrospira sp. CMX1. Next base: position 14,442 of record NZ_JBUBKD010000068.1, on the reverse strand, counting down.
ACTGATCCAGCTGGGACTTTTGTCCGTGGGGTTGCTCGGCGAGGCATCGCCAACCGTTCAGGGAGGAGTCCCAAATAGGGAAAGCCTGGGCTGAATCCAAGCATGTAGACGCGATAGGGTACCGAAGTATGCAATGCGATTACTTCATCTGCCCGTAGCCCGGCGAAGGCGGCGACCTCTTCTAAGTCCGGTCCCCACTCACCGCCGTACAAGACGGGAATTTCATGGAGAACGCCTTGTGGTTCAGCCGGGCCTGGTTCTCGTCGCGGTAAGGTCTTGAGTCTCTTGGCCAATGTGGCTGAATCCCATTGGAGCGGATCAAAGTGAACAGTGACTGATCGATAGGTGGGGACGATGTCGCGGATACCGTGCCAATGTTGGTCGAAGAGGGTCGTTGCGAATGCCACGACTCGGGAATTGATTCTCGAATTGATCTCGTTCCCGAACTCGATGGTGAGAGCCGAGTCGCCGAGCGACAGGATGCGCAATGTTGCTTTCGAAGCGCGACGCGCACGTGCTGGAGGATGTGCTGGACGCATGGGAGAACGAGCTTACGTCAATGAGCTTTGGCCATTGTCAGAATGGATTGTGCTGCGGTTATGCCGGAGAGAGCGGCTCCTTCCATGAAGCCCTGCCATTCATAGAAGGAGTTCGCATGTTCTCCGGCAAACAACAGGTTTCCCACAGGAACACCCTCCAGTCCGGCCATCGTAGTAAATTGGCCAGGACGGTAGCAGGTGTAGCTGCCTTTCATCAGCTGATTCGACGGCCAATGTTCGAGATGGGCAAGATACCGGCCTTGCACCAGCGCGGCGGCCCCCCAGGCTCCAGGGTACAGCCGATTCAAATCTTGTAAGAACTGCTGAGTATTTGCCTGGAGCGCATTAGGATCTAAGCGAGTAGCGCGGGGCCCGCTCGAATAATCTGTCAGAACACCTCTTGTCGCCGATCCCAGAGCAGGATTTGTCTCCCACGTCGTCTGAAGATGTGCTAGATCGGAGTAGGAGGTGCCGTTCCCACCCAGTGCCAGCCAAGGTCGACTTGAAAAGCCAACCATTGTCTTTGCATTGGAGCCATATCCCAAATTTTGAATCGTCGCGTGCTGTGCAGGAGGCACGCCTAGGCTGCTGTCCAAATCCACGTGGCGCAGAGTCGTAAATGGAATGGCCAGGACGGCCGCATCATGAGAGAACGTGACGGTGCGAGCACCTTGTTGAAAGGTGAGCTCGATGCGCCCATCGCTTATCTTGCGGACTCGCATGAGCCTATTCCCATACAGAATTTGCCCGGGCAGTTCGCCGATCAATCCCTCAATGATCAGGTCATTGCCGCCTACTAAATGATAGCGTTCGTCGCTGATGCCGAACGGGGTGAACTCCGAACGGCGGTCAGGGTGGATGAACAGAAGAAGATTGAGAGCGCTTTGTTCATCTGCCGTGAGGCCATACTCGCCTTCATAGGCTGCAATGATGGCGGCTTTCGCGAGGGGGCCTGCCTTCATTCCGGCGCCATTCTGGCCCTCCAGATAGGCGAGCAAATTCGTTCGGTCGAGAGTCACATCGTCAGGCGTATGGGAGATCGCCGTGACCGCCCTCGACAGACGGCTCAAATCGGTCCGCATCACGGATACAAAATCACGAAATTCATTCACGATCGCGGTTTCCGGGTACCGTTGTCCGGCAAAGTGGTAAAACACTTCTCCCGGCTCCTTGTTCACATCTTCTACGATGAGACCGAATCGTTGCGCATAGCCCAGCATGGTCTTATGCAAATTGTCGATGAGCTCCCCGCCACGTTCCGCCACTTGCCCGGGGAAAAATCCGCGTAATGATGAACAGCGGCCGCCCGCATGGGCCGCTGCTTCATAGAGAGAGGCTCGAATGCCCTGGGCTTTAAGTGTATCCGCGCAAGCCAATCCGGCGAGTCCTGCCCCGACGATTCCGACTGAGAGTGAGGAAGGCAACGGTTTGGCACCAGCCTGCCGTGGAAAGCCGGCCATCGTACCCATGGCGAGTGTGGCGCCGGCGCCGGCTAAAAATTGGCGGCGCGAGATCACTCGAGACTCCATGATTGAAGTCTGCTTTTCGATGACATCAAGGGCATCGGCTGCAGAACCGTCCTGTCGTTCGGTCAATAACGCGGCTTTTATGACACGACGCAATGAACGAAGCGGAACACTTCGAGCCATCGGTAAGCCTCCCGGTTGGTGAACGGCTAGGGCGGTATCTTACAGCAGGGTAAAAAAACCGGGAAGAGATAACGAAGAGTGAGATGTAACGAGCAGCCTTTGTATCACGTTACTGAATAGTCGAACGATGTCTATCCGACGCGGAAAGGTTCGGTGTAGGGATTGTACAGAATGAAAGTGCGGACCTGTACTATTGTGAGACAGTCTTGATGAGCGGAATAGCTGCTCGAGTAAAAGTGGGGTGATTTTGTTTCTGCTTAAGTGGTAGATTCGATGTCAACGACAGAGAAATGTGATTTGCCACTCTTCCACCAGGAGGAATTTGCGATGGGACTTTTCGGCACGATTATGGAGAAACTTGGATTTGGTGCCGCGGCGCACGCGGCAACCGCACCTCCGGTTGCTGCACCAGCGACAGCCGCTCCGTCAGCTCCCACTGCCGCGCCGGCGGCTCCAAAGCCTACTGCGATGTCGGCGGTCGATGTCGTGGGAAAACTTGAAGGGCTTGCCGCGAAGAATTCGCAGAAGCTGAATTGGAAGACCTCGATCGTCGATTTGATGAAGCTCTTGAATTTGGACAGCAGTCTCACGGCGCGTAAAGAACTTGCGACCGAGCTCGGGTGCCCTGCGGACAAGATGGGTGATTCAGCCCACATGAATATGTGGCTTCATAAAGCGGTGTTGCAGAAATTGGCGGCAAACGGTGGGAATATTCCCAAGGAACTTTTGCATTAACGGGATGCAGAGCGGGAGGTCGTCAGCCCTCTCGCTCGCTCTCGATCAATACCGGACGGGAAAGGCTCAGCCGTTGCGGTGATTCCGTCAGGACCAGGGGCGTCTGTTGGAGCTCATCGGCCACCGGGTGTGAGCCCATGTCGATCGATCCTTTAAAAAAAGCGCCCTCTTCCATCGAGAACGACGGAGCAGAGACGTCGCCGAGGACGACCGCGGGCTTGAGCAGTTGGATCTTACTCGTCGCGGTCACGTTGCCATGGATCTTTCCTCTGGTCACAATGGTTTCCGCGACGATGGTTCCTCGGATCGTGGCATTCTCACCGATCACCAACATCCCTTTTGCATGGATCTCGCCCTCAATCGAGCTGTCGAGCTGAACCGTGCTGTGAAAGTGGACGATGCCCTTGAACGTGACGTCCTTTCCCAGGACGGTGAAATTCCCATTGTCGGAATCGCCCTCTCGTTTTTTGTCCCACATGATGGCCCTCGTTCAGAGTGGTTGCAAAAATAGGTATGAACCATACAGGAGTCGGCAACAAGAAGCAAAGACTGATTTGGGGAGGTCGTTTGAGATGAGAGGCGGAATGCTATCGTGTATCGGACGGTGGATTCTGGGACGGTGTTTTGTTCGAAGTCCCTCTTCCGACGGATTTGATCGTTGCTCCGATTGCCGGTCCGATTTTGGGAATTTCTTTTTCGATATTCTTCGCGGCACTCCGTAATCCACGTGTGAGATCTTCGACGGTGAGTCCTTTGTTTCGGTCGACTTGTTGGGAGTCGGCGGCCATGGCGAGTGCTCCGCCTGTGGAAAGAACGGGGAGCCACACAAGCCAGACGATGATCCATCGGTGCTGCATCGAACAACTATACCAGAAGAATCCATGCCGCTCCTCGGTGTTGGCGATGGAGTATTCGGCTGAGATCGCGTATGATCCGCGCTGGTTTCCGGCCGGTTGAGTAAGGGAGTGATGTGCCATGGGGATTGACTCGTCAGCACGGTGGTTGGTGGGAATCGGTTGCGTCAGTGCAGGACTTGGCGTCGCGGCTGGGGCATTCGGCGCGCATATGCTCAAGACGATTTTGGAGCCGTCAATGTTGGCGGTCTACGATACCGCGACTCGCTATCAGATGTACCACGCGTTTGGTCTGATCTTGAGCGGGTTTGGAGTGCACCTCGGACGTGATACCGGTACGGCCAAAGCGGGGTGGCTGTTTGCAGCCGGGACCGTCCTGTTTTGCGGGAGCCTGTACGCAGTATCGCTCTTGGGTATCCGATGGTTGGGCGCCGTGACGCCGGTCGGTGGCGTGCTCTTCATCGCAGGTTGGGGTGTTTTGGGGTGGCGTGCCTGGCGCTGGGGAGGATGTTGAAAAAGTCCTCCAGCTTTGTTCTCGCATCGCTCAAGGCCTCAACCTACCAACCGCGTACGCCTCGGTCTTTCGCTTGCTGCGGTCTCGCTGGACGGTCTTTTTGAACATCCTGCGTGCTATCCACTATGGCTTGCAGGGAGCGAGGCGTTTGCCGCTGATGGGACCCCATCCGCCGGTGTTGTTCTGAAAAGACCCTTCGATCTTCTGATCGTCTTTGATGAACAGGAGACTGTCTTCTTGGATGTGTCCGTTCTGCTCCCAACGCAAGTAAATGGCATCTCCGAGAACGATGCTTTCCGCCGGCGCGGCAGCATTGGCCGAGGCTTGTCCTGGCGGGGAAAAGATGATGGTGGATTTCTGCTCTCCATGGATCTGGTGATTATGAATGATCCATTGCCAGGTCCCGCAGAGTCGTGAATGGCCTTTGGCTTGTCGGATCCGCTCCTTCCACCCATGGATGTTCCACCAGGCCGTGATGGCGTGGTGACTGGCTTCAAACGCCGTACGTTCCGCCGCCAAGAGCAGTTCGACGTTTCGTGCCTGCAATGTTCCCTGCGCCGGCTGAGATCCTCGTTCGTCCTTTGTCAGACGGAGGAGCTCAGGAAATGAGGCCGTCGGGTTTTTTGCCCGTAACCAGTCTTGCCGTGCGGTAGGAAGGGGAACGTCGGGACCGGATGATCCTGCCTCCTGGCGAAGGGAATTGGCGAACTGCCATGTCCCCAACGCTTTCATCAACTCAGAGACGGACTGGGACAATTCCACCACCCCAAGTTCCTTGACCATTTTGCCGGGGAGTTTGGCTCCCAAGACTCCGGCGGCATCTTTCAACCCCAGGGCCGGTCCGACCGATGTCGTAAACAACCTCAGCGCTCCCTCGTCTGACTCGAGCAGCGCAAGCTGATCGCCTCGTTGCGTCACCACGTCGGTCAATACGCGCGGAGAGCCTTGTTCCTCCGCCATGGCCAACGACGGGAGGAGGAGTACGCCCAGCAGGATGAGGAATGGGCCTACTCTTTCCTGCCGTTGTCCGAGACCAGGTTGATGCTGCGTCAGCTTGTTTGCCATATTGCCGAGTATGTATGGAAAATCGTCAAGGGGAGAGCGGGCCTGACTCATGTTCCTTGGAAACACGACTTCAGAAAGCCGGCCGTACGCTCCCACGCGAGGGACGCACTGTCGGCGTCATAGGCATGTGGTTTCGTCTCGTTGCAGAACGCATGTGAGGCGTTGGGGTAAGAATGGATCTCGACCCGCTTGGCGTATGCTGCGGAAGTACTCCGTAGTTGTTCGACATCGTCCTGTGTGGCCCAGGTGTCGTTTCCCGCCTGATGATAGAGGACCGGCGAAAAGAGGTCTTTCATCATTTCGTTGGGCGTCACCATTTTGCCGTAATATGAAACGGCCGCACGCAACCGTTTTCGGTGGCAGGCGAACCGCAGTGCATACGATCCACCCATTCCGTACCCGACGACCCCATGAATATTCTTCTTCGCCATGGTGCGAGTATTGAGATATTCGCAGCACGAGTTGATATCGGTGATGACCTGGTCGTCGTTCTGTCGTGCCAGCAGGGCAGCGGCGACGTCGTCGTTGGCGGTGACCATCCCTCCCAATCGACCGTAGAGATTGGGAATAACGACCATGTATCCTTCACAGGCCAGGCGTGCGCCAAGATCCTTCATCTGACTCGTCAGTCCCCACCAATCATGGAGCAGGACAAGCCCTGGATAGGTCCCGGCTTGTTGCGGCCAAAAGAGCAGGCAATCGACTTGGTGCTCCTTCGGCATTTTGCTTTTGAAATAGGGGTCCACCATCTGATCGGTATGTGTGGGGATCGGTACGCCGCTTGGGAAACGGGCGGTTCCCGTTCCGATCTGATCGACTGAAAACGGAGCGATTGGTGCTGTAGGCATGATTGAGATTCTGTTACCGGAGTGGTGTTGTGCCGAACATGGCGTTACTATATGAAGCCGTTTGTGGGAATGTCAATTGACGGCTGGATGACGTGGCTCTAACGATAGTCCGACGTATCATGAACAGAGACCGCATCAGAGTGGGGTTGATCGGGGTCGGCCGGCACGGAGCTCGATATGCCCAGCATCTTGTTCATGATCTGCCTATGGCTTCTCTCCAGGCTGTGTGTCGACGACATCCCGAACAGGGGTTTCAGCTCCCTGGTGCCGACTCGGTTACGGTGTACGGTGAGGCCCATGCGCTCATCGCTGATCCGTCGGTCGACGCGATCGTGGTTGTGACTCCCCCTCTGTACTCCCCGGAGATCTGCCGACTTGCTGTGCAAGCCCGCAAACCCTTGTTGGTTGAGAAGCCGCTGGCGACAACGGTCACCGATGCCCGGACAATGGTTGCGCTGGCCCACGATGCCGGGCTCCCGTTCATGACGGCCCAGACCCTTCGGTTCGACAGGACCATTCAGCACATGAAGCGCTTCCAATCCTCTCTCGGGCGCTCTCTGGAGCTTGACGCAGTCTTTCAGATCGAGATTCGGAAGACGGCTCCGGACCATGTGGCGGGCTATGGGAAGCGAGGGGCCTTACTGGAGATCGGTGTGCACATGCTTGATCTGGCTCGGTTTCTGACGGGTGAAGAGGTACAGGCCGTGCGCTGCACGATGGATCACATCCCACCGATTGCTCCGGAACGAATGGCCTCAGTTCATCTCACCATGACAGGGGGAACGATCTGTCGCATGGAGATCACCCGAGTTGTGAGTGAGCGTGCGGGACGAGCAATCTGGGTCGGTTCACAGGGGCGGGTAGAGGCCGACTGGATGCGTCGCCGAATTTGTACTGAAACGAGTTCCGGGGAAACGACAGCCGATATCGACATCCCTCCGTCCCTGACCGTCCTCGATACCCTCTCAGCATTCCTTCAGGCGGTCCATGACGGCACACCTATGCCGATCACGGGAGAAGACGGGTGCCGAGCTGTGGAAATCGCCGAAGCCTGTTACCAATCGGCTCAGCTCGGGGGCGCTCCCGTCATCGTCGACCGTTGGTCGCCCTTCGAAAGAACTCAGGGCCGTAAGCCTGCCGAAGTGTGAACCGTGACGTGCACCCATGAAGCGTCGTACGCTTCACGAGATACCTCTCTATCGTGATGCGGTCTACGATTCTGCGACGATGTGGGTATCCGTTTCTTCGATGCCGTCGATCGCATGGATTTTGGTAATCACCACGTCGGAGAGAGCGCGCTCGTCCTGGACGCTGATAAAGACGAAAATATCCGGACGGCCGAAGCAGGAGTGAGCCTGTTCAACACCTGGGATGCGCTTCAGTGCACTGACCACATCCTTCGTTCGTCCCGCTTTGACCTTGATAAGAATGTACGCTCTCGTCGCCATGGGATTCTCCTTTATTCAGGTTGTGATATCCATATGGGTTGTACGTGTGATGTCGCTTGGTGAAATGGGTTTCGTGTTGCAAGGTTCGGGTTTCATGTCCTTCAATGAAGCCATCACAAGAGACCAGACACTCGAAACCAGCACCATGAAAGAGCGTGCTAGCGTGTGGTGCCCGGCATCGTGTTCCGATGACGCGTATAGACCTCCTCAAAGGCCAATCCTTGTGCCATGAGGGCCGATCGGCCGTCCCGCAGGAGTCGCATGAATCGCCGAAAATCATCCACCGACACATTAAACTGTCCGAGCCCCACCGCCAGTTTCTCCCCCTCGTCAGGTGAGGCCTTGAAGTCGGCATCCGCGAGTGCTTCCAGCACGTCTGCTGTCCACCCGTTGGCGCGAAATTGCTCCAGGGCAGGTGCGGCTTGTTCTCCGTGCTTGTCGGCCAGCGCACGTTGGGCGAATGCCTGAATTGCGGGATCCGCTCCCTTGGCAAAGACGGATTGCAGTTGGATGACGGCTTGGATGACACGATCGGCCTCTCGCGTGCCTTCGGGCGGAAGCACTGCCGCCTGCTGAAGGGTGGCCAGCACGGCCATGGCTGATCCAACATAAGGGGAAGCGTGCTTGGGTTGTTGCCGAGGAACGCCGGTAGTTCCGTCGATCGCCAAGACAGAATCATTCTGGATCGGGAGTAAGCCCAACCAGAGCGTCATACCAAGGATCAGGATCTGAGAGGGGTGTTCATAGCATGGTGGTTCATCCGACCGAACCGAATTCTCTGGCGGTGCCCTGCGGAGCATGGCGAATTATACAGAGCCGGTTGATGGGGTGCTAGCCCACATTCTCCATGGAGGCCTCTCCTGTAGCCGATCATACGTGGCCGGGTAAGTCCGGCCGAAGGGGCACGAGCCGCCTCGAACTGTAGCCTGAGACGAAACGGTCGAGAGAAGGTTCTATTGAAACCCTTACAGAGACTCCCTATAATGAACACATTTTTTTCAGTGGCCCAGCCGGCAGGCTGCGGAAAAACCAGCTGGGCAAGGCTCGCATACGCAACTGGGGCGCACCAGAGTCTGGTTCAGGAACGAGCACAGGATGCTCAAAAAGGCTGTCCGGCAAGGCCGCAGCGAGTAAAGAGGCGAACCGTACTCCCCGCCGTACGGTGAGCGTCTGAGCGACGCGAGAACGATGCCGGCGGACTGTTTCAGCATCTTGCTAGGGAAAGGCGTGGGGTCATGCTTGCGAGGGTCACGAGCGCGGCGCTGGTCGGTCTTGATGCACATCTCGTAGATGTCGAAGTCGATATTTCCGGCGGGCTCCCGCAGTTTTCGGTCGTCGGGTTGCCGGATGCCACGGTGAAGGAAAGCCGAGACCGTGTTCGATCCGCACTGAAGAATACCGGGTTTCACTTCCCTGCCAAACGCATCACCGTCAATCTTGCTCCTGCCGGCGTCAAAAAAGAGGGGTCGGGGCTCGACCTCGCGATTGCCATCGGCATTCTCGTCGCGGAGGAGGTGATTCCGCAGTCGGTGCTCGATCGTTCCGTGCTTGTCGGGGAATTGTCGTTGGACGGCCGCGTGAAGCCGATTACCGGAGCCCTGTCCTTTGCGCTGGTCTGCCGAACCGGTTACGACTTGCTGCTTCCCGCAGACAATGGGGCTGAAGCGGCATGGGTCAAGGGGGTTCGTGTCTATCCGATCCACACCCTTCCTGAAGCGGTCGAATTTCTGAAGCGAAGCCGGGTTCTCGTTCCAAGCGAGTCATGTCTGGGTATCTTGGGGGCGGTCAGCACGACGGAAGATGAGGACTATGCCGATGTTCGTGGACAGGACCACGCCAAACGAGCCCTCGAAGTGGCAGCGGCGGGGGGACACAATGTTTTGATGGTCGGTCCCCCCGGATCCGGTAAGACCATGTTGGCGCGCCGCTTGCCGTCCATCCTGCCGTTGTTGGAATTGGATGAAGCGATTGAAACGACCAGAGTGCACAGCGTGGCGGGATTACTCACCCCGGACCGACCGTTGTTGACCGTTCGGCCGTTTCGGGCCCCTCACCACAGTATCTCTGACGCAGGGTTGGTCGGGGGAGGGACCATCCCCAAGCCCGGGGAAGTCTCGCTTGCGCATAACGGGGTGTTGTTTTTGGACGAATCGCTTGAATTCAAACGAGGGGCGCTCGAAGGGCTACGGCAACCGTTGGAGGATGGGTCTGTCATCCTGACAAGGGCAAGTGGGACGCTTAAATACCCAGCCCAGTTCATGCTGATTGCGGCGATGAACCCCTGTCCTTGTGGATATTATGGAGACAGGACTCGGTCTTGTATCTGTTCCGGCATACAGATTCGCCGGTATCGTGCAAAACTTTCCGGTCCCTTATTGGACCGGCTGGATATTCATCTGGATGTTCCGCCGGTGCCGGTTCGAGAGCTTCGCACGGAGCTGCCCGCCGCAGAATCTTCTGCGGCGATCCGATCGCGTGTCGCGACGGCGCGCGATCGACAGCGGCGGCGGTACCGAGCGGAGGGGATCTATGCAAATGCGCAGTTGAAGCCGCGGCTGGTAAAACGGTATTGTGGAATCGATCAGCCCGCTCAAGAGTTGCTTGAGCAGGCGATGGCAAAGCTTCGACTCTCCGCGCGAGCCCACGGACGTATCCTGCGTGTCGCACGGACGATCGCGGACCTGGCCGACTCAGAGAGGATCGAGACCGTGCATATTGCAGAGGCGATTCAGTATCGTTCGTTTGACCGTAACCCTGACGTGTGAGGCTTCCGTGGCATCGGTACGCGTGTTTATCTGGTGGTTTGTCGTGGGTGCCACGATGGCGTTGTCCGTCATCATGGTGCAAGGTGGCATCAGGGAAGTCATGCAAGCGCAAGGGTCGGTGTGGGAGTTGAAACTGGTAGAGCTGCTGACGACGGTGATGGGCGGAGGGTTGTTGGGCGGCTGTACCGCGCTGATCCTCGATCGAATCAAGAAATCGTGATGGTCGGTCTGAGTCCTTCCCTGATGTGACGATTCACGCGATGACCGGAGCAGGAGTGCTGCTTCTACCGTTGGCGGCACCGTGCCTCTTGAATGTCTCTATCTGACGAGAGTCTTCGCGGTGTCGAGATCGGGAACCCCTTTTCGCTTGCCCTTCCTCTGACATTGAAATACCGTCATTCGTGGTTTACAGCTCCGTAGGGCTCTGGCAAACGGGGAGGGGCGATGCCGCGTAACGACCAGGCTGTCCGACAGCTCATTCTCCTCAACAAGCTGGAAGCGTCGCGGCAGGGACTCACGCTGGAGCAACTCGCCGAAGGGTTCGACCATTCCGCCGTCCGCCATCCACGCACGGTGCGACGCGATCTCGATGCCATTGAATCGGCCGGCTGGCCGCTGGTGACCGAGCGGATCGACGGTCGGATACGTTGGAAGCTCCTCGATGGAGTGCGCCATGCTCCGGCCCTCCGGTTCTCACCGACAGAACTCATGGCCCTTACGTTGAGTCGTCGTCTCATTGCCCCGCTCGAAGGCACCACCCTGCATGCCTCCCTTCAATCTGCTTTGAGTAAAGCCTCGGCAGCGCTGCCGCCGGAAGGGCTTGCGTTGGTGCACCAACTTGAAGGCACATTTTCCGTCGGCCTCGGTCCGCATAAGCGATATAAACGTCATCGAGAGGTCGTCGAGCGTGTCGCCCATGCCATTGCCGAGAAAAAACGGATCCAGATGCGCTACGAGTCCGCCTCGCGCGGGCGCGTGACTAGGCGGGAAGTCGATCCCTACCGGCTCTGGTACGCCTCCGGGGGGCTCTATCTCGTCGGCTATTGCCACCTTCGCAACGAGCCACGCATGTTCGCCGTCGAGCGGATCAAGTCCGTGACGCCCACCGAGTTGCCGTATCAAATCCCGCTGCACTTCGACTTCGAGGCCTTTGTGGAGGATACGCTCACCGTCATGCGTGGACCGCGCATTGAGGTGGAACTGATTTTCGAGAAAGGGACGGCTGCGTGGGCAAAAGATCGTGTCTGGCATCCGAGTCAACAATTGAAACGGTTGCCGGGCGGCAAGCTACGGATGACCCTGATCGTTGCCGACAGCCGGGAACTCGTCGGATGGATTCTCAGCTTTGGCAGCGGTGTCCGGGTGGTATGTCCCGACGGTCTGCGAGTAGCTGTTGCGGAAGAGGCTGACTCTATTCAACGAAGGAACTCCGGCTCAGCACTATGAGAATGATCGGCGTGATGCGGGCAAATACAGACGCACACCTGGAATCTTTTTGAAGTGGGTATCCAGGCTGTACACCGGGCAGTGGTGTTCGATAGCCAAGGCGGCGATGATCAGATCCGACAGCGGCAAGGTCACGCCTCTACGAAGCAGCTGTGCCGAGAGATCACCTGTCTGCGACCAAATGAACTGAGTCACTTCATGGTAGGGCAAGGCCAGCAAGGCCTCGGAAAGGGTCTCCCGTTCCGACGATGTGCGGCAACCCTGGAGCAATTCAGCCAGTACCACTCCGACCAGGACGACTTCGTCGGCGTCAATAAGTAAATCGAGAGTGGCTTTTTGAGGCGAATTTGGACGATTAAAGAATGGAATCCAGACGGATGTATCAGCGATGACCATGACGGCGGCGCTTCAAGGATGCTTGATGGTGGAGCTCGGTCTGTTCCAGCTCTTTCCAATCCAGGTCGAGACGGATCTTGCCGCTCAGAGACTTGAGCTCATCTAGTTTTTTTCTCCGAATCAATTCCGCTGCCGCCTGATGGATCGCGTCAGTCTTGGTTTTGGCGGAAGTCACGTCCATAAGTTTCCGAATGAGCTTCTCGTTGAGATCTAAGGTTGTACGCATTCAGCACCTCTCTTTGATATGCCAGTATCGTATGCATGGAGGAGGCAGATGTCAATCGTTCTCACTGGAAAGCCGGCATTGGCCAGATCGTGATCGGACGGCACGCCGGTATCGGTAGAGACCCTGGATGTCATGATCAGTTCAGAGCGAGAACCGACCTGGCTGTCGGAAGCCCTTACTAGAGTCGAAGAAAGTGTGCGGTAAGGAAATTGTTTCGGAAGGGACCTCCGATGTCACAGTCGTCCGGTATAGTAGGCCGCGATGAACTGGTGGCAAGGAGGCGACAATGAGACCGACAGGGCTGCTGATCATGCTAGTTCTGATGTGGACCACAACAAGCCACGCCGAGATGGGCTTCGACCGGCGCTACGAGCGGGACTACAACATCTTCACTCCGACAACCCGGTATGCGCCGGATAATCCGCTCAATCCCGTCAATAAGTACGACCCTAACAGCGCGTTCAATTCCGTGAACCGGTACGATCCCGGCAATCCGACCAACCCGATCAATCAATACAATCCGAATAATCCCTTCAATCCGGTGAATCGCTACCATCCGGACAATCCGCTGAATCCGGTGAACAAGTACAACCCCGACGTGCCGTTTGCACCGTTGGATGGGAGGGGAAGATGAGGGGAAGGCGCTTAGGTGCGCAGCCACCGAACGGTGATCAGATGCTCGACAGCATGGAATTCAGGGTCGCTCGTCAGGACCGTTCCTCCGATGCGACGGGCCGTGGCGATACAGAACGCATCCGCGTAAGAGACCGCATAGGCACTTTTGATTTCCGCCGCCTCGCGGACCAACGGCAGATCGACCGGAACCAGTTCAATGGGCAACTGTTCCAGAAGCCGCAGGGATTCCGTGGCCCGTTCCGCGCCCACTTTGCGTTTGACGATGTAAAAGAATTCGCCCCAATTGACCCAGTTCAAGTAGGCTTTGGTTCCAGCCCGCTATTGCTCGTACAGAACGGTACGGACCTTTTCCCACCCGGGTTCCTTATGGAAGAGGCTCACCAGCGCAAAACTATCGAGGACGAGTTTTTTGCTCACGCCGGGTCTCCTCCCGATGCTCGCGACGGAGGTCGTCCGTCAGGGAGAACTTGCCCGTGAGAAATCCTGTAGCTGCTGCGATAGGATCATCCGCCGCAGGCGTAATGACCAAGCGGCCGCTTTCTTCGGTCAACTGGACTCTACCCCCGGCTTTGAACCCCAGCTTGCGTCGAAGTTGCCGGGGAATCAGAATCTGACCCTTTGAAGAGAGTTGGGAGACAGGCATGGAAACGTCCTCCGATTCCATAACAGTATATCGAAGGAAGAAATCGTGGTCAATTTGCAATCGTGTCTGGTGCGATGTGCCGAGCCACACATCGTGGCGGACTGGCTCCCTGAGGCATGTCCCTTGATTCTGCTCGGACCATGAGGATCTAGGATGGTCGAGAGGTGCTGTCCCCATGATGTAAATCCGAGGAGATATGACCCCATGTGATGGCAAGGCGCACCCCCATATAGTTACAAGTATCATCCGGACAATCCGCTGAATCCGGTGAACAAATACAATCCCGACGTGCCGTTTGGGCCGCTGGATAAAAGGAGGAGTCGGGGGACAAAACCATGGTCATGGCCGAAACGAGGCAGGCAAGCGTCTCTACCTTCCGGTGTCGGCTGCCTGGAACACATAGGACAGTTCACCCTGAAGCCCAAGCCGGTCAGCCCAGCTCCAGAGGTAGTCAAGATCGACGCGCAAGTGAGGATTCTTGATAATGCCCAGCACATCTTCAAAATCATGAGGACGGCCAGCCTTGAGCTTCAGGAGAATCAGGTCTTCCGGACTGCAGACATACAGGGAGACGCCAAGAAGCTGCAGCGCTTGTCTGCGAGCAAGCGCCGATTGAGACTGGCGATCGTTCGCGAAGAGAAGGTCCAGAGGAATCGTAGGGTAAGAACGATGAGTCAG
>NZ_JBUBKD010000067.1:0-15562 GCF_054902215.1 Nitrospira sp. CMX1 | reverse complement strand
GGTTGGTCGGGGCGAGAGGATTTGAACCTCCGACATCCTGCTCCCAAAGCAGGCGCGCTACCGGGCTGCGCTACGCCCCGACGGATTGGTTTTGCCTAGAACCCAATTCACTCCCACTTACCTTAGCTGCATCAGCACCGTCACCCTTCCTCGGTGCAATCGGCGCTTCATGGCTGCTGCTCCAACCAGGCCCGTACCCGGGCAAATGCTTTCGCTCGATGACTAATACAATTCTTCTCGTCAATCGTCAACTGGGCAAGCGTTTTCCCAAATTCCGGGACCAGAAACACTGGGTCATATCCAAACCCTCGATCTCCTATGGGGTGATCTGTGATAGCACCTTCCAGATTCCCCTGAGTGACATGGATAGCGCCGCTCGGAAAGGCAATCGCGGCAACCGTCAGAAATCGTGCATGCCGTGCCCCCTTCGGCACGCCCTCAAGCTCGGACAACAGTTTACGACAGTTGTCCTCGTAAGTAGCATGTTCTCCCGCATATCGAGCGGCAAACACTCCGGGTCGACCTCCGAGTGCATCAACCTCTAGCCCTGTGTCATCGGCCACGGATGGAAGACCGGTTGACTTGGCCACCTCCCTGGCTTTCTTGATGGCGTTGGCTTCGCAGGTCGTACCATCTTCTTCCACTTCCGGTACAGTAGGAAACTCTGCTAGCGTACGGATGTGGATTCCCAGTCCGCCAAGCAACGCCCCAAGCTCTCGTCCTTTGTCAGGGTTCCTGGTTGCGAGAACAAGCTCTTTGATCGATTCCTTAGTCAAGGGCACCAATCAACTCTTGCTGAATGGTCGTGAGCCGCTGAATGGCTTGCCAGCTCAGCGTCAAGAATTCATCCATATCCTGTTTCGCAAACGGTGTCCGCTCGGCCGTGCCCTGCACTTCGACATACCGCCCACGGCCCGTCATGACCACGTTCATGTCCACTTCCGCCATGGAATCCTCGGTGTAGGCAAGATCTACCATCACTTCTCCACCGACCTTCCCAACACTAATAGCGGCCAAGTAATCCGTCAACGGCAACTTCTTGATGAGTTCTCTCTTCTTCAATACCGCGCAGGCATCGGCCAGCGCAAGAAACGCTCCAGTAATCGATGCGGTCCTCGTACCCCCATCGGCTTGAATCACATCACAATCGATCCAGATGGACCGTTCACCCAGTTGTGACATATCGGTAACGGACCGCAGGGCGCGTCCAACTAAACGCTGAATTTCAAGCGTTCTGCCGCCTTGTTTCCCCTTCACCGCTTCTCGAGGAGAGCGCTCATGCGTCGCTCGTGGCAGCATCGCATATTCTGCGGTCACCCAGCCAGTGCCTTTTCCTTTGAGAAACGGTGGAACTTTCTCTTCCACTGAGGCAGTACAGATGACCTTCGTATCCCCCATTTCGATCAAAACCGATCCTTCCGCATGCTTCGTAAAGTTCCGCGTCACTTTGACGGGTCGGATCTGGTCTCGCCGACGCCCATCAAAACGCCCCACCCCTGAAATTCCACTCATGCCCTGTCCCTTCTTCAAGAATAAGGACCGGATTATAGTGAAGCCCCTGCGAAAGCGCAAACCATCTTGAGGCGTCTATCGACGCATCGACGGTTATCCGACTGTCACATTTCATTCCCGTGTACAAAACTATCCGATAAAATTGGCGAATTCTGTACAATCTCTTGACGTAGAAGCAGAAGCACTTTAGAGACAGAGACAATGCTGGAGCACATATCGATCCAAACTTCAATCCGGATGCGTGGGTTCTTCTATTGCACGATCATCAGAAAACAGAATCAATGGAATAATGTGCGTCGCAGGAAGTCTCAACCTTGCGGCATAAAACATGCACAATCTTCCTGAACCCTCGCTAATGATTCAAGTTGGCAGCAAATACACCGATAGGGAATTAACACAGCGCTCCTCAACCCACATGAACCCGATAAGACTCGATCCATGACTGTCCTCTTGGACCAGACAACACACCACGCACTCCTCGACAATCGTCTCATTCTCGTGGTCGACGACGAGGAACCGATCCGTCGCCTCTTGGCGTATCTGCTGCAATCCCATGGCTATACAGTGGAAGGTGCGGCTGATGCGCGAGAAGCTCGACAGAAGCTTGCCGCCCAGCCCTATGCCTTGATGTTGTGCGATGTCAACATGCCTGGTGAATCCGGCATGGACCTCGTGCGACATACGCTCACGACACATCCACATACCGCAGCCATCATGGTGACAGGCCTCGATAGCTCCGTTCTGGCCAACGCGGCTCTCGACGTGGGCGCCTTTGGTTATATCATCAAGCCGTTTGAGTCCAACGAAGTCTTGATCGACGTGGCCAACGCGCTGCGACGACGACGGCTTGAGTTGGAAAACCACCATCATCGGGAAAACCTCGAAGACATCGTCAGAACCAGAACACTCGCACTCCAGCAGGCCTTGGAGTGGCTCGAGCGAACAGAAAAAGAGCTGCGCTTGTCGCGTGAGGAAACGATACAGCGGCTGGCCATTGCCGCCGAGTTCCGTGACAATGCAACAGCCCAACATGTGCAACGCATGAGCCACTATTGCGAACTGCTCGCCCGCAAAGCCGGGTTATCGCCGGAACGTTGTGATTTGATCCGGACAGCCAGCCCAATGCATGACATCGGCAAAATCGGCACGCCGGATCATGTACTGTTAAAACCCGGTAAGTTCACCGAGGAAGAATTCGGGGTCATCGCCCAACATGCAGAGATCGGGTATCGAATCCTGAGCGGGTCGGATGCGGAGCTGCTCAAAGTCGCGGCCGTCATTGCCTACACCCACCATGAGCGTTTCGACGGAACCGGGTATCCTCGTGGTTTGAAGGGCGAGACGATTCCTATCGAGGGTCGTATTGCAGCTATTGCCGATGCCTTTGACGCCCTCACAACCCAGCGCGTCTACAAGCCGGCGTTTGAGCTCAGTCATGCGATCGATCTGATGCGAAAACACCGGAGTGCACACTTCGACCCGGACCTCCTCGACACCTTTATCGCGTCCACAGACGAACTCACACGCATCCATGATCAGTACGCCGATCGTGCGGACCCTACGTCTCGCTCAGATACCTAACAGCACGCGGAATAATCCGCCAACCTCCCTCTCAAACGCGTGAACTGTGTCTCCCCTTCGACTGCACTCAGGGTCGTGAGCATGTCGAACGGTAATGCGCTGAAATCAACGAAATCACGTTTGACATTTCATATTCCAAGCGTTCAAACAACAGGAACATTGAAGCGTGAAACTCGCCCGTGAAACCTGGAACTCAGGAGCAAAGAAACGAGCGCCGAATATTATTCCAGCGCGTATCAGTGGTTGAAAGAGAACCGCTCATGAGTCATGCCGGTTAGGCATTTCCCAAAAACGGCACCGCTGTGTGATTCGCCAGAATTCGTTGACCGCCCCTCGCCCTGCCGATATACTTTTTACCGATCAGGTCCCCTGGCGCCAGTGCGGATGTTCTGTCTCCATATGTCGAAGGATGGCCGGTGATGGCAAAGAAGTTGACAGCCGTTCGTAAGCGTCCTCGTAGTCGAAACTGGCTCGCCTACCTCTGCGAAGCGTTGGTCACCTCAGGCGCCATGCCGACCTGGGAAGCGGCCACCTATCTCACGGAGAACCTTTTCGGAGAAAAACCCAACCCCCACCTCTTGACACCGACGACTCCTCACGAGCTCACAAGACAGTTTCTGCAACGCCTCTACCAACCAATCGTTGAAGCGGCCACGCGGGACGTCACACTTTCTCCTGCATCGACAGTACACTTCTTCACCGATATCAGTTTAACTGGAAACTCCGCCGTCCTTATCGTCCTGTTCCCAGGACACGACAAGCCTCAACAGCTTGTCATGTTTGACGCAGCCAAGGCCTGGGATCTCGTGTTCGCAGATGCGGATTCCTTCAACACCTGGGCAGAAGCGCGCTATCGCCTACTGGTCAATGCACTGCGCAAAACCTTGCCGACGATGGACGAAGACTTCCTCACCGCCATCTGAATGTTCAGATCAAAACACCGCTCCCAAATCTTCCTCGCTCACATGAGTCACGAGCGCTTCTCCGATATCGTCCGATGCGCTGCCAGACAAGCTCGTCTCTCTTGACCTCATGTTAGGATAAAAAAATACTATCTGTTTAGAAGTACTGATACACACTCAGTTGTGACGTACGTTCGTCTACCGCGCACCCAGACCATTTCCCCCATCACTTAAGGCGAGAGGCTTCGCGTACTAGCTCGTCATACAATCCACACAAAGACCCCCGGTTAAGACAAGGGAGTTTGATGGTATTGTGACTGATGCCGTTGTGAACACTGCCATACCGGCTCTTGGCTGTGCCCACGTAGTCTATGAGCGACCGAATTTTCTTCTTCGAGCGTTTTGGAATAGCCTCGATATCAGCAGGCCTGTGACTGCCACCGCTCCGCTGTCCCCATTCCTTCACATAACCAATCGGAATGGCATTTCCGATGTACGGCTGTGAACCCATACGTACAATACGAGGCGCAACGATCGATGGAGCTTGGAACCACAACGCGCTTCGCCGTTGGAATTAACTACCGGCATAACACCGCATCACATAACTTCCAGGACCGCTATCACACCGATAGATCGACTAGGGCCGTACGTCCAAGGGAATGGAAGCCGACTGCATCGATTCCGGTAGTTGGCGGCGCCCGTTATGAGCTGAACACATTTATCAATTCAATAATCAGCCCGCGCGGCTCACTCGTCTTTACACCGGTCCCTAACCACACCTTCCGAAGGACCGTGGCAGTGGGGTACCACCGCCGGCATTTTTTGAAACGTACGGAGACAATCTCGCCATCATTGCCCTTCCTTCCCCCATTCCCTCACCGCCACCGATCACGGTAAATGGGACCGGTGCCCTCAAACCTGAGCAGATCATCTCCCATGAGCAGGAATAGATGAAGCAGCCGACATCAATGGAGGAGAGTTTGGGGGAGTTCCTTGCGACCAGATAGCTGAGTGGATTCAGAAACGTCTCCTACCAAGAGATTGGCCCGGCCCTCGTAGGCACCTCTCGGAGAGGCAGGCCACGATTCAAGCACAATGCTGGCATACGTGGTCAGTGGGAAAACGGGCTGAGTGGTGAGATTGCCTAATATGGGCGTAGCCACTTACCCCATTGCCTCTGTCTTCTCCACGCTTGCCCCCTTTGGAGCCATGCTCCCCGATACTCGTGTTACCATTTGCTCAATCTGCGTGTGGCCTATCGCTTCTGGAAAGAGAAAACCGCTGACGGCTCTCACCGCGAGGCAGAACTGGCTATTTCGGTGTTCAACGCTCTGAATGACACCCACCGCGAACATTCCTTGGGGGATCTGCTGGGCACCAGGGTCCTCGGCTGGTTGCCCCTAAAGCTCTGATCAAGTCTTACGCGAATGTTTGTGGCCCGGAATTTGCCTTGTTTTTATGTTACTCATCACCATCTCGACATGAGACACCAGACGACTTGTATTCTAACCTTTCACTTGGCATGGTTAGAAATCTTCATGAATCTTAGGTTATGATGACGTTATTATTCTCTTAGTCTAGTTCATTTCATGATGCTGCCTCTCAGGTCAGTCCTGACACTATTCTGGTTCGTTTCCTCCTTGGGCACCGCCCATGCGGCAGAGATTACCGTCCTCAAATCAGCCGATCTACCTTACTATGAACAAGCCGTTGTCGGCTTTAAGGCAGGACTTCCGTCCTCCACAACTGTCAAGGAATACAACCTCCATGGCCAACTGGAACAAGGGCGGGACATCGTGAGGTCGTTGCGCGCCTCTCCACCCGACTTAGTCTTGGCCGTCGGACTTAAAGCTGCCATGGCCACGAAACTGGAAATATTCGATACACCGGTCGTGTTCTGCATGGTCCTCAATCCAGGCGCATATGGGCTTTCTGCTTCCAATATGACCGGGATTGCGATCCGCCCCTCGGCGGCAACCCAACTTTCTGCACTTCGCTCCGTGATGCCTGATCGGAATCGGATCGGCATCCTCTACGACGAAGACCAAAGCGGGACCTTTGTGCGGGAGTCCATTCATGTGGCGAAACGCTACGGTATGGAGCTCGTCACTATCCCGATCAATAAACAAGAAGATATTCCCCATGCGCTCCGAACCTTGCTCCCCAAGATCGACGCGTTATGGCTGATTCAGGACCAGATGGTCGTCTCTGAATCCGCGATCCCTTTCTTTTTAGATTCGACACTCGGCGCCAAGATCCCGCTCTTTACGTTTTCATCGACCTTGGTTCAGCAGGGGGCGCTCGGCGCCTTAGTTGTGGATCCTAGGACTGTGGGACAACAAGCCGCACGGATCTCGCTTGCGCGTCTCAAGGAGCACAGCACCGGCGGAGGTCGCCTAGAACCACCAGACCACCCGCAATTGGCGTTGAATCTGAACTCCGCTGAGTACCTTGGGATGACACTGAATACTGAGATCGTCCGACTGGCCGGCCATCTCTATAGCGGACATGGCCCGGTTGCTCGACAATCGACCCAATCTGATCTAACTCCGTAGGCGTCCAGCCAAATGATCTAGACTTGTGGCATGAACCATCTGTGAGCGGCAATGCATGAGTTAGGCGGTTCGATTGCTTCCCGAGTTTCACTCACCCTCCGAACAAAGCTTGTCGTCAGCACAGCTGCCATTCTGATTATCGCCTGCCTCTTCATGGCCTGTCTGTTTATTCAGCAACAGACGCGATGGGCGGCAGAGAGTCTGACACAGAGCGGAACTCTGCTCGCTCAACATCTGGCCGACATGGGGCGTTTCAGTATCGTGGCCGGAGATGTCCATCGACTGGATGAGCTCATTCAGGAAATTCTGGCCGTGAACCCGGTCGCGTATGTGGCGATTATTTCATCGAACGGGGCGCTTCAAGCCGGGTTGGGCAAGAACCCGTGGGATGGGCAGTTCATTCCGGATCCGACCGGTCAGCGACGGTTTTCACTGACGCAAGTGATACGTTCAGACCACTCCACTCCTGCGACAAGCGAAGCAGTCGTGACGGCAATTATCCTCAACCGTCATGGCCCTGTGAGCCGTCCAACGATTGAGTTTTCGACGGAAGACTTAATCACGTTGCTCGGCGGGACCGAACTCCCGCTTTTTTACAATATTACGGTTCACGTCCCACACCATTCGCCAGCCACTCACTGGGACCCTACCCTCCAACTGATGTTTGAAGAACGCCTGGATAGACCGGGAATACGCGATGCGTCGAAGACTGCGCCCCCTACCCTCGTACTCGTCGGGTTGTCGACATCGGATCTTCAGCATGGACTGCGACGACTCTTGTGGCAAGCTATCCTTATTACACTTGGCACATTGGCCGGCGGGCTCTGCATCGTCGTCTGGTTAGCTCGCCGAATCACCATTCCACTGCACGATCTCACACTCGCCTCAACTCAACTCGCAGCCGGGAAAACGGTGCCCGTCATGGCCATCGACACACAGGATGAAATCGGGACGCTCACCAGCGTCTTTAACGCGATGGCGAAAGCATTGCAATCACGTGAACACGAGTTATGCGAACTAGCCCGCACACTCGAACACCGTGTCAGAACCAGGACGGAGGAACTTGCCGCAGCCAATAAAAAGTTACAAGAACTGGACCGCCGCAAATCCATTTTTATCTCGACGGCCTCGCATGAGCTCCGGACCCCGCTGACCTCGATGAAGGTCCACCTGGCGAACCTACGAGATGGGATCGATGGAGCAGTTACCCCTGATCAACAAGGATCGCTTTTGCGGGTGGAAGCCAACCTCTCACGGCTTCAGTCTCTGATCGCGGACCTCCTGGATCTTTCTCAAATCGAGATGGGGCAAGCGACTCTACGCCTGGAACCCGTTGAACTTGGAAGCGTGATCGCCAAAACAGTCGAGGACCTCCATCCGTTCACGTCAGAGCACTGCGTGAAGATCGTCATCTCGATCCCAACTGATTTGCCCCTGGTCTCAGCTGACCCGGAGAAACTCCGGCAGATTCTCCTGAACCTTTTGCATAACGCAATCAAATTCTCACCGAGAGAGACCGTCGTGGATCTCACCGTCACAAGACTATCGAGTGACATTATTCAAATCTCCGTGCGCGATGTCGGGCCCGGCATCGCGTCAGACGATGTGGAGAAAGTGTTTGAGCCATTCTATCGCGCACCCACAACACACAAGAAAACCAAGGGAACAGGACTCGGCCTAGCCATTGCCAAGCTGTTGGTCGAACTACATCAGAGTCGACTGGCGGTTGAGACAGAGCCAGGCCGAGGCAGCTGTTTTTACTTTACCCTACACACGATGACATCGGTCCGCCTCACTTACACAAGGCCCATTACACTACGGCTCCCTGATCGTCAGAGATCTAGCCCTCGTAGTTCATGACAGCTCGTCAGGAAACCAGGTGGGCAACGTATCTTGTGAAGTGCATCTCACTTCACCATTCGGCAGGATCACAGCCCCGAGTGTCATCCAAGAGCGAACAAGGCGGAGGACTGTGTCAGCACCCGGTCAGGGGAAAGAAGCCTTGACCGAAACCCCGCGTTGCCTGAGCAACCTCGTGAGATAGGTGCGTTGCAGCCCCAGCAACTCGGCAGCCTTCGTCTGGTTCCCACCGGCTCGTCGCAACGCTTCCTCCAGAACTTTTCGACTGTATTGCTCCATCACCATATGGTAATTGAAAGTTTCGTCTTCTGAGAAGCTCACGTCCACCGGCAACCTCCGAGGCAGCATAATCCCCAGATGTTCCGGCTCAATGCAGTCACCGGGACAGAGTGTGATGGCCCGGACTAAGACATTTTCCAACTCACGCACATTGCCGGGCCAGTGATATCCACGAATCACCTCGAGCGCATCCTGGCTGACGCGGAGCAAACCCTGCGCGATCTTTGCCCCATGAAGTTTGATAAAATGTTCGACCAAGGCAGGGAGGTCTTCCAGTCGTTTGCGCAAAGGAGGTAAGGTGAACGAGATCACGTTCAGCCGATAGAAGAGGTCCTCTCGAAAGCTACCGTCCTGAATAGCCTCCGTCAGATCTTTATTCGTCGCCGCGATAAACCTCACATTCGTGCGAATCGCCTGCGCCCCGCCGACCCGATAGAACTCCTGATCCTGGAGGAGACGGAGCAATCGCGTCTGTAGCCCCGCCGGCATGTCACCGATCTCATCGAGAAACACAGTGCCGTCCTCCGCCGACTCAATCTTACCGAGCTCGCGCTTGACCGCTCCGGTGTAGGCTCCCTTTTCATGGCCGAACAATTCGTTTTCCAATAGACTCTCGGGCAGCGCCGCGCAATTCACGACGACAAACGGCTTCGAGGCACGCGGGCTCCACCGGTGCAACGCTCGAGCCATCACTTCTTTCCCCGTCCCCGTTTCACCCAACAGGAGCACCGTGGCGGACGCCCCAGCCGCTCGCCGCGCCGTGTCACGCAGTTCAACCATGCGTGGACTCTGCCCGATTACCTGTTCGTACCGACCCTCCACTTCTGTTTGCAGAAGCCCGATCTGCCTGGTGAGGGCCATCTGTGCCCTAGCCTTCTCAATCACCGCAGACAGATGATCCGGCTCAAACGGCTTCGTCAGAAAATCACACGCCCCCAGCCGAATGGCCTCGACGGCGCGATCAATCGTCCCGAAGGCGGTAATCACGACCACTTCCGGTGTGACGTGCGGTGGAACGCTTGAGCGCCTCTCGGCCAGCCGCTTCAATACATCCAATCCACTCAGGCCTGGCAGTTCAATATCAAGGAGCATGAGATCCGGCTGATCCTCAATCGCCAGTTTCAACGCCTGCTCACCATCCTCTGCGGTCAACACCTCATGACCCATCCAAGTCAAGCGCTTCTGAAGCGCACTCACAATGTCGTGATCGTCATCAACCACGAGGACTCGTATCTGCATGAACACCCCCGATGCGGCTGTCTACGGCGCCATTGTAGTGGAAGGAGACAGTCACGTCACGACCACAACTCTCCCAATTCCATAGCAAGAATGGCGCCGCAACCTCAGCGCCATCACAAGAATCCTCACTGTCTCATATTCTCCAACACTCATCAGCACCCCTAGGGCCACCAGGAGATTGCTCAGCAGCTTCCTCAATTTATTAGACTCTCCCAGACCCAGATAGAGACCAACTGTCTACAAAAGGATTCTGTATCGAATTGGATTCACCTGGGTTAATTTCATCCTTGGGCAAGAAAATAGATGAATTTTTACCCGTAGTACTTGCCTTCTTAGTTGAGTTCAATTACGACATGGTCCCTTATGAAGATGGCGTGCATCAGGCCGTCACATACTGTGATGTACTCAATATCTATTTCCCCTACCCATGAGCTGCCAACCTCCCTCTCTTCCATGCTCTCCTCTCCTCGGGTCCACCCTACGGTATGAACAAGTAACGGACCTGTCGCAACGTGAAACGATTGGGCATTACGACCAACCATTGGGGGAGCCTGATTACGATGATGGCCTGTTGGGTGATCGTTCCACATGAAACTTGGGCAGAGCCGTCGTTCCCAATCCCACGAACATCATCGACGACAAAACAACAGATCCAGCAAGAGGCTCTCTATCTAAAAGAAGAAACCGTCAGCATCGCCAGCCGACACGAACAACCCATTTCTGAAGCCCCATCCAACGTGTACGTGATTCCCGATGAGGATATTCGACTATCAGGAGCAATAGACCTGCCTACAATTCTTCGTCGAATCCCCGGAGTTGAGGTCATGCAAATGAGCGGTGCCGACTTCAACGTCAGCATCCGTGGGAACAATCAACCGATTGCCAATAAGCTGCTGGTCCTCGTGGACGGTCGGTCGATCTATGTGGATTTGCAAGGCACGGTGTACTGGAAAGCGCTGCCCGTAACATTGCCAGAAATCAAACGAATTGAAGTGCTCAAGGGTCCGGCATCGGCGCTGTACGGATTCAATGCCTTCGACGGCATCGTGAACATCATCACCAAAACACCCGAAGAAATGAAAGGCACGACTCTCCAATTCGGCGGAGGCGAATTGGGAACCGTGACCAGCGCCGCAGTGACTGCCGCTACGATCGGAAATCTAGGGGTTCGGATTTCAGCAGGACGGGACCAGAACCAACAATGGCGGGATGAAGACGCCCTTGCCTTTCGCTCACACAAGCTCAATGTGGCCACTCAATATGCGCTTTCCGGAAACAGTACGTTGCACATATCGGGCGGTGTCGTCGATACCAATCGTTTTGATGGACAGGTCGGCGAAACTGTTTCAACCAGCACCAGGTTGACACAGGCCTACGTCAGCGCAGGACTGGACTGGGGTACCTTGTCGATTCGGACCTGGTGGTCTAGGCTCTCCAGTGCGTCACTGCCAACGGCCAACCCCCTCCTCTCGAATCTTCTCACTATTACTGACCGGAACGGACAGGCACTGTCCTCGACCGTCGCCGACACCTACAACCTTGACCTGCAACACATGATCAAATTGGGAGAGTCACATCAGTTCACCTATGGGCTCAACTATCGGCACATCAGCTTGACCAGCAATATTAATTCTGAAGTGTCGCGTGAGGATCGACTTGGTCTCTTCGTGCAGGATGAGTGGCGAGTCACACCACGCATTTCTCTGGTGGCCGGCGGACGTTACGACATGGATACCTTTATCAATCCCACACTCAGTCCTCGTCTGGCTGTCATTTACCAGCTCTCACCAAACCATTCGTTCAGAGCCTCTGCCTCTGTTGCATATCGCCCACCGACGCTGATCGAAACCTCACTGGACCAACACGCGAGAACGACCATTCCTACAGGGTTGGCACCCCCATTCCCCTCGACTATCACGAACGTAATTGCCGTACGCGGCTCGGCCGATCTCGCCCCTGAGCAAATTATCTCTAGCGATGTTGGGTACCAAGGCTGGTGGTTTCAGCATCGTCTACGGACGCGAGGAGACCTGTTTTTCAGCTACCTCTCCGATTTGATCGGCAATCGCAACGTCTCCTCAGTTCAAGCCACGTTCGTCAACGATCAGGGCCACGCCAATATTTATGGCATGGAAGTAGGAATTGAAGTGCTTGTCACGACGTGGCTTTCCGGTTATGCCAATTATAGCTATGAGTTCTTCGATCAGACGTTTCTCGGTACCGTTCGCCGAGGTTCGCCGCATCACAAAGCCAACATTGGTCTGCGGGGAACCTGGGCCAATGGAGTCTCGGCTGACATGTCCTATCATTATGTCGGACAAGCCACGTATCCTGTTGCACTGACCTTCACTGCGTTAGCTCCATTCGGAGTCCCGTTCGTCAATCCTCACATCAGCAACTATAACTTGCTGAATTTTCGTCTTGGTTATCGGTTCTGGCAGCAACACTCCGCAGCTGGCTATCTGCGTGAAGCCGAAGTCGCACTCTCCGTGTTCAACACCTTGAACGACACCCATCGCGAACATCCCCTCGGTGACTTGCTCGGCACAAGAGTGATGGGATGGTTGACACTACGGCTGTGAGACGTGACCGGCACCTGGCGCCCATCTGTTTCAGGGCCCTTGTCTTTACTGCCGTCACCGGTTGGTGCACTTCCTCACTCTCAAGTTGGCCCGAACCTTCATCCATAATCCCCCGAGCCTCTTCCACGACGGAACGACAGCATCTGAATGAAGCGCTGTATCTGAAGGAAGAAACCATTAGCATCGCCAGCCGATATGAGCAGCCGATCTCGCGAGCTCCCTCCGACGTCTACGTGATCACCGACGAGGATATTCGCAGCTCCGGAGCGACGGACGTCCCCACATTGTTGCGGCAGGTGCCGGGGATGGAAGTCATGCAAACCAACGCCGTGGATTTCAATGTCAGCGTTCGGGGCAATAATCAGGCCTTGTCGAATAAGCTCCTCGTCATGGTGGACGGACGATCCATCTACCTTGATCAAGCCGGGAATATCATCTGGAAGCTACTTCCTGTCACTTTGGCCGAAATCAAACGGATTGAAGTCCTGAAAGGGCCGGCATCGGCCGTCTACGGTTTCAATGCCTTCGACGGCGTGGTGAACATTATCACAAAGTCTCCGGAAGAGATGCGGGGAACGACCATCCAAGTAGCGGGTGGGGAGGTGGGGACCCTGCTCACCAACGCGGTCCAAGCAGGCATAGTGGGAAATTGGGGGTATCGACTATCAGGCGGCCACGAACAAACTCAACGATGGTCGGACCGAGACGCGCCGGCACTCAATAGTCAACGGATCGGCGGACGAGTCGACTATCATCTCGCCGGAGATGGAACCATACGGGCAGAGGCAGGTATCGGACGAGCAAACCCCTATAACGGATTCGTCAGGGAGGCGTCCGTCTCAGACGGGCACTTGTCCCAGGGCTATGCGTTGGTCAGTTATGAACAACGCGGCCTGCTGGTCCGCGGCTGGTGGAACGGGCACTTCGGAGAAGCCAATTTTGGAGTGGTCCGAGCGCTCGCCCCGCTGTCCTCTCTCACTGACCGATTTGGACGAACAGATCAAGAACATCACCAGAATACCTACGACTTCGAAACACGCTATCGATTCAGCCCACATGAGTCATTGCATATCAATATCGGCACCAACTTTCGCCATATCCTCCATACCTCAAATATTCTCACCAGCAGAACGACGGAGGATCGTTTAGGACTTTATGCACAAGGAGACTGGCAAGTGCTGCACTCCCTTGAGATCAGTGCCGGCCTGCGCTACGACCTGGACAGCTTCATTAGCCCCACTCTATCTCCTCGTGGGGCTGTGATCTATCATCTGAATGAAAACCATGTCCTTCGGTTTTCCGGTTCGATTGCCTATCGTCCGCCCGCAACCAGTGAGGCGAGCCTCGATGTGCTAAACCAATTGGCGTTGCCTGGGCTCCCTCCCATCACGACCAGGGTTTTGGGATCAACCGATGTAAAACCTGAGCACATCACGTCCTACGAAGTCGGGTACCAGGGTTGGTGGTTAGACCATCGGCTGCGAACCAGAGTCACGGGGTTCTTCAACCATATTTCCGATCTGATCGTCTTTCAAAACCCGACAGGCAGCCCCTTGATCCCCGTTCGTCCAATGAATAGCGGAGTCGCTGACGTCTACGGGGGAGAAGTCGGCGCAGAATTCTTGATGACATCCTGGCTGTCAGGATTTGCGAATTACGCCTATCAAGAGATCGGCCAAACCTCCAGCGGGTTCAGCCGCCGAGGCTTTCCTCACCACAAGGTCAATGCTGGACTTCGCCTGAAATGGGGTCCGTTCAGTGGTGAGATTCTATATCACCGCGTGGGCGCCGCATCCTATCCATTGGCCGATGCCTTCACAAATCTGGCCCCCTTCCTTCCACCTGGAACCGTTCTGCCACAGGAACAGGTCCCCGCCTATCATCTGCTCAACCTCAGAGTTGGATACCTGCTCTGGCGTCAGCAGACCGCTGACTATGCGCGGGAGGCCGAACTGGCTATTTCGGTGTTCAATGCTCTGAACGACACCCATCGCGAACATCCGCTCGGTGATCTGCTCGGAACCCGCGTGATGGGATGGCTGACGGTGAGGCTCTAACCAACTCCACTATCGTGCAATCACACGCTGGCGGTTCTGCAGGGATCGGGCAAGGACATCTTTCTCTCCACTGGAGAAAGTCCCTGCTCGCATCCGTTCTCCTGAGAACTTCAACCACGCGTAGATGACTTGAATAAGCGACGCGCTCGTGTTGGGCGTGGCATGGCGGTCTTGGGCGATTTCTTCGTTACTCTTGTAGCTGCTATGCCTGACAGCACGTCATGATCGGCTTTCGAACAGGCTCGCATTCTCTGCGGTCGTGAGAGTTGCACTTCATCGCGAATCCATGCCATGACCTGCGGTATCAATCTTGGATCGATAACTGCCTTTCCCTCAGAAATAACCTCGACCGTCTTCGCGATCTCACCAGCCGAACAACTCTTCAACAAGTATCCCTGTGCGCCTGCATTAATAGCGGAACGAAAGAGATCCGTGTCACGACAGGCTGTTAAGAAAAGAATGCCGACAGAAGGAACTGTTCTCCTGATGGTCTCACACAAACCAATTCCGCTCGCTGCACCTATGTGCACATCAAGCAGTACCACATCCGGCTGGCACTGTCTGAACGCAGTGAGCGCCTCAGCATGAGTCCTTGCCGTCCCGACAATGGCGATACTCCTGGTTTTCTCAAGAATCGTCTTCAACCTATGGAGCACAAACACCGAATCGTCAATGAGCAGCACACGAACCTGTCCTGGTGTTTCCATGCGTTGTTTCAACCATGCTCCTTGCCCAACACAGGCCCGAGCCCACATGACTCGTGTTGATTCGTATCGACACCGCCTGACCAACATGATCTCGTGAGGCATGGCGGCCAACGGTTTCAAGTTACTGTTTCCTATTTCAAGTTCTCCGATAACATGACAGTTGAAACGTGAAACTTGCGCCGTCAAACCTGGAACTCAGGATCAAACGAACGAACGATGAAGCGGTTTGGAGGCCACCCCAGGAAGAACAGTCCTCCCGCCACCAGGAGAATCCCCAGTGACGGGAGG